>NZ_SHMI01000070.1:0-7399 GCF_004284735.1 Shinella sp. JR1-6 | reverse complement strand
TTGAGATTGATCTGCTGTTATCGGCATGGTTGGCCTCCAGAGAGTTTTCTAGCGACCTCACTCTGCCACGGTGCAGGCCGCTACTCACCCCTGATGGGATCTCAAGACCGCCAGCCGGAACGCATGGCCTGTTAATCCGTTCCGATGAAGCGCTCCACGCGGTCGCGATGACTGCAGGTCTTTATCACGACTTCGCACTCTTGTTGGGAAAACTGAAGGTGACCGCATCACGCTCTGTCCTGTCCTCAATCCAATTTCTATCGACCTCCAGTCGTGGGGCGGTATACTCCCCTGCCCCATCCTCTGACAGGAGGCCTCATGCCATCCGAACCCCGTTCGCCTCGTCTTGCCGTTCTCATCGATGCCGACAATGCCTCTGCGAAGATCGCGGATGGCCTGTTCGAGGAGATTGCCAAGATCGGCGAGGCCAGCGTCCGCCGCATCTACGGTGATTTCTCCAGCGCGCGCTCGAAGGCCTGGGCCGAGATATTGGCCAAACATGCGGTCATACCACAGCAGCAGTTTGCCTATAAGACGGGCAAGAACGCTTCAGACATCACCCTGGTGATCGATGCCATGGATCTCCTCCATAGCGGTCGTTTCGACGGCTTTTGCCTAGTTTCCTCCGATAGCGATTTCACGCGGCTTGCCGCGCGCATCCGTGAGCAGGGAATAGATGTGTTCGGTTTCGGCGAACAGAAGACGCCGGAGAGCTTCCGACAGGCTTGCCGGCGGTTTGTCTATACCGAAAACCTTATGCCTTCCGCGCCCGCGAATGAAGTGGAATCCACTGTGACGGCGAAACCCCTGCAGCAGCTATCTGCTGCAGTGCCGATCATCCGCAAGGTTATTGCGCAGATGGAGAGCGAGGACGGCTGGGTGCCCCTTGGCGCGGTCGGGACCCAGCTTGCAAATCTCGCGTCCGACTTCGATCCGCGCACCTACGGCTTCCGGAAACTCAGCGACCTAGTACGTAAGACGAACGCTTTCGAGATCGACCATCCGCAGGGCGGACTGTTGCGTATCCGGATCAAGCCACAAGCCAAGTCAAAACCAAAAGCAAATCCGTCGTAGAGCTGCCGGCGGCCCACGCAGGTGAGGCGATTGGTGAAGAGAATTGCTGACGTAGTCGCGGAACTGACGAGCGCGGCGGACGAGGTGCAAACACTCTCCGAAGGCGAAAAGCTTCGACTGCTCGGATGTGCCTACGTCACGATCAAGGAGGGCTGGGATTTGCTCGGGGAGTTCGGGCGGCTTCAGGAATCCGCCGAGGCTATGGATCATTCAGGCGGGAGGGATGCCGGTGTATCTCTACGACGATGAGATGAAGGCAATCTTACTCAAGGCGGCAAAGGTGATCGGGCAGATCGAAGCCGCGATGAAAGCGAATGAAGTCGAGGGACGGGGCGCGAGGCCGACGACGGATGCGTGATGACCACGTTGGCGTCATCACCGATCCTATGCCCCTACTGTGCGTCGTCTGCCTTCGCTCCGCTCGCTTGCGCGACGCGTAGATCCTCTTCCGTAATATGGAGATTGGTGCCGGTCGCGCCTTGTCGGTCGAATTTCTCGCTTGCGATGCTTTCGAGCAAAGTCCTATGCCGTTTGAGCAACCCGACCGGGCCAAGCGAGGCCTGATCGAGTTGCTGCAGTGTGCTGGCATAGATGAAGACGTCGACGGTCATTCCGTCGGACGTCTGCATTGGCCAGAACAGCCCGAGTTCCTTCGGCGTCGATGCGCCCTGCTTTCTGATAAGCGGCATTTCGTGTCCCGCATGCATGTCTGTTGATGGGGAGATCCGATGCAGCGGGGGCTGCGAGACCTCCCCAGTTCTTCCGCTTGAGTCGGACGAACGGTGCTCATCTGGTGCACCACGACAGGAAGTCAAACGTTCGTCGCAATCATGGTAGGTGTAATGCCGAAATGAACGAATGGCGCTCGACCCTTTCGGGGAGCGCCATTCAAACCCGGACGACCACAAACGCGCGACTGAGTACAATCGCTGCAGGCAGTCATCGATGACGGGCGTTGAGCGATAGATGGGGGGAGGGCGTCAGACATTCAAGGCCGTCCGAAGCATCGGGTGCTCGAATGGGTACACCAAGGCATGCATCGCAAATGCCGCAGCCATCGTCGTCCATCGGCTGGTCCGCCCGCTCGCAACAGAGGCAGACGACAGAGCATTGGAGCCGGCCATTGTTTCCGCTCGGCACCAAGATTTCGACCGTATCATTCGACACGATATTTATGACGGGTTCCTGCATCGCAGCTACTCCAATGACCTCCGCAGCAAGAAATAAGAGCCGTGCGGCGCTTTGCAATAGCTCGCGAGATCACGCGCGAGCTCGGAAGGGGATGGACTCTCTCGGCGTCACATGATGTTCTGACGTTCGGAGGGACAGGTATGGCGTATGAATGGGATCCTCGGCGCGCGAGACGCGCCCGCCTGATCAGGCTTGCGGCGGCGGTCGCGATCAGCGCGTCGGCAATCACGGTGCCAGTCGCGGTCCTCCTGGCCGCCGCACCGATCTGACGGCGTCATCCGAAAGGACGATCCTTTCGAGCTTTCCCGCTTCGTTGCAGCACAAGACCGCGTCTTCGAGACGGTGCTCGCTGAACTCAGGGCCGGACGCAAGCAAACCCATTGGATGTGGTTCATCTTCCCGCAATTGCGCGCGCTGGGCAGGTCTCCCACCGCGGACTTCTACCGCATCGGCTCTATCGAGGAAGCCCGGGCTTATCTCCGACATTCGGTACTTGCTGACAGATTGGCGCGGGCCACTGATGCGGTGCTTGGAGTAACCGACCGTTCCGCCCATGATATTTTCAGTTCGCCCGATGATCTGAAATTCCGCTCATCGATGACGCTGTTCGGCGAAGCTGCCGCTGAGGACGGGGAACGTTTCCGGCTCGCTTTGGAGCGCTTCTTTGCCGGCGAGCCAGATCGTCGTACTCTCGAACTCATAGGCGGCGGCAAATAACCGCCGCGTGCCGCAGAGGTCGATCAGATCGCGCGAACATCTTCCGCTTTCGACTTTCCGGTCTTGCGATCCTGACCGATGTCATAGCTGACCTTCGTGCCATCTTTCAGAGGCCCGCCCGACAGCACCGCCGAGACATGGACGAATACATCCTGCCCGCCATTGTCGGGCGTGATGAAGCCAAAACCCTTGTCCTGATTGAAAAACTTAACGGTGCCCGTCGCCATGGTTATCCTCGTGAAACAAGCGGCGTCGACGCCGCCGGCAAATATTATGGATCGGCTGACATTGCCGCAACCATTCATCCTCGATAGCACAACCGTTTTCGGCATGCCCGGCCTTGCGCGGGGGCGGAATTTGCATTTCTGTGCGAGACATGTCTCTCTGCGCATGACCAAATGCGTGTACCTGGAGCCTCGATCATTTGAAGAAGCCACAAAAGAATTTTGTCGTTGAATACAAGGGTGCGCGTCGAAAACTCACGCCGCAATCCAACTCAATCTGGGGCAACGTCGATTTGCGCCGGTTCGCCGAGGATGGCGGCACGGCGGAGGCATCTAGCGTTGAAGGGCTTCGCGCCGATTCAGATGCGGCGACGCACGAGGTAGCCCACGCGCCCGCGTTGACAGCAGATCTGCAGCAAAAAACAACATCAATCTTTGCACTGGAGGAACAGATGGCCGACGACACAAGCATGACCGAACAGGTGTCCACCGAACCCGAAACTGCTCTGCCAAAGGCCCCTGAGCCCAAGAAGCGAGGCCCGCGGACCAAGAAAGTGGCGCCGGAAACCGCAGCTTCTGATGCTTTGGGCGACGCGCCCGCTGTTAAGAAAACACGGGCTAAGAGGGGTAGCAAGAACGCCGCAGCCGAGGTAAAGCCAGCTGCTCGTCGTGGCGGACGCAAAGCCAAGGCTGCTGTCGAGTCGACTGTCGAACCCGCCACGCAGGCTGTCTCGCCTATCACAGCGGCTGGTGAGGAGATGGAGGATCTGCTTCAGCTCGAGCAGGAAAACCAGCGCCTGCGCAAGCTGCTTGCGGAAAAGCTCCGCGCGGAGAATGCTGATCTCCGCAAGCGACTCGGTCTCTTCTGAGCTGATGTCGGAGGATTGGTCGGCTATCAGGCCGGCCCTCCTCTTCAGTGCGATTTAGCTCGACCGCTGACAACGGGCATCTTCGTCTCCGCTGCCCAATGGGTTGCCGGGGCGTACGACATGATGGGAGTTGAAAAGCGATGGTAAAATCGCCCTGGAAACTTCTCACCGGATTGCTGTCTCGGGGAAAGACTGCGGATCAGCACGACGTTGGCCACGCCAGCTTCACCGAGATCCCCAAAGAGGTCGAAGGGCCAGGAGCCAATTCGACCGCTTCTGAAGCATCGATAGGGGGCGAGCCTACACCTCAGCCGAAACCATCGGCCGCGTCGCAAGGTGGCAAGGGCGAAGCCGGTGATCGTCAGGAGCCACCGCCGTCAATGGCAGCAGAGGTGGCTGACTCTGTGTCGGCCGATGAAGCCATCGCCTTGGCCCCGGATCGCACTGTGGTGATCATCGGCGCCAAACGTCGAAATCCGCCGAATAGGGCCCCGCGCGTGACCCGGAAGAAGGCCAAGGTGGAGTTGCCGGGTCATCCCAGGGACGCGGACGCGGCTATCGCCTTGGCGGAGAAAGCGGTTGCAAAGGAACCAGATCCAGTTCGGACGCTGGACAGCGAGATCCGGAAACTACGGTTCCAGCTGGCAGTGAAGCTCCGGCTTCAAAATGATCAACTGAGGCAGATGCTCAGCCGTTTTGAATCGAAGTGAGCTTTTTGTCGATCCGGGTCATTGTACGACTTTGCCAGCTCATATCTGCTTGCGACTATCCTGGTTTAGAAGGTCGCCCGCATCAACCGCCGAACCAATAAAGCGAACAAGGCACTTGCCTCGGATTTCGACCTGCCGATCTTCGATCCGCGGGAACCTAAATCTGCAGCTCGAGCTGATTGGCCTCACTCACCTCGTCGTCCATGAATGAAGAAAGCGTGACGCCGAGCAGGCGAATACCTTTCGACGTCGGGAACAAGGGATCGAGGAGCGATTGGCTAATGGCTTCGAGATCATCCATCGTGGCGATGGGCACTGCACTCGTCTTGCTGCGGGTGATGATCTGGAAGTCGGCATATTTGACCTTCAGTGTGACTGTCCGCCCATGAAGGCCATTGCCCTCGCAATGCCGCCAGACCTTCGCGGCGAGGGGTGTGATCTCGGCGCGCGCGGCCTTCGGATCGACGATGTCGACCATGAACGTGTCTTCGGCGCCGACGGACTTGCGTGGCCGATCCGGTTGCACCACCCGATGATCGATTCCGCGGGAGATATTGTAGTACCAGGCGCCGGATTTGCCGAAATGCTCCTGAAGGAAGGGGAGCGATTTTGCCTTGAGGTCCGCTCCGGTTTCAATTCCAATCGCTGCCATCCTCTTCGCCGTTGCAGGCCCAACGCCGTGGAATTTCTTGACGGCCAGCGCCTCGACAAAGGCGGGGCCATGCTTGGGCGTGATAACGGCCTGGCCGTTGGGCTTGTTGAGGTCCGAGGCCATTTTTGCGAGAAACTTGCAGTAGGAAATACCGGCAGAGGCATTGAGCCCGGTCACTTCCTTGATGCGGGCGCGAATCCTGGTGGCGATCTCCGTCGCGATCGGAATGCCCTGTTTGTTGTCGGTGACATCCAGATAGGCCTCGTCGAGCGACAAGGGCTCGATCAAGTCGGTGTACTCGGCAAAAATCGCATGAATCTGCGCGGAAACCGCACGGTAGACGTCAAAGCGTGGGGGGACGAAGATCAGGTCTGGGCAGCGACGTTTAGCGGTAATCGAAGGAAGAGCGGATCGCACGCCGAAAGCGCGCGCCTCATAGCTTGCCGCCGCCACGACGCCGCGGGCAGCCGAACCGCCAACCGCGACAGGCTTACCGCGCAGCTCGGGATGATCGCGCTGCTCGACCGAGGCATAGAAAGCATCCATGTCCACATGGATGATGCGCCGGACCCGCTCGTCGCGGTCCGGTTTTTGATCCATCATCTCGATCGACGTGACGGGCTGCATGGCTCACTTCCACATCGACCGCATGCGCGCACCGACATCGATCCGGATCTGTCGCGCGCTTCGCTCACTGGCCGCGGCCGAAACCTTCGGCCAGCTTGTCGTCTCGAAATATTGCAAGAGCGTGGCCGGGATGAAGCGCGTTCGCGACGCATAGACATGACGATCACCCGTGGAAGACTGGCCGTGCGTAAAGAAACGCTGCGGCGTAACCAGGGTGAGATTGTCGCGCGCCCGCGTCATGCCGACATAGAGCAGCCGGCGCTCCTCCTCGAGCTCCTCTGTCGTGCCGACGCCGAGGTCAGACGGAATGCAGCCGTCAACGACGTTGAGCATGAACACCGCCCGCCACTCCTGCCCCTTGGCCGAATGTATGGTCGATAGGATCAAGTAGTCCTCGTCAAGCAGCGGCACGCCGGCCTGATCGCTGGTCGCGTCGGGCGGGTCCAGGGTCAGCTCCGTGAGGAACCGCTCGCGGCTGGCGTAGCCGCTGGCAATCTGCTCGAGCTGGACAAGATCGTCCTTGCGCGTGTCGGCGTCCTCATGGATGCGATCGAGATGCGGCTCGTACCACATCCGCACCGTGCCGATCTCCGCCGGCCATCCCGCGTCGGCCTTTCGCAGCGCCGAGACCAGCGTCACGAAGGCTGGCCAGTCTTCGCCGGTTTTGGCGGGTGGTGGAATTTCGGCGAGCGACTGCAAGGGCTCGGGGTCGGCGGCAATCGTGTCGAGGATTTTGCCAGCCGTCTGAGGCCCGATACCGGGCAGCAGCTTCAGCACCCGGAATCCGGCAACCCGGTCGCGCGGATTTTGCGCAAACCGCATGACCGCCAGCAAGTCCTTGACGTGCGCGGCATCGAGGAATTTGAGGCCGCCGAATTTCACGAAGGGAATGTTGCGGCGGGTAAGCTCGATCTCCAGTGCGCTGCTGTGGCTTGAGGTTCGGAATAGGGCCGCTTGCTGCTTCAGCGTAATCCCGATTTCACGGTTTGCCAGCACCTGCTCGACGATATAGGCGGCTTGATCGACCTCATCCTTGACCGTCACCAGCATCGGCCGTTGCTCCGAAGCGCGGTCGGTCCAGAGGTTTTTGGTGTAGCGTTCCCGCGCAAGCTCGATGACACCGTTGGCCGCCGCCAGGATCGGTTGGGTCGAACGGTAGTTGCGGTCGAGCGTGATAACGTCCGTTGGACGTGGCGAGAATTCTTTCGGGAAATCCAGGATGTTGCGAATGGTGGCCGCGCGGAAGGAGTAGATCGACGGTGGCGTCGCCTTAACCTGACGTAGGACGCAATCATTTCTTTGTCCTGAATTTCAGGCTTGGATCGGCAACGCGAT
>NZ_SHMI01000006.1:0-437404 GCF_004284735.1 Shinella sp. JR1-6 | reverse complement strand
ACTTGCCTGCGGTGTCGCGCAGCCAGCAAAAGCCTGCCTCTCGTCGCCAAAACGTCCGGTGCTATGCATTAAGGCGGTTAGATCAGCGGCCTCGGGACCGGCCGCACCGCAATCGAAAGAATCGAAGACCTCAGTCTCCGCCGCGACCCCGCCGAGAAACACAGCAATCTCATCCAGGAATTCCGAACGCGTTCTTCGTCTCACCGAAGGAAATGCGTAGCGAGTGTACCCAAGTTGAGACTGACCATTGAAGACCCCATGAGACGTGACGGAAACCTTAACCAATTCCCCAAACTTCAACTCCGCTGCGACCAGTGAATGCCCTGCCTCATGGACCGCCGTCGCATAGATATGCTCCTCAGGCAGCGCTACCACAGGGCGCAGATGCTCCATTATGTGCGACGCGGCTAAATTTGCGCATTGTCGCCGTGCCGTCCTCTCCGCGTCATTTATGAGCAGCTTGATGTCGGCTCCTGCAAACCCTTCCGTGGCCAGATCGAACACGATCGCCTGTTCTGCGTCGAGTTCGACGCCGCTGTAATATCGGACGATTGATCGCCTAGCCGGGGCGTCGGGAAGCGGAACCTGGAGGTGTCTATTAAGGCGTCCCGCGCGACGTATGGCAGGGTCGACACGGTCAGGATAATTGCACGCCCCCAGCACGACCACACCGACACGTCGTTCGAAACCGTCAAGCAATTGCAGGAGACCGGTGATGACACCCGTCATGTAACTCTGGTGGTGATCCCCGGTGTTTCGATCACCGAACGCATCGAGTTCGTCTAAGAACAGGATGGACGGTGCCTTGGAAGCGGCATCGTCAAACGCATTACGCATCTCTTTCAAGAGCGCATCCATGGAGCCTTTCTCCTGCCATGAGGCAAAGGAGCCATAAACGATTGGCACATCGCAAGTGTTCGCCAGCGCGCGCGCGAATAGCGTCTTACCGGTGCCCGGCGGTCCTGACAGCAAAGCGCCGCTATCGACGCGATCCCAAGCGATATTGCCGGCCTTGTAGTCGGCGAGATCGGTTGCCAATTCCGTCCCCCACGCGACCGCGGGACCGAGACCGTGCAAATCCGAAAGCTTGGACCCGCCCGCATTGGGCGTGGGAGTGGCAGCCGATGTCGATATCGTCGAAACGCGCTGCAGTCTATCGAATGCGATCAACGGGGATCGACGCAATTGGAACGCTCTCTCTAGCCGCGTCCAAGACTCAGTGAGAAGCAGATCGACGTACCTGTTATCGAGAGGCACGTTGAACCGGCGAAGCGCCGCCTCCGCGTGCCTCCGGGTCCTGATGGGCACGTCTAAGATGGCATCGGCGGAAAGCTTTTCCTCATCGGTAGCCTTGTACCCAACAGGTTTGAAATAAACGACGCGCTCGCGTTCGGACACCAGTCCTTGTTGTCGTTGCCAGCGTTTCGATAGCTCGTGCACAAAGGGGCGATCCTCGTCGCCCAAACGTCCGACAAAAATTCTGCCCGCAGTTTGAAAGACCTCAAAGTCGTAGTCTTCATGCGGACACAGTATGACGTTGAAACCCGCACAGTCCCTATTCCATGGCCGGAGGGCAGCCGCAATCGCGCAGTACGCCATATAGACGGGTATGGTAATTTCCGAGGCGTCGGTCCACGGTACGCGATGCGATTTTCCGGAGCGCTTTGTCATTTATCATTCCAGTGTGGCAACACCGAGCCCAGCAACATTGTTCGATCGATAATCGCTGGCGTTACGCTTTCACTAAAGCTCCGGATTTCATCGACCTGTGCGTCCCGAGGCGATACCAGCGCGATCTAGTGCGCGCGAACTCACCGCACTCATCAATGTGGAAAAGCTCGCTCGTGTGAATCAGGCTGTGATCTTCGAGTTTCGGGTGGCCGAGAACTCTTCCAACTAGGCACGGCACTTCTCGTGTGGTGCGCATCCATGAATTTATCATGACAGCGGGTGAGCTCTCCGCTGGGGCAGGAGCGGCATCTTCGAGATCGTCCGCGAGACGCCGAAGGTCTCCAGCGAGCTTTAGACGGGACATTACCCGCCATGCCGAATCATCGTAGCTCATTGACCCTCCGAATCATTCTGGATCGTTTTTGATCCATCAAGGTATTTATAGAACCCTCCTTGGAATATGGAAGACCCCAGAGGGTATATCGTTGACATTTTTTTCGGTGACCGGCTTGTCGGACCGATGAGAATTCCAGCCCCAGCTGACGCACTACGAGCTGCCCGCGCACTCCTGAACCTGACGCAGGAATCTGCGGCTGACCGCGCTGGCGTTTTGCGACGGTCACTTTCAACGGTCGAGACGTCCGAGCGGATGCCGGAAACGAACCTCAAAATGGTTGATTTCTACGTTGCGCAAGGAATCGAGTTCCTCGGAGATGCAAAGATCGGGGGGGAGATCACCCGATCGGGCGCGAAGTGGTCTGCTCCGACCACTACCGACTTGTCAGGTAGAGCCATGACTGGCGATTTCCATATAGAGACAATTCCCGTTTCCTTGAGAGCAGCTCGCGCCCTTTGCAACAAAGAGCAGGCCGAGATTGCTGAACAGGCTAAAATGGCTCGGGAAACAGTGAAAGCGGCGGAGAAAGGGAATTGGTGGACCCCATCTCATCGAGCGCTCCAAGATTACTACGAAAGCGAGGGTATTGAATTTACCGGTTGGGGGGAAACAGCCACTGGGAAGTTCTATGGGGTCGGCGTGCGATGGAAATCGGCCGGGTCAAGTCCCGAAGACGAGCATGCTGCACTACCGTCAGACCCCGGCCTAAGTCGCCCTTAGAGAGCTCGACTGACAGTAATCGCGTGGCGGAGTAGCCTTACTGCGTGATTGGAGTGGCTATCTCTCCCTCGATAGCCAACCGCTGATGTGGCATGCTGTCTCCTCCAAACACAAAAAACGGAGTGCATGGAAGCCGGTCTTATGACCGTCTTCCATGCATACTTTTGTTTGTTTTCCGCCCGGTGGTTCCATGGTGCCATGAACGGGATCGCTGTCAACAGGTGACCCGAGACGAGCTCGGTTCACCTGTCCTTCGCATTCGCTACGGCCTCCGGTGACAACAATCCCTTATCATGGCTATCCGGAAGCATCGGGACGGGGAACATCGCTCCGTGCGGATGTTCGATCCTCCAGAAGGATCGAACAGGGAACTGAGGGATATCGGTCGACAAATGCATCTCGATCGCGAATGCTCGTTTATCTACGAATAAGCTTTTAGGAATGTGGCAGACGCAGCCACTACGACCTTTCCATCGCGCTCGGCCTCATGATGGCGCTCGGTGCCGTGCCGGGGGATGCGCTGGAGGACTACGTCGTCATCGGTGAGCTGAACCTCGATGGCACGATCGCCGCGGTCGCCGGGGCGCTGCCGGCGGCCATGGGGGCGAATGCGCTCGGCAAGGGATTGATCTGCCCCGCGGAAAACGGCGCGGAAGCCGCCTGGGCCGGCGGCGATCTCGACATCCTGGCGCCGCGCAGCCTTATTGCACTCGCCAACCATTTCAAGGGCACGCAGGTCCTGTCCCGGCCGGCGCCCGCCATCCGTACGGCAGCGGCGGGCCTGCCGGATCTTGCCGATATCCGTGGGCAGGAGAGTGCCAAGCGGGCGCTGGAGGTCGCGGCGGCGGGAAACCACAACCTCTTGATGGTCGGCCCGCCGGGCTCGGGAAAATCCATGCTCGCCGCGCGCCTTGCCGCCATCCTGCCGCCGCTCTCGCCGCGCGAGCTGCTGGAGGTCTCGATGATCCATTCCATCGCCGGCCAGCTTTCTGGCGGTCGGCTGTCGGATCGTCGGCCCTTTCGTGCACCGCACCATTCCGCCACCATGGCCGCGCTGGTCGGCGGCGGATCGCGGGCAAGGCCCGGCGAGGTGTCGCTCGCCCATAATGGTGTGCTCTTCCTCGACGAACTGCCGGAATTCTCGCCGCAGGCGCTCGATGCCCTGCGCCAGCCGCTCGAAACGGGGGAGTGCATCATTGCCCGGGCAAACCATCGGGTGAGCTACCCTGCCGCCATGCAGCTCGTCGCGGCGATGAACCCCTGCCGCTGTGGCATGGCGGGTGAACCCGGCCGCAGCTGCGCCCGCGGTCCGCGCTGCATGAGCGACTATCAGGCCCGCATTTCCGGTCCGCTGATGGACCGTATCGACATCCGCATCGACGTGCCGGCCGTTTCGGCGACGGACCTCATCCGCCCCATGGCTGCCGAGGCCAGCGAGACCGTCGCCCGCCGTGTTGCCCGTGCCCGCGTCCTGCAGGTCGATCGTTTTGCCCGGCTCGGCATGGCCTCCGTCACCAGCAATGCGCGTGCTTCGACCGCGCTCGTCGAAAAGGTGGCGGAGCCCGATCCCGGTGGCCTCCAGCTCTTGCGCGATGCCGCGGAAAAGATGCATTTTTCCGCGCGTGGCTATCACCGCATCCTCAAGGTCGCCCGCACGCTCGCCGATCTCGATGAAACGCCCATCGTCGGGCGTATTCACCTTGCGGAGGCAATCTCCTACCGCATTGCGAGCGAACGGCTTTCCGCGGCGGCGTGATCCTGGAGCATTTCCAACCGAAGCGGGATCGTTTCGGCGGCGGGCAATGCGGAAGAAACAAGGAGATAGAGCATTTCCGGTGAACACGGATTTACCGGAAATGCTCCAGCGACATGGGTGCACCGCAAAACCAAAGCCCCACCAGCCGAAGCGAAATCGCTTCGGTGCCGGATGGTGTTGAGAACGAGTTATGCAGCCACTCCGGTGAGCCGGATTTCATCGGGATTGTTCTGACGGACGCATAGATCTCCCGGTCGCCGGTGCCATTCGTCGCGCCGTTGCCGATCAAGTGCCTCCCGCCTTGGAGTCCGGGGATTGTGTCGCTGCCCGAGCCGTCCTTGATGTGGGGAGGATCGTGCCAGGTTGATCGGTGGCGGGCGAACGGTACGCCTGCCGACAGAGGCTCAAACCGGGTCTTTGAAGACGGCTTCGATAGCGTGCCCGTCGGGATCGATCACGAAGGCCGCATAGTAGGCCGGACCGTAGTGGAGCCGAAGGCCGGGCGGGCCGTTGTCGCGTCCGCCGGCGGAAAGGGCGGCCTGATGGAAGGCGTCCACCGCGCTGCGGCTCGGTGCGGCGAAAGCGACGTGAAAGCCCGGTCCCGGCGGGGCGGCGACCATGCCGCGGTCCTTCAGGCAGAGCTTGTCGCCACTGCCCGGCGGCCCGTAGCCGACGGCCTGATCCGGTTCGCCGGGGCGGATATCCGACCACACCCGCCCGTAGCCGAGCGGCGCCAGGGCCGCGTCGTAGAACGCGGCTGCGCGGAGAATGTCGCGAACGCCGAGGGAGAGATGGTGGAGCATGAAGTGCCCGCCGGGAAATGGTGGCGGCCCGCCTTGCGCATGGCGCGACGGGCCGGGAGCCTCAGCCGCCGAGACCTTCGAAGAGCGCGGTGGAAAGGTAGCGCTCGGCAAAGGAGGGGATGATGACGACGATGGTCTTGCCGGCGTTTTCCGGGCGGCTGCCGACCTTGACGGCGGCGGTGAGCGCTGCGCCGGAGGAGATGCCGACCGGTACGCCTTCCAGCCGTGCCACGAGGCGGGCATTTTCGAAGGCCTCGTCGTTCGTGACGGTCACGACCTCGTCATAGACGGACGTATCAAGGACCGCCGGCGCGAAACCGGCGCCGATGCCCTGGATCTTGTGCGGGCCGGGAGTGCCGCCGGACAGGACCGGGCTGTCGGCCGGCTCGACGGCGACGACCTTGAAACCGGGCTTCCTTGCCTTCAGCACCTGGCCGGCGCCGGTGATCGTGCCGCCGGTGCCGATGCCGGAAACGAGGATATCGACCGCGCCGTCCGTGTCGTTCCAGATCTCTTCGGCGGTCGTCCGGCGGTGGATTTCGGGATTGGCCTGGTTCTCGAACTGCTGGGGGATGATCGCGCCGGGAATGGTGGCGGCCAGCTCCTCTGCCTTGGCAATCGCGCCCTTCATGCCCTTCGGGCCTTCGGTCAGCACAAGTTCGGCACCGAGCAGCGCCAGCATCTTGCGCCGCTCGACCGACATGGTCTCCGGCATGGTGAGAATGAGGCGGTAGCCCTTGGCGGCGGCAGCGAAGGCGAGGGCGATCCCCGTATTGCCCGAGGTCGGCTCCACCAGCGTCGAGCTGCCGGGCGTGATCCTGCCATCGGCTTCGAGCGCCTCGATCATCGCCACGCCGATACGGTCCTTTACCGAGGCGATCGGGTTGAAGAATTCGAGTTTTGCAAGAAGGGTGGCCGAAACGCCCTTTTCCTTCGCAAATTTGTCGAGCCGCACGATCGGCGTATCGCCGATCGTCTCGGTGATGGAGGCGTAGATACGGCCGCGGCCGGGTTTGCGGGTGTCGGTCATCGGGTGCTCCCTCGGTTCTCGTTCCGCAGAAGATAGGAGCGAATGGTGCCGGAGACGAGTCCGGATTTCGCGACAAAAGTGCCGAAAGCGGAATAATCCGTTTCCTGCCGGCGCAAAACCGGATGAACCTTCACGCCGCGCGGGTCGCGATGTAAGCGGCGGTCCCGGCGAGAATGCCGGCGGCGACCCGGTTCATCCGCTGCAGCGCCTTCGGCTGCTTCAGGAGAAGCCTCGCGCGCGAGGCAAGGGCGATATAGGGCACCAGCACGACGAGCAGCACCACGAAGGTCGCGGCAAGCAGCATGCCGTAGTCTTCGAGGCCGATCGCCTCGAGATCGATCAGCGTCGGCACCAGCGCGACATAGAAGAGCATGGTCTTCGGGTTGCCGAGCGTCACGAAGAGACCCGAGAGGAACGACATCGTCATGCTGCTCGAGGTCCGCGCCTCGATATCCTGCGGGATGAGGCCGCTCGTCCAGAGCTTCCAGGCGATATAGCCGAGATAGAGCGCGCCTGCGATCTTGATCAGCATGAAGGTCGTGGTGAAGGTCTGGGCGATGAAGGCAAGGCCCAGGATGACCGCCGTCAGATAGATCATGTCGCCGAGGATGAGGCCGAGCCCCATGAAGAAAGTGGGCCGGAACCCCGAGCCGAGCGCCCGCGCGACGATCGCCGTGATGCCGGGACCGGGAATGATGGCAGCGATGAACAAGGCGCCACAATAGGCAAGCAGGACAGCGACGGTCATGACGGAACTCCGAAGGATCCTGTTCTTCTAGCGCACTTCCAGCCCAGGAGCGAAGCGGTTTTGTAGCGCTCTAGACGGAACGGAAAACCGGGCTTTGGAAAACTGCGCTGCACACCTTTCACGCCTCCATGGCGTCGGGGGAGATGGGCACTTGCGGCGGGCTGGAAACGCGCGATATGTCTTGTTCCCGCCATGGAGGATCGTGGATGCCCGACGTCACCAGCCTTGCCGCCTTTGCCCTCATCGCGCTCGGCATGGTGCTGACGCCGGGCCCGAACATGATCTATCTCATCTCCCGCTCGATCTGCCAGGGGCCGGCAGCCGGTCTTGTCTCGCTTGGCGGCGTGGCGCTCGGTTTCGTGTTCTACCTCATCTCCGCAGCCCTTGGCATCACCGCGCTTCTGATGGCGGTGCCCTATGCCTATGATGCGCTGCGGTTTGCCGGCGCGCTCTATCTGGCCTGGCTTGCCTGGCAAGCGCTACGTCCCGGCGGGCGCTCTGCCTTCGAGGTGAAGGCGCTGCCGCGAGACAGCAACCGCAAGCTTTTTCTCATGGGCCTTTTGACAAACCTGCTGAACCCGAAGGTCGCGATGCTCTATCTCTCGCTGCTGCCGCAGTTCATCGACCCGGCGAAGGGCGATGTCTTCCCGCAGGCACTGGTCCTCGGCGGCACGCAGGTCGCCATCAGCATCAGCGTCAATGCACTGATCGCTGTTTCCGCCGGCTCCGTTGCTGCCCTTTTCACGACTCGTCCGCGCTGGATGCTGGTGCAGCGCTGGCTCATGGGCACCGTGCTCGCGGGGTTTGCGCTGCGCATGGCGATGGATGCGCGCCGCTGATCAGAACTCGGCCATCGGCGGCAGCGCGAAAGGTTGCTCCGGCGAAAGCCCACCCGACCCGCGCAGCATGAGCACCATGTCGTTTTCGTCCGGTAGACCCGCGCCCGCCCAGTCCAGATGATCGGGTGCAAAGTGCACGGTGACACGGGCAGGTGCGGTGTGCAGGCTCGCCAGGATGTCCGCAAGGCTCGGAATGCGCGCGCCGACGACATCGAGGAGATCGACGCCGCCATCCACGCTCATCTGCCAGGCGATCGCGGTATTGGTCTCTTCCATCAGGTCGAGTCTGAGGTCCGGCATCAGCGTGGCATTGAAGAGGAACATCTCCTTCTGCCGCAGCGGCGCAAAGTGATCGGATACCGGTCGGCGTCCCTCAAGCAGGCGGCCGAGCAGCGTGACATCGGCCTCGCTGCCGATATCGAGCCGTCGAAGCGGCCCGGCCCGGCCGCCTGTCGGCGCCGGTCCTTCGAAACGATGCTGTGCCAGAACGCGAAAGCCATGGCGGCGGTAGAGATCCGGCGTATCGGTCAGAAGCACGACGGCCTCGAACCCTTCCGCATCGCAGTGCCGTAGCGCCGCTTCCATGACGTCGCGGTAGAGCCCCTTTCCACGGTATTCCGGCCGCACGGCGCCCGATTGCAGGCCCGCGGCGCGCACGAAGGTGCCGTTGACGACAAGCGGCAGGGAAAAGGCACTGATATTTGCGATGCAGCGGCCTTCGCCGTCGAACCAGGCAAAGGGGATACTGGTCGGGTCCGGTCCGCCGAGCCGGTCCATGACCGTCACATCGATGTCGAAGACATCCTCAAGTAGACCGGCGAGCGCCCGCCAGGCGGTGCTGTCGCCGAAATAGTCCGAACGGAAGGAAAGGTCTTCGCGGTGGGGCATCGACCTAGCGTACGCCAGTGGAGCCGAAACCGCCGGCTCCGCGTGTCGTCTCGCTCGCCGTCTCCGCCTCGCGCACGGCGACCTGCGTGACCGGGGCGATCACCATCTGCGCGATGCGCATGCCGCGTTCGATGACGAAGGGTTCTTCGCCGAGATTGACGAGCAGCACCTTCACCTCGCCGCGATAGTCGCTGTCGATGGTGCCGGGCGTGTTGAGGCAGGTGACGCCGTTCTTGAAGGCAAGGCCGGAGCGGGGGCGGACTTGCCCCTCGTAACCGGACGGGATTTCGAAGACGAAGCCGGTCGGCACCAGGGTGCGCTTGCCGGGCAGCAGTGTCAGCGATTGATCTTCTGCCACGGCGGCACGCAGGTCCATGCCGGCGGCGCCGCCGGTCTCGTAGGCGGGAAGTTCTATGCCCGCGCCATGCGGCAGGCGGAGAAGGCTGAGCATGGGCTGGGTGGAGGCGTGTGCGTTCATCCGCCCATAAGCCGGCCGCAGTCCCACCCCGTCAATTGCATCTTCCCGGCGGAGCCTGTAAAGACCGCGGCAACTCACAGGATATTGCAGAAAATGGCCGAAACCCTTGCAGAGGCGGTCTCCCGCCGCCGCACCTTTGCGATCATCGCGCACCCGGATGCCGGTAAGACCACCCTCACGGAAAAGCTCCTGCTTTTCGGCGGTGCCATCCAGCTCGCCGGCGAAGTGAAGGCGAAGAAGGACCGCATCCAGACCCGTTCGGACTGGATGAAGATCGAGCGTGAACGCGGCATCTCCGTCGTCACCTCGGTGATGACCTTCGAATATGACGGCAACGTCTTCAACATTCTCGATACGCCCGGCCACGAGGACTTCGCCGACGACACCTACCGCACGCTGACGGCGGTGGATGCGGCGGTCATGGTCATCGACGCCGCCAAGGGCATCGAGCCGCGCACGCTGAAGCTGTTCGAGGTCTGCCGCCTGCGCGACATCCCGATCATCACCTTCGTCAACAAGATGGACCGCGAGAGCCGCGACCCCTTCGAAATCCTCGATGAGGTGGAAGAGAAGCTGGCGCTCGACACCGCGCCCATCACCTGGCCGGTCGGCCGCTCGAAGACCTTTTGCGGCTCCTATCACCTGGCCGAGCGCACCTTCCGCGGCTCGGACACGCAAGTGCAGCCGACGAAGATCGACGACCCGGCCGTCGTGGCGAAGAACCTGCCGGAAAACGAGCGGGCCGCCTTCACCGAAGAGCTTGAACTCGCCCGCGAGGCCTGCCGGCCCTACGATCAGGAGGCCTTCCTTGAGGGGCACATGACGCCGGTCTTCTTCGGCTCGGCGCTGCGGAATTTCGGCGTGCGAGACCTCATCAACGCACTCGGCGCCTTCGCGCCGCCGCCGCGCGATCAGGTGGCGGATGTGCGCAAGGTCCACGCCTCGGAAGACAAGATGACGGCCTTCGTCTTCAAGATCCAGGCGAACATGGACCCGAACCATCGCGACCGCATCGCCTTTGCCCGCGTCTGCTCCGGCATGCTGGAGCGTGGCATGAAGGTGCGCCTTGCCCGCACGGGCAAGACGATCGGCCTTTCCGCCCCGCAGTTCTTCTTCGCCTCGCAGCGCCAGCTGGCCGATACGGCCTATGCCGGCGACGTGGTGGGGATTCCCAACCATGGCACGCTGCGCATCGGCGACACGCTGACGGAAGGCGAGGCGCTGGTCTTCGAAGGCGTGCCGAACTTCGCGCCGGAAATCCTGCGCCGCGTGCGGCTGGAAGACGCGATGAAGGCCAAGAAGCTGAAGGAGGCGCTCCAGCAGATGGCGGAGGAGGGCGTCGTGCAGCTCTTCTCGCCGGAAGACGGCTCGCCCGCCATCGTCGGCGTCGTCGGTGCGCTGCAGCTCGACGTGTTGAAGGAGCGGCTTTCGGCGGAATATGGCCTGCCGGTCTCCTTCGAAATGTCACGCTTTTCCGTCTGCCGCTGGATTTCCTCGGACAGCGCGGCGGAGCTGGACAAGTTCGTCACCCAGCGCCGCGGCGATATCGCCCGCGACCTTGACGGCGACCCGGTCTTCCTGGCGCAGGATGCCTTCTCGCTGCGCTACGAGGCAGAGCGGTATCCGGCAATCAAGATGGTTGCCATCAAGGAATACCACGTCACAAAGGCTTGATTGGGCGGGTTACCTGCCTGCGAATCCATCGGCCGCCTTCTCCCTGCGGATAGGGGGAAGGATGCATGGCACCGGGGGCAAACGCTCCTGGACGCCACTTTCGGCGTGACAGGCGCCGCGTCATTTGCGAAAACTCGTTTAAGACAGGGGCGTCCGCCGGAAGGCGGGCTGAGAAGCACCCTTTGAACCTGAACCGGATCATGCCGGCGGAGGGAGTCGAACGGGTGCCGCATCGCAGCCACCCCGAGGCCACTCCTGCCGAAAGGAGGCGAGATGGCCGACACAATCGCAAACATTCTCTCGATCGCGGGCTCCGATCCCTCGGGCGGCGCGGGCATACAGGCGGATCTCAAGACGTTTGCCGCGCACGGTGCTTACGGTATGGCGGCCCTGACGGCCCTGACGGCGCAGAATACGCAAGGCGTTTCCGGCGTGCATCTGGTGCCGCCCGGCTTCGTGGCGGCGCAGATCGCCGCGGTTTTCGCCGATATCCGGGTGGATGCGGTGAAGATCGGCATGATCGCCTCGGCAGAGATCGCCGAAGCCGTGGCCGCTGCCCTCTCGCCGCATCGTGATGTGCCCATCGTGCTCGACCCGGTCATGGTCGCCAAGGGCGGGGCTTCGCTCCTGGCGCAGGAGGCCGTCGCCGCACTGACGCGCCAGCTGCTGCCGCGCGCAAGCGTGCTGACGCCGAATCTGCCGGAGGCGGCTGCCCTCCTGGGCGAGGCGGAGGCCGTGGACCGGGCTGGTATGGAGGACCAGGCAAGGCGGCTGCTTGGCTTCGGGCCGAAGGCGGTGCTGCTGAAGGGCGGTCATCTGCCGGGCAGCGAGAGCCCCGACGTGCTCGCGACGCCAGACCGGCTGCACTGGTTCGAGGGTGTGCGGGTGCTGACACGCAACACGCATGGCACCGGTTGTTCCCTGTCGAGCGCAATCGCAGCCGAACTCGGCAAGGGACTGGCGCTCCCCGATGCCGTGGCGGCGGCCAAGCGCTTCATCGCCGGTGCCGTGCGCATGTCGGATGCGCTGACCGTCGGCTCCGGCCACGGCCCGCTGCATCATTTTCACGCTCTTTAGGACCGGTCGGCAGCCCGCTCAGGCCGTTACCGGTCGGCGAGTGCAAGCCTGAGGCCCATGAGGCCGAGGGCGGCGGCGAAGCTGCGCTGCATCCAGACGATGACCGCCGGCCGGCTCAGCACCTGCCGGCGCAGGCCGGCGGCAAGCGCTCCATAGCCGACGAAGACAAGGAAGGTGAGCGCCATGAAGATGCCGCCGAGGACGAGCATCTGTCCGGTGGCATCGCCGGAAGTGCCCGCCGGGATGAACTGCGGCAGGAAGGCGAGAAAGAACAGCGAGAGCTTCGGATTGAAGATGTTGGTGAAGATGCCCTTGCGCACGATCCTTGCCGCGCCGCCGACCGGTGCCTGCTCCGGCCCGACATCCAGCGCATTGCTGTCCTTCAGCAGGCTCCAGGCGATGAACAGGAGATAGGCGACGCCGATATAGCGCAGCACCTCGAAGGCGAGCGCACTGGCATGCAGCACGGCGGCGAGGCCAACGACGCTGGCGAGGATATGCGGGATGATGCCGAGCGTGCAGCCGAAGGCGGCCAGAACGGCAGCGCGGAACCCGCCGCTGATGCCGAGCGCCAGCGTATAGATCACGCCGGTGCCGGGCAAAAGGATGACGACGAGCGAGGTAATGAGGAATTCGGAAGTCATGTCTGGTTCCATGCGGCTTGAAAGACGGCAGGGAATACCGGACGGGCGGCGCGGGTCTTGAACGAAATTGCGGGATGCAGGCCGTTCAGGCGCGGGCGGCGAGATAGGTGCCGGGTGTGTAGCCGTAGCGGCGGGTGAAATTGCGCGTCATGTGGCTCTGGTCGGCAAAGCCGGACGCAATCGCTGCCTCGGCGAGCGGCGTGCCGGAAGCAATCAGCCGCCGGGCAAGCTCGGTGCGGCGCTGGAGCAGGTAGGCATGCGGTGTCAGGCCGGTGAGGCGGGCAAAATCGCGCACCAGCCGGAAGCGGCCGAGCCCACACTCGCTGGCAAGGTTTTCCAGCGTCACGGCCGAGGCCGGATCGCCGTCGAGCCGGTCACGGGCACGGCCGATCGCCGCGGGACCGTCCTGCCGCGGCGCCTGTTCGCGCAGCACGGCGGCAAGCAGCAGGAGAAGCTGTTCTTCGCGGCCGAGCGCGCCGGCGCTTGCGTCGAGAAGCAGGGTGAGCAGCCTCGAAAGCAGGCCCGCAATGCGCCCGTCCTCCAGCACCGGCGCGTAGAATTCCTCGCGCGGTCGCCCTTCGAAAATATCTTCGGCGGCCGCTTGGACGAGCGCGGGCTGCAGGTAGAGCATGTGCCAGGCACGCGCGGCGCCGCCGATTGGCGCGCCGTCATGCACCTCGCCGGGATTGACGGTAATCGTGTTGCCGGCCGCTGCCTCCACCAGCCCGCGCCCGCTCGCCGATTTCTGCGCGCCGCGTTCGATGAGGCCGATGCCGTAGGTCTCGTGCGTATGGCGCGCGAAGGTATGCCGGCTGTCGGCAAAGACCGCCTCGATACCGTCGAGGCCCGTTCGCACGATCTGGAAACGCTCCGTCGCCATGGTTCAATCCGTCGCGACGCCGGGAAGCGCCGTCGCTTCTCCGAACCAGTCGAGGGCCGAGCGGCACCAGATCTGGCTTTTCGGGGAAAGCGCGGCGCGCTGGTTGATGCTGCCCCAGCGGATGCCCCACGTTGCAGCATCGGTGTCCGTGCCTGTCGTGAACAGCGGCGAACCGCATTCGGGGCAGAAATACTGCAGGCGCTTGCGGCCGTTCTCGGCCGTCTTCGTGTAGAGTTTCGGCGGATTGCCGGTGAGGCGCAGGGCGTCCTTCGGAAGGCTCGCGGTGACGCGGTAGGGCGAGCCGGTCAGCCGCTGGCAATCCGTGCAATGACAGATGGAGACCGCCTCGGGGTCGATCTCGGCTTCGTAGGTGACGAAGCCGCAATGGCATTGGCCGTCGATCCGCATGGTCTATCCTTCCGCCGCGGGACAGGGCGGAAGGATAGGGTTTCGCAGCCGCGCGTCAATGCGCCGGCTTGATGAAGGTGCCGTTCTGCAGTTCGCGCATCGCCTGCTGCAGCTCCTCGCGCGTGTTCATCACGATCGGACCATGCCAAGCGACGGGCTCCTGGATCGGCTTGCCGGTAACGAGCAGGAAGCGGATGCCCTTCTCGCCGGCCTGAACCGTCACCTCGTCGCCCGTGTCGAAGACCACGAGCGTGCGGTTGCCGGAGAGATCGCGAATGTTCAGTTCCTCGCCCTGGTACTCCTTCTCCACCTTCACGCCGAACGGCTTGGAGGCATCGCGGAAGGTGCCCGAACCGGCGAAGATATAGGCGAAGGCGGAGCGGTAGGTGTCGACGGGCAGCACCTTGCGCTTGCCCGGCGGTACGGAAACGTCAAGATAGACCGGTTCGGCGGCGATGCCGTCAACCGGCCCGCTCCGGCCCCAGAAGCTTCCGCTGATGATGCGCACCGCCGTGCCGTCGTCATCGACGACGACGGGGATGTCGGCGGACTTGATGTCCTGGTAGCGCGGCGCGGTCATTTTCAGCGAGGAGGGCAGGTTGGCCCACAGCTGGAAACCGTGCATCTTGCCGGCAAAGTCGCCACGCGGCATTTCCTGATGCAGGATGCCGCTGCCAGCGGTCATCCACTGCACATCGCCGGCACCCATGACGCCGTTGTTGCCGAGGCTGTCGCCGTGTTCCACGGTGCCGGCCAGCACATAGGTTATGGTCTCGATGCCGCGATGGGGATGCCAGGGGAAGCCGCGGATGTAGTCCGCAGGGTTGTCGTTGCGGAAATCGTCCATCATCAGGAAGGGATCTGTCATCGAGGGATCACCGAACCCGAAGACGCGGTGCAGCTTGACGCCGGCGCCTTCCATGGTCGGCTGGGCGATGCTTTCGTGCTTGACGGGGCGTATGGACATCGGGAGGTCCTTTCGGTCGGGTTGCTTGCAGCCCTTATACGCCCCGGTCATTGTTCACGAAATCCGGCGCCCGGGAAACGGACCGTTCACAAAACGCATGTTCCGCCGGAAACTGCGCCCTTTGCTGCTGTCATCATAATGACACGCATGGTTTCGGCCCGTTTACATTCGTTAACGCAATTTTACCCATTTGCGTTGAAAATCCGGGCAGTGCCATGGTTAATGCGTCGGGTCCATCACCGGTTCGTGCCGGTCTTCGAAAGCGAGAGTAGCGTCATGTGCCGTTGGGCAGCCTATCGTGGAGAGCCGCTTTTCCTTGAGGAACTGGTGTCCTCGCCTGCCCATTCGCTGATCGAGCAATCCCACTGCGCCACCCGTGCCAAGACGGCGACCAATGGCGACGGTTTCGGCATCGCCTGGTATGGCGAGCGAGCGGAGCCCGGCCGCTACCGCGACATCCTGCCCGCCTGGTCGGATTGCAACCTGCGCAGCATTGCCAGCCAGGTGCGCTCGCCGCTGTTCCTTGCCCATGTGCGTGCCGCAACCGGCGGCGGAACGCGGCGCGACAATTGCCATCCCTTCGTCAACGGCATCTGGTCCTTCATGCACAATGGCCAGATCGCCGACTTCGAGCACCTGCGCCGGCCGCTCGAAACCATGCTCGACAACGACCTCTACATGGCCCGCACCGGCTCGACGGATTCCGAGCTGCTCTTCCTGCTCGCCCTGCAGTTCGGCCTTGCCCGCGACCCGCTCGGCGCGATGGCCGAGACGATCGCCTTCGTCGAGCGGCTCGCCGCCCATCTGGAGCGCCGCGTGCTCGTGCGCTTCACCGCCGCCTTCACCGATGGCGACCAGCTCTATGCGGTGCGGTATGCGACGGACTACGCCGCGCCGACGCTCTATGCCGCGCCAATGGGTGCGACGGGCGGCTATTGCCTGGTCTCCGAGCCGCTGAACGACGATACGGAAGCCTGGGTGGAAATCCCCGATGGCAGCGCCGTCGTGCTCGGCGAAAACGGCGTCGATGTGCGCATCTTCTCTCCCGCTGGCCGGCCGGCACAGGCGATGGAAGGGCGTCTCGCCCTCGTCAAGTAAGCCGTTCGGCAATCCAGCCGGCAAGGCGACCGGCGACGTCGTCCTTCGAAAGATCCGGCCATTGCTCGACGCCGCCGGCGGTGATCAGCTTCACGCTGTTGCGCATGCCACCCATGATGCCCGTTTCCGGCGAGACGTCGTTGGCGACGATGAGGTCGGCGCCCTTCTTCTGCAGCTTCACCCGGCCGTTGTTCTCGACATCCTGCGTCTCGGCGGCAAAGCCGACGACGACCTTCGGGCGTTTGGCATGATGGCCGACGGTCTTCAGGATATCCGGGTTCTCGGCGAGCATCAGCGGGGGCGGTCCTTCGCCCGGCTGCTTCTTGATCTTCTCGCTGTTCGGTGTTGCCACGCGCCAGTCGGCGACGGCCGCGACCATGACGGCGATATCCGCGGGCAGTACGCCGAGGACCGCCTGCAGCATCTCGTCCGCCCGCTCGACCTTCACCACCTTGACGCCCGGCGGATCGCTGAGCGTGACGGGGCCGGACACCAGCGTCACCTCGGCCCCGAGCCGGGCGAGCGCTGCGGCGATGGCGTGGCCCTGCCGGCCGGAGGAGCGGTTCGCGATGTAGCGCACGGGGTCGATAGGCTCATGGGTCGGCCCGGACGTAACGACGGCCTTGCGGCCGGCCAGCGGCCTTGCGTTACCATCGAGCAGGCCTTCCACCGCTGCGACGATCTCGAGCGGTTCGGCCATGCGGCCAAGGCCGGCTTCGCCGCCCTCCGCCATCTCGCCGGCATTGGGGCCGACAAAGGCAAGCCCGTACCCCCGCAGCGTCTCGACATTGCGCCGGGTCGCCGGATGCGACCACATTTTCGGGTTCATGGCGGGAGCCAGCAGCACCGGCCGGTCGGTGGCGAGCAGCACCGTGGAGGCAAGGTCGTCGGCGAGGCCGTTCGCCATCTTCGCCATGAGATCGGCCGTGGCGGGGGCGACGACGATGAGGTCGCAATCGCGCGCCAGCCGGATATGCCCGACATCCTGTTCGTCTTCGCGGGAAAAGAGGTCGGTATAGACATGGCCGGCCGAAAGCGCGCCGACGGCAAGCGGCGTGACGAATTGCTGCGCGCCCGCCGTCATGACCGGACGAACCTCGGCGCCGCGCTCGCGCAGCCGGCGGATCAGGTCGAGGCTCTTGTAGGCGGCGATGCCGCCGGACATGACGAGGAGGATGCGTTTTCCAGCAAGCGACATGGTGGGTCCCAAACAATTCCAGCAAAAGCGCTGAAGCGGTTTTGCGCCCGCAATCGTGTGAAAACAAGACGCTGGAGTGTTTTCGTGCTTCGAAGAAGCGCGGAAACCTCCAGCCGCCTGTAGCGCATGCCCCACGCTCGGAAGGGCGACTGCTCCGTCCTGCCCGTTGCGGCAGTGTTTTCAGGTCTTGTCCGGCGGCGGTTCCCCAACCGTGGCCGGCAAGGCGCCTAGTGGCAGACCTTCACCTTCTTGATGACGAGGTTGCCGTAGTAGTCGTATTTCTTGATCTTCTTCCAGAAGCACTTCGGCTTATGGCCGTAGTAGTGCGTGGCAAGCTCGACGGCGCTTGCCGACCGGATCGTCGCGGGGTCCGGCGTCATGCCGGCGAGCGACGGTGCGGCGGAAGCACCAAGGGACATGGCAGTAATGGCGATGGAAACAAGGATCTTGCGCATGGACGGCTCCCCTCTGGCCCTTTGGAGAATACGGTCTTGCAATGCAATATGTCGGTTATTCCGACTTTTCTAAAGTAGCATCTTTCCCGTCCTGCGGGAACAGGCGCGGCGGGCCAAGACAGGGTGATTCAGGTGTCGTCGTTCGGAATGTTCAGCACATGGCCGCAGGCCTTGCAGTGCACGGCATCGGTCTCGTGGCGCGAGAGGCCGCATTGCGGGCAAGGGAAGTTCACCTTGTAGGGCCGCACGATCGCCTGCGCGAGGCGGACGAAGAGCGAGATGCCGATGATCATCGTGACGATGGACGTGAGCTTTCCCAGCGTGCCGGGCAGGGTGATGTCGCCGAAGCCGGTGGTCGTGACGGTCGCGACGGAGAAATAGAGCGCGTCGACGAAGCCTTCGAAACCCTCGGCGCTGTAGAAGAAGTTGCTGTAGACGAAGCCGGTGACGAGGAAGAGGAAGACGAGGAAATTCACGCAGGCCTGGATGACCTCCTCCTTCTCGCCTTGCCCGATGCGGTGCAGCAGCAATGTCACCAGCTTGCTCTGGCTGATCGCCCAGATGCGCAGGACACGCAGGAAGGCGAAATTGTGCAGCTGATTGGGAAAGAGCAGTGTGCCGAGCACGACGATATCCACCCAGGTCATCGGCCGCGTTGCCCAGTAGCGCAGGTTCGGCGCGATCAGCGCCCGTGCGGCGAGCTCGAAGGCGATGATGGCGGCGATGACGTAATCGACGATGATGTAGGCCGGCCCGGTGCGCAGATACGGGCCGGCGATGAAGAAACCGAGGATCACGATATCGACGAAGAGCATGGTGACCTGGAAACGGATCGCCTCCCGGTCGCGGCCGAAATAGAGCCCGCGCAACTGCCGCCGCACCCGTTCGAGAAAGGGCGGCGGTTCGGTTGCGGTCAGAGGTTCGTCAGCCATGCCGAAAGACTAGCGCCCGCCAAAGGCCGGTCAAGCGTCCCGTCAGAACCGCGCCTTCATCGTCGCGAGGAAGGTGCGGCCGGGCCCGGGCAGGCGATCTGCCATCTCGATGTCGTTGTCGAAGATGTTCAGCACGCTGAGGCCGGCCTCCAGGTGCCCGCTCTCCGATTTCCAGGTCAGTGCGACATCCGTCGTCCAGTAGCTGTCGAGCGTGCGGCCACCTGGTGCGCCGTCCTCCTCGTAATATTGCGAGCCGAGCCGCGGACCGACGAAGCTCTGGGCGAGCGTTGCCGTCCAGCGCGCGGGGTGCACATACGTCAGGCCTGCCTGCGCCACATAGTCGGGCACCAGCGGCACGTCGAAGGAGGGGTCCCAGCCGGTCGTGGTGTCCTTGCTGGTGTTCCAGGTGAAGGAGCCGAAGGCGCCGAGACCGTCGGCGACCCAGTAGTTGGCGCTGATCTGCAGGCGGTCGATCTTGCCCGTGTCCGTCAGGAAGCTCGCCATGAAGTCTTCCGGTGTCAGCGTTAGGCCGTTGAAGCGCAGGTGCTGGTACTCGACCGCGGTGAAGAAGCGTTCGTTCCACTCGGCATCCCAGCGCACCGCCGTCGTCCGCGTCTGCCCGCCCCGGAAGAGCGGCAGCTCCATCGGGGTAAGCCCGACCGTCGTGACGGGCGAAAGCGTGTAGTTGCTGGCGAACTGGGTATCCCGCCGATAGTAGGCGCGCAGCCAATGATTGTCGTTCGGCGCGAAGGCGATGCCGAGCCGGTAGTCGACCGGTCCCCAGCGCGGGCTGTCGCCGTCGAAGCGGGATTGGAACGCGCCTGCCTGGATCTGCAGGCTATCAGAAAGCTCCAGATAGCCGTCGATATAGGCCTGTGTCGTCGAACTGCCGCCGTTGGCGACGCCGAGGTCCTCGATCTCGCCGGTCGTCAGGTTGGTCGAGGTTGCGGAAATCCGGAAATCGCTTTCTGCCGCTTCTATCCCGTAGCGCAGCGTCAGGGGCCCGATGCCCAGAAGATGACCGACGCCATAGGTGAAGATGTCCTCCCGCGACCTTTCATTGATGCGATAGACAACGGGTGGGACAACGCTGTTGTCGGTGGAGCGGGATCGGGTCAGGTCGTCCACCCGGCGGTTGACTGCGAAGGCTTGCACCACGTTGCGCTCGCCGATGACATGGCTCCACGCGACGCCAAGCTCGGTAGCATCCGTCACGCTGTCGTTGAAAGGGGCAGGATTGGAGGTCTGGCCGGGATAACCGACCTCCTGCCGGATCCTGTTGCCGAAGAGGTAGACGCTGTCGGTCAGCGTCGGCTTGATGCCGATGCGGAAAAGCCCGCCCAGAAGGTCGTTCTCGTCGTTCTCCCGGGCGCTCTCCGGTCGGAAGAGGCTACCCTGCAGATAGTAGCTGACCGGCATGGGCGTATAGCTCGTGCCCTGGAGGAGGATGTCGCTCGCCCAGCCGGTATCGGCGCCGTAGCCTGTGAGTGTTCCGCCCAGCGAGGCCTCGAAGAAGTTGCGGGTCTCGAGGCTGTTGCGCTTTTCCTCCGAAGCGATGGACAGGGGGGCGAAGAGCCGGGCCTGAAGTTCCGATGCGATGGAGGACCCGCCGGAGGCGGAACGGTCGAGGCCGGAAAGCGGCGTATTGACGAAGGGGCTGCCGCCACCCGCTGTCGCCTCGTCAATATAGGTCGTGGAGACGAAGGGGTCGTAGGACCGGTCGGCATAGAACTGGCCCCATTCGGTGAGGCCGATATTGTCGAGCGCCACGCCGAGATAGGAGGAGACCTGCCGGTTGGTGTCGTAGCCGGAATAGTAGCCGCCGCGTGCCTGGCGGCGGCGCAACGCCTCGCGGGCGTCGAGGATGGCGTCGTCGGCGCGGAACTCATCGATCGCGATGCCGGCGCGGATCAGCGCGATGCTCGGATTGTCCTTGTCGAAACGGTCGGCATTGTCGAGCGCCTGCGCGGTCTCGGCATCGGCGCCGCTCTGGTAGTTGGCGATGGCAAGGCCGATCAGCGTGTCGCCGGCCGTCGGATTGACGGCCGCGGCTTCCTGCAAGACCTTCTCGCCTTCCGCGGTCTCGCCCATGCGCAGCAGATAGCGACCCTTGGCGGCAAGCACGGCGTAGGAGGTGGGGTCGAGTGCTTCGGCGGCGTCGATCGCCGCCTTTGCCGCTGCCATCTGGTCGTTGTCCATCAGGAAACGGGCGTGGTTGGCATGCAGCGCAGCGTTTTCCGGGTTGAGGGCGATGGCGCGCCGATGGGCGGCATTGGCTTCGACGATGGCGTTGCGGTCGCTCTTGAGGATGCCGATCTCGTTCCACACCGCATCGTCGCCGGGGGCGGCCTTCACCGCCCGGTCGAGATCGGCAAGGGCACCGTCGACGTCGCTCGACACGGTGGCACGGAACCGAGCGCTGACAAGCAGGTGGGCAGGATCGTCCGGATCGATCGATCCGGCGCGGTCGAGCGCTGCGCGCACCTCGTCGCGATCGTCGAGTTCATAGGCAAGGCTGGCGCGCATGGCGGGCAGGGTCGCATCCTTCGGGAAACGCTGCTCGGCCTTGCGCAGGAACGCGATCGCCTCGACCTCGCCCTGCAGGTTGGCGATGACGGTGGCCTGGGCAAGGGCCTCGCCGGCCGATTTCGGCGTGCGGTTCAGCACGGGAGGGCGTGCGCTGGTGTCGGGATCCTCCAGCGAGAGGGCGATCCACGCGCCGTACTGCGCCATGGCGCGCCGTTCGCCGGCAAGATGCGGCATCGCCTTGCGGAAAAGCCGGATCGCCGCGTCATATCGCGTGGCCTGGCCGGCGATCATCGCCTCGACCAGGTTGGCGCGGGCTTCCAGCGCGGCGGGAAGCGGGCGCGGCAGGCGGGCAAGGGCGGCTTCGGCTGCGGCCCTGCCGTCATAGGCGAGCGCCGTCTCGGCAAGCTTCAGCCAGTCCTCGCGGCTGCGGCCGGCTTCCGGCGTATCGAGGATGCGTCGCCGCTCGGCGCGGGCTTCGGTGCTTTGCGCACCGCTGATCGGCAGGTTCGAGAAGGTGCCGCGCACCTCGCTGTAGAGCAAGACCTGCTCGCGCTCCTTGAGATTGACGAGGATGTACTTGCGCGGTGCCTCGCCGATCCGCGCCACGGCGCCTTCGCCCTGGCCGACCGTCACCGTGCCCTGCGCATTGGATAGCTCCGCCGTGCCCTCGAGCACGGTCAGCGTCGTGCGGTCGCCCTCGGCACGCAGCGTCCAGTCCGTGCCGCGAATGGCCGCCGCCGCCGCGGGCGTGTCGACGGTCAGCCCGCTGCCGCCGCGGTCCGCCCGGCCCCAGATCGTGCCGCCTTCGAGATTGAGCAAACTGTCCGAGGCGCCGTCGATCTTGCGCACGCGCAAAACCGTCTCGCGCGCCATGCGCACCAGGGTGTTGTCGGCAAAGCGGATGGCAAGGCTGCCGATGGCATTGGTGCGAAGCGTATCGCCGGCAAGGAGGTCCTGGTTGACCTCGACGCCGCGCCAGTTGTCCACCGCAACGAAACGCACCTCCTCACCGGATTTGCGATCCACGACGGCGCCATCGACGGTTGAGCCGCGCGGCAGAATTTCGGCCGACGCCGGAAAAAAGCCCGCAACGATCGCGAGGGCCGAAACGCCCAGCTTCAACACACGCATGTTTCTTGTTCGTCCACCCTCGAAGGCGACGATATGGATGCAATTTTTCGGTGTTGTCAACGCGCGGAGAGCAACCCGTCAGGTAAGCGTCCAGGCGATATAGATGAGTGTTGCAGCAATGATCCAGAGTGCCAGCCGGCCGGAGCGACTGTGGCGCGCCTCGGAGCGGCCGATCGCTTCGGCGGTCTCTGCATCGAAACGCAGGCCTTTTTCGGCCATGCTCGTGATATCCTGCGAAAGCTTTTCCGCCTTGGCCGCGATTTCCGGGGCGGCCTCGGCCAGCCGCAGGGCGGCATGGGCGCCGTCGCGCAGGTCCGTCAAAAGCCGCTTCGGCCCCAGATTGTCCCGGATCCAGTCCCCGACAACGCCCTCGGAGGCCTTCCACATGTTGAAGCGGGGGTTCAGCGTGCGCGAGACGCCTTCCACCACCACCATGGTCTTCTGCAGCATGACGAGTTCGGTGCGGGTCTCCATGTCGAAGAGTTCCGTCACCTCGAAAAGCAGGGTCAGGAGTTTTGCCATGGAGATGGTCTCGGCCGGTTGGCCGTGGATCGGCTCGCCGATGGCACGGATCGCCTGGGCAAAGCTGGCAGTATCATGATGCGAGGGCACGTAGCCCGCCTCGAAATGCACGTCGGCGACGCGCTGGTAGTCGCGCGTGATGAAGCCGTAGAGGATTTCGGCAAGGAAGCGGCGCTCCTTCTTGCCGAGCCGGCCGACGATGCCCATGTCGACGGCGACGATCACGCCTTCGGAATCGACGAAGAGATTGCCCTGGTGCATGTCGGCATGGAAAAAGCCGTCGCGCAGCGTGTGGCGCAGGAAGGACTGGATCAGCGTGTCGGCCAGCTTGTCGAGGTCGTGGCCGGCGTTACGCAGCCCCTCGACATCGGACATCTTGATACCGTCGATCCACTCCATGGTGACGACGTCGCGCCCGGTGCGCTCCCAATCGACCTTGGGCACCCGGAAACCGGGGTCGTCCGTGGTGTTCTCGCCGAGTTCCGAAAGCGCGGCCGCTTCGAGGCGAAGATCCATCTCGACCTTCGTCGTCTGCTCCAATGTGCGCGTCACCTCGACCGGCTTCAGCCGGCGCGTGTTGGGCAGGATGCGTTCCTGGAGGTGCGCGGCCGCATACATCGCCTCGAGATCGTGGGCGAAACGCTGGCGCACGCCGGGGCGGATGACCTTGACGGCGACCTTGCGTTCGCCGGTCGCGTCGCGCACCGTCGCGGGATGGACCTGCGCGATGGAGGCAGCGGCGATCGGGTCGCCGAAATTCACATAGAGATCGTCGAGCGGCCGGCCGAGCGAGCCTTCGACAGTGGCGACGGCCGCTTCGCGCGGAAAAGTCGCCATGCGGTCCTGCAGGGCGGAGAGATCGACCGCGATCTCGGCGCCGACGACGTCGGGCCGGGTCGCCAGGAACTGGCCCATCTTCACATAGGAGGGGCCGAGACGCTCGATGGCGCGGGCGAGGCGGTCGCTGCGGTCCTCCTTCGAAGCCCGGCGGCGTTCGAAGAGGCCGGCAAGCGTATGCGCGGTGCGGGCGAGCGGCGGCATGCCCTCCGTCGGCAGCGCCGAGACGACGCCCTCGCGCACGAGAACCCAGCCCACGCGGGCGAGCCGAAGATAGGCACCGAAAATACTCATGCGGAACGGTGCCGCTTGCAGGAGGACGGGGCCATGCTCAGAGCTTCCAGCCCGAATGCAGCGCCGCAATGCCGCCGGTATAGTTGGTGAAGGTGACGCGGGAGAAGCCGGCGGTGCGGATCATCGCGGCAAAATCCTGCTGGTTCGGGAACTTGCGGATCGATTCCACGAGATACTGATAAGGCTCGGCATCCCCGGTGATCATCTTGCCAAACTGCGGGATCGCCTTGAACGACCAGGTCTCGTAGAACGTGTCGAGCAGCGGTATCTCCACTTCGGAGAATTCGAGCACGAGCAGGCGCCCGCCCCGTTTCAGGACGCGGTAGGCCTCCGACAGCGCCACATCGATGCGCGGCACGTTGCGGATACCGAAGGCGATCGTATAGGCATCGAAACTGCCGGTCTCGAATGGAAGCTCCTCCGCATTGGCCTCGACGAAATCGAGATTGGCGGAAAGGCCCTTCTTCGCCGCCCGGTCCGCGCCGACCGACAGCATCGAGCCGTTGATGTCGAGCACGGTGGCATGGGCCAGCTTGTCGGAAGCCTCCACGATGCGGAAGGCGATGTCGCCCGTGCCGCCGGCGACGTCCAGAACTCTGTAGGACGGATCCTTGCGCGGGTTGAGGCTCGCGATCATCGCGTCCTTCCAGGCCCGGTGCAGGCCGGCGGACATGACGTCGTTCATGATGTCGTAGCGCTTGGCCACCTTGTGGAACACGTCGTTGACGAGCGCCTGCTTCTCGCCCTGCGGCACCTCGCGAAACCCGTAGGAGGTTTCCATGCCGCCGTCCGCGGATGTGCGCTGTTCCGTCATCGTCGTCTCCATGGGCCGGTCTGTCGCAGCCGGATTGCCGCAAAGACCATAGCGAATTGGCCGGGGCCGCGCTATCTCACGCACAGCACCCGTCGCTTCGCCGGGTATATAGGACATAGATTGCCGAGAGGGAAATGCCGCGCCGCGGCAAATGCGCTCAAGGTTAAATCGAAGGAGAACGTAATGCCGGAATTGCCGGAAGTGGAAACGGTGCGCCGCGGCCTTGCCCCGGTCATGGAGGGAGCGACGATCCGCCGGGCGGAGCTGCGCCGCCCGGACCTGCGCTTCCCCTTCCCGCCGGCCTTTTCCGAGGCGGTGTCCGGCCGCCGTGTCGTCTCGCTCGGCCGCCGCGCCAAGTATCTGCTCATCGATATCGACGGCGGAGACGTGGTGATCGCCCATCTTGGTATGTCCGGCTCCTTCCGGGTGGAGGGTGCCGAGCCACCCGGCGATTTCCACATTCCCCGCAGCAAGGACGCGCGCCATGATCATGTCGTGTTTCATCTGGAGACGCCGGAAGGCGAGCGCCGCGTCATCTATAACGATCCCCGCCGTTTCGGCTTTATGGACCTTGCCCGGCGGGAAGATATCGCCGCCCACGCCTTCTTCCGCGATCTCGGCGCCGAGCCGACCGGCAACACATTGGATGCCGACTATATCGCCGCCAAGTTCCGCGGCCGCCAGACGCCGCTGAAGGCTGCTCTGCTCGATCAGAAGAATATTGCCGGCCTCGGCAACATCTATGTCTGCGAAGCCCTCTGGCGCGCGCATCTTTCGCCGGAAAGGCTGGCGGGCACGCTGGTAACGGCTGCGGGCAAGCCGAAGAAGGAACTCGTCTACCTGACCGAGGCGATCCGTCAGGTGATCGCCGATGCCATCGAGGCGGGTGGTTCGACCCTGCGCGACCATATCCGCGCCGACGGCTCGCTCGGCTATTTCCAGCATTCCTTTTCCGTCTATGACCGCGAGAAGGAGCCTTGCCGCACGCCGGGCTGCGCAGGCACGATTGGCCGCATCGTGCAGAGCGGCCGATCGACATTCCATTGCGCCGCCTGCCAGAAATAGAACAGAGGAGAGAACCATGACCTATGAAACCCTGCTGGTGGAGGCGCGCGGGCGCGTCGGTCTCGTCACGCTCAACCGGCCGCAGGCGCTGAACGCGCTGAACCGCAAGCTGCTCGACGAGCTGAAGGGCGTGCTTGCCGCCTTCGGGGCGGATGCCGGCATCGGCGCCATCGTCATCACCGGCTCGGAAAAGGCCTTTGCCGCCGGCGCCGACATCAAGGAGATGCAGCCCTATGGCTTTGCCGACGCCATGATGGAGGATCTTGCCGCCGGCTGGGACGATGTGGCGGCCTGCCGCAAGCCGATGATCGCCGCCGTCAGCGGCTTTGCGCTCGGCGGCGGCTGCGAGGTCGCCATGATGTGCGATTTCATCATCGCTTCGGAGACGGCGAAGTTCGGCCAGCCGGAAATCACGCTCGGCGTCATCCCCGGCATGGGTGGCACGCAGCGCCTGACACGCGCCATCGGCAAGGCCAAGGCGATGGACCTCATCCTTACCGGCCGCCTCATGGATGCGGCCGAAGCCGAACGCGCCGGCCTTGTCGCTCGTGTGGTGGCGCCGGAAAAGCTGCTGGAAGAGGCGCTGGCCGCGGCGGAGAAGATCGCCGGCTACTCCCTGCCGGCCACCATGCTGGCGAAAGAGGCGGTGGGCCGCGCCTACGAGACCGTGCTGGCCGAGGGCATGCGCGCGGAGCGCCGCCTGTTCCACGCGCTGTTCGCCACGGAAGACCAGAAGGAGGGCATGGCGGCCTTCATCGAGAAGCGCAAGCCGGCCTTCCGGCATCGCTGAGACCGCGGTTGGCGTTTCTTGCAGAATCCGCGTTGACGTCGCCGTGGTTTCCCGCTATACGCCGCCCACAGTTTGGAAAGCCGAATTCCAAGGTTTTCCGATATTGCTCCCGAATTGCTTTGATGACAGGTCGCAGTGACCCGGCACGGCGAGGGTGGAGTTTGTGTCAGATTTCTGAAGAGAGGCATAAATGGCCAATACAACCTCGGCAAAGAAGGCGACCCGCAAGATCGCCGCGCGCACCGCAGTCAACAAGTCGCGCCGCTCGCGCGTCCGCAACTTCATCCGCAAGGTCGAAGAGGCCATCGCCTCCGGCGATCAGGCTTCCGCCGCTGCCGCTCTGAAGGCTGCCCAGCCGGAACTGATGCGCGCCGCCACGAAGGGTGTGCTCCATTCCAATACAGCATCCCGCAAGGTGTCGCGTCTGGCGAACCGCGTGAAGACGATGTCGGCCTGATAGTTCCATCGAGCTATGCAATATTAGAAAAAGCCCGGCGCTTGCGCCGGGCTTTTTCTTTGGTTTTTTGACCCGGCCATGGTGAATGTGCAAGGCTTGATCGTGTCAAAAGAGTGACGAAGAAAATCCTTTAAATTCAGTTACTTGCAGGAGGTTGGGTGGGGTTCTTCCGCCTTTCGTTGCGGGAGTTTGACAGCAATTTGAGTCAAGCGAATTTTTATTTTTTTCGTTTTTTGGGGGTTCCGAAAAGGACCCGAAAACAAAGCCATTGATTCCTAACAGATTCTCCTTTGGCCCCCCGATTCCGAGTCAGGAACGCGCTTGCGAGTCAACGGCTGCCCCTTAATTTTGCGTAAAATTCGTGATTGATCTTGGTGCCTGATCCTGCCTAAATGCTTTCCACAGGGGGCGCGGACACAGCCTTAAAATGATCGCTGACAAGACTGTCTCATGAAGACAGCGGTGATTGTTTGTCCCCTGTGACGGAGCGGCTCCGCTTCGTAAAATCATCCAATCGGCAACACTTGCCCCAGGTGCCTCACCGCACACTGGCGAGGGTTTTTGTGACTATTGGTTGCGCCGGTTGCAAGGGTCGTGAGGACGATCCGGATGGTGAGGGCATGCCCGCCGTACGCTCGACGAGGGAGTGAGCGGCGCGGCCACAGACGGGGCTTGATGATCCGGCATGACAACGGATCCGACGGACCCGAATTGTGTTTGGGAAACAGGTTCGTGCCGAATGTAGGGGGTCGGCATGATCGGGGCACCAGCTCCCGGACCGGGCGATGGCTCGGCACGGCCGGGGGGTGGCAAACATGAAAGGCGCCGGCAGGAATGCCGACGTGGCGAAGGACGCATGAAAGGCGGCAAGATGCAGATGAATACGGCCAGAACGGCTGGTGCATTCGCGAATGGGGAAAATGCACTGAAGGCGCTCCCGCAAGAAGGGGTGCAGGCGGCGGGGGTTCCATCCGATATGAAGCAGGACGCGATTTTCGAACGGGTCAGCGCGCGATTGAAGGCGCAGGTTGGTCCGGACGTCTTTGCGAGCTGGTTCGGGCGGTTGAAGGTCCACTCCGTTTCCAAGAGCGTCGTGCGCCTGTCGGTGCCGACGACGTTCCTCAAATCTTGGATCAACAATCGTTATCTCGATCTCATCACCAGTCTGTTCCAGCAGGAAGATGCCGAGATCCTCAAGGTCGAAATCCTGGTGCGCACTGCAACCCGCGGCGCCCGCACCGGACTTGCCGAGGATACGGCAGTCACCGAACCCGTCGCGCCCCAGGCGCAGCCGCGCCGCCCGGCAAGCGGCCCGCAGCCCGTCGCCAGCGCTGCGGTCTCTGTTTCCGCAGCCGCCCAGCCGCGCGCGCAGCAGTCCAGCCCGCTCTTCGGCTCGCCGCTCGACCAGCGTTATACGTTTGATGTCTTCGTTGAAGGCACTTCGAACCGCGTCGCTCTCGCCGCTGCCCGCACGATCGCGGAAGCCGGTGCCGGTGCCGTGCGCTTCAACCCGCTCTTCGTCCATTCCAGCGTCGGCCTCGGCAAGACGCATCTCCTGCAGGCGATCGCGCTCGGCGCCCTGTCGAGCGCCCGCAATCCGCGCGTCGTCTATCTGACGGCCGAATACTTCATGTGGCGCTTCGCAACCGCGATCCGCGACAATGATGCGCTTTCCCTGAAGGAGACGCTGCGCAATATCGATCTCCTGATCATCGACGACATGCAGTTCCTGCAGGGCAATTCGATCCAGAACGAGTTCTGCCACCTGCTCAACATGCTGCTGGATTCCGCCAAGCAGGTCGTGGTCGCTGCCGACCGCGCGCCGTGGGAGCTGGAATCGCTCGATCCGCGGGTTCGTTCCCGTCTCCAGGGCGGCGTCGCCATCGAGATGGAAGCGCCCGACTACGAAATGCGCCTCGAAATCCTCAAGCGCCGCCTCGCCGCCGCGCAGCAGGAAGATGGCTCGCTCGACATTCCGGTCGAGATCCTGAGCCACGTCGCGCGCAACATCACGGCAAGCGGCCGGGAACTGGAAGGCGCCTTCAACCAGCTGCTCTTCCGCCGTTCCTTCGAGCCGAACCTTACGATCGAGCGCGTCGACGAGCTGCTCGGCCATCTCGTCGCTGCCGGCGAGCCGCGCCGGGTGCGTATCGAGGACATCCAGCGCGTCGTGGCGAAACACTACAACGTCTCGCGCCAGGAACTGGTCTCGAACCGCCGCACGCGCGTCATCGTCAAGCCGCGGCAGATCGCCATGTATCTGTCGAAGACGCTGACGCCGCGCTCCTTCCCGGAGATCGGCCGTCGCTTCGGCGGACGCGACCACACGACCGTGCTGCACGCCGTGCGCAAGATCGAGGAGCTGATTTCGGGGGACACGAAGCTCAGCCACGAGATCGAACTCCTCAAGCGGCTGATCAACGAGTAGACCTGCTCCGCTTCGCCGTGCCAATGCCGTGCTTGCCGCTGGGTTGGCACGGCATTCTGCCTTTGAGGGGCCCGGCATGAGATTGCTTGTCACCTACATGGAACAGCGCGTTGCGCCGGCGGGCCAGCCCCTGCTGGCGCCCGTCGCGGGCCTGGAGCTTCGGCGGGAACGCATGTCCGTGCCGGATTACCTCGCCCTGTACCGGACAATCGGCACGCCGCTCGGTTGGGACTCCCGCCTGAACATGACCCGGGAGGACCTGGCGCTCTTCCTGTCTGCCGCCTCGACGGAAACCTTTGTCCTGCGGGAGGAGGGGCGGCCGATCGGTCTTTGTGAATTCGATGCCGTGGCCGCGCCCGATATCGAGCTCACCCATTTCGGTCTTGTTCCGGCGGCTTATGGCCGGCGCCTCGGCCCCTTCCTGCTGGACACTGCCCTGCGTGCCGTGTGGGCGCGCACGACGCGGCGGGTTTGGCTCCATACGGACACGAATGATCACCCGAAGGCGCAGGCGACCTACGCCCGGTCGGGTTTTGAGGCCTACAGGCAGCAGATGGAAGATTTCGACGACTGAACGGCCTTGTCTCAGTTTCCGCGCACCGCCCGGGCCTCCTCCGTCAGCCATTGCCGCAGCGCTGCGACAGCCGGCCGGTCCAGCGCGCCGGGCGGATAGACGATGTAGTAGGCAAGGCCCGTCGTCACGCCGCGTGAAAAGGGGGCGATGAGCCGGCGCTCCTGGACTTCGCGCGCCACCAGCGACAGCCGAGCCAGTGCCACGCCGTCGCCGGCCTTGGCGGCTTCGATTGCGCCATTGCTGTCGGTGAAGACCGGGCCGCGCTGCACGTCTATGCCGGCAACGCCCATTGCCTCCAGCCAGAGCCGCCAGTCCTGCCGGTGCACGTCATGTATCAGTACGTGGCCGGAGAGGTCCGCCGGCGTATCCAGCGGGGTCTTGTCCTTCAGAGCCGGTGCGATGACCGGCATCAGGTCGTCGTCAAGCAACCTTTCGCTGACAAGGCCTTCGTAGCGGCCGAAGCCGTGGCGGATCGCAATATCGACGCCGTCACGGGCAAAATCGACGAGACGGTTCGAGGCGCTGATGCGGATGTCCGCGCCGGGCACGCGTTCCTCGAATTTCGGCAGGCGCGGCACGAGCCACTGGGCGGCGAAGGTCGGCGTGCAGCTGATCGACAGCGTTGCCGGGGATCGTGCCCGGACCAGCAATTCGTCGGTCGCCTCGCGCATCATGCGGAAGGCCGAGCGCATCGCCTTGAAATATCCTTCGCCCTCCTCCGTCAGCCGGATCTGCCGCGGCCGCCGCTCGAAGAGTTGCACGCCAAGCGATTGCTCCAGCTCGCGGATCTGCAGGCTCACGGCACCGGGCGTGACATTGAGCTCGCCGGCGGCGAGCGTGACGCTCAGATGCCGTGCCGCCGCTTCGAAGGCGCGCAGGCCGGAGAGGGAGGGAAGGCGGCCGCTCATGATTTAGTTTTCCTTGCTGAAAAGCCGAAATATGATCGTTTGTACGGCACGGAAATCCGCGGAATTATAACGTGAAAACCGGATTTTGACATCCGGGCATCACGTTCGATTTAGAAAATTTCGCAAGGATGTTCCGATGGCCAACCGTAATATGACCGCAGGCGAATGGGGCCTGCTCATCGCGCTCTCGCTTCTTTGGGGCGGTTCGTTCCTCTTCAACGGCATTCTCGTGCGCGAGCTGCCGACGCTCACCATCGTCACTGCCCGCGTCGGCCTTGCCGCCCTTGCGCTCTGGATGGTCGTGCGCCTCGCCGGCTATGCCATTCCGCGCAGCAGGGAGGTGTGGCTCGCCTTCCTCGGCATGGGCGTGCTCAACAATATCATTCCGTTTTCGCTGATCGTCTGGGGCCAGACGCATATTGCGAGTGGCCTTGCCTCCATCCTCAACGCCACCACACCGCTCTTTGCCGTTATCGCCGCCCATCTCCTGACGACGGACGAGAAGATGACGGGCGGGCGCCTCGTCGGTGTCATTGTCGGCTTTCTCGGCGTGGCGCTGATGATCGGTCCCTCGGTGCTCTCCGACCTCGGGGCCAATCTCCTGGCGCAGCTGGCCGTGCTCGGCGGCGCTGTCTCCTATTCGATTGCCGGTATCTTCGGTCGCCGCTTCCGCCGCATGGGCCTGCCGCCGCTGCTGCCGGCCGCAGGGCAGGTGACGGCTTCCGCCGTGCTGATGCTGCCGGTTGCGCTGATCGTCGACAAGCCGTGGACGCTCGCCATGCCCTCGGCAGGGACCTGGATGGCCTTGTTCGGCCTTGCCTTCCTTGCCACCGCGCTCGCCTACGTCATCTTCTTCCGCATTCTCGCCACGGCAGGTGCGACGAACCTGATGCTCGTGACCTTCCTCATCCCCGTCAGCGCCATCCTGCTCGGCGCGCTGGTTCTCGGCGAGGTGCTGGCGCCGAAGCATTTTGCCGGCATGGCGCTGATCGCCGTCGGCCTTGCGGCCATCGACGGGCGTCTCCTGCGCATGATCACGGAAAAGCGCCGGCCGATCGGCTCTGACGCTTAGCGCATGGTTTGGCGGGGAGTACGAGTTCGGCGGACATGTGCCGAACCGGGCCTCCGGAACAATGTTGGAAAGACATTCCAGAAAGGCCGTTCCAGTGAGGGAGTTTCATTGGAACGGCCGAAGGGTCAGCAGGCGAGATCCGCCACGACGGCGTCGAGAATCAGCATGCCGGCCGGCGTGCAGCGTAGCCGCGAATTGCCAAGCCGCTCGATAAAACCGTGTTCGATGAGGAACTGTTCGCGATCCGGATCCGGATCGCGACCGGACAGCGCCTGCCAGCGGACGAGGTCGATGCCTTCCTTCAGGCGAAGCCCCATCAGCAAAAGTTCGTCCGCCTGCGCCTCGCGCTCCAAAAGCTCCTGGTCGACCATGCCGTGGCCCTCCGCCTCGACAAGCTCCAGCCAGCCCTCCGGCCGCCGCTCCGTCGCGGTGGCGATTTTTGCGCCGCCTGTCGTAAGGCGACCATGTGCCCCGGGGCCGATGCCCACATAGTCTCCATAGCGCCAGTAGGTGAGGTTGTGGCGGCTCTCCGAACCGGGACGGGCATGGTTGGAGACCTCGTAGGCCGGCATGCCCTCGCGCTCGGTGATCTCCTGCGTCGCCTCGTAGAGCACGGCGGACTGCTCGCCGTCGGGGACGACCAGCTTGCCGGCCTTGTGCAGGCCATAGAAGGGTGTGCCTTCCTCGATGGTGAGCTGGTAGAGCGAGAGATGATCGACGGCGTAGGAGACGGCCTCCTTCAGCTCCCGGTCCCAGTCCTCGACGCTCTGGTTGGGGCGGGCGTAGATGAGGTCGAAGGACATGCGCGGAAAGATGTCCCGCGCCAGCCGGATCGCCTTCAGCGCATCGGCAACGTCATGCAGCCGGCCGAGAAACTTCAGGTCCCGGTCGTTCAGCGCCTGAACGCCGAGCGAGACGCGGTTGACGCCGGCCGCGCGGTAGCCGCGGAACCGATCGGCTTCGACGCTGGAGGGGTTTGCCTCCATGGTGATCTCGATGCCATCAGGCACATGCCAGTGGCGGGCGATGCCGTTGAGGATCGCATCCACCGTCTCCGGTGCCATCAGCGAGGGCGTGCCGCCGCCCATAAAGATGCTGGTGACGCTGCGCGAGCCGGTGAGGCGGCGCATCGTCGCCATCTCCTTCAGGAAGGCCTGCACGAAGCGCGGCTGATCGACCGGCTGGTGGCGCACATGGCTGTTGAAGTCGCAATAGGGGCATTTGGCGGCACAGAACGGCCAGTGCACATAAATGCCGAAACCGGGGTCGGAAAGGTCCGCTCTCATGCTCGGCCGGATATCGAAGGGCACCGCCGTCATCGCGCCTCAAGCCTTCAGGCAGGTTTCGACGAAATGCTTGAAGGCACGGGCGCGGTGCGACAGTGCGGCCGCATCCCCCGGCTTCCAGCCGTGCTTTTCTTCTGCGCTCATCTCGCCGAAGGTCGTCTCATAGCCGTCCGGCCGGAAGACCGGATCGTAGCCGAAGCCTTGCGTTCCGCGTGGTGGCCAGACGACGTGGCCTTCCACTTCGCCGCGAAAGAGTTCGGTATGGCCATCGGGCCAGGCAAGGCACAGCACGGAAACGAAGCGCGCCGTGCGGCCCCTGGTTTCGGTGATGCCCTTGTCGGCAAGCGCCTTCTCCACCTTCTCCATAGCCATGGCGAAGTCACGCGTGCCGTCTTCCTTTTCCGCCCAGTTTGCCGTGTAGACGCCCGGCGCGCCGTCGAGTGCGTCGATGACGAGACCGGAATCGTCCGACAGGGCGGGAAGGCCCGAGGCCTTTGCCGAGGCAAGCGCCTTGATCGTCGCGTTCTCCTCGAAGGTCGTGCCGGTTTCGTCCGGCTCCTCGAATTTCAGTTCGGCGGCGGATTTGGCAGAAAAGCCGAACGGGCCGATCAGGTCTTCGATCTCGCGGATCTTTCCGGCATTGTGGCTGGCGACGACGATCGTCTTGGTGTCGAGCTTGCGCATGAAAATCCTCAAGCGATGTTCCAGAGGCCCGGTTCGGCACATTCGAGGCTGTTGCCGGCAGGGTCGCGGAAATAGATGGAGCGGGCGCCGTTCGGCCAGCAGAAGTCCGCTTCGATGGCGATGCCGGCTTCTTCGAGCTTTTTCACCCAGAAATCAAGCGCCGGGCCGGGCACGCGGAAACAGGCATGGCCCGGGCCCTTCGCGCCATGCACCGGCACCGGAAAGGCGTGGGGCGGCGGCGGATGCACGGTTTCGGCAGGATTGAAGATCAGGAGCACACCGGCGCCGCAGCGGAAGAAGACGTGGCGGTTCGCCTGCCGCGTGATCGTTTCCAATCCCAGGATGCCGCCATAGAAGGCTTCCGCCGCGTCGAGGTCGTCCGCGTAGAGCGCGGTTTCGAGAATGCCTTCGATCGCGGCGGTCATGACGAAACCTGTCTCAGGCGACAGCCTGCTTCTGCAGGGTGACGAGATCGGCGATGCCGGCGCGGGCAAGCGCCATCAGGCTGGAGAACTCCTCCTCCGTGAACGGCTTGCCCTCGGCGGTGCCCTGGATTTCGACGATACCGCCCGAACCGGTCATGACGAAATTGGCGTCGGTCTCCGCGGCGGAATCCTCGAGATAGTCGAGGTCGATGACCGACTGGGCGGCGAAGATGCCACAGGAGATCGCGGCGACATGGTCCTTCAGGACCTTCTCCACCTTGATCATGTTGCGGGCTTCCATCCACTTCAGGCAGTCGTGAAGGGCGATCCAGGCGCCGGTAATGGACGCCGTGCGCGTGCCGCCGTCAGCCTGGATGACGTCGCAGTCGACGGTGATCTGGCGCTCGCCGAGCGCTTCGAGATCGACGACGGCGCGCAGCGAGCGGCCGATGAGGCGCTGGATTTCCTGCGTGCGGCCGCCCTGTTTGCCGGCAGCGGCTTCACGCCTCATGCGGTCGCCGGTGGCGCGGGGCAGCATGCCGTATTCGGCGGTGACCCAGCCCTTGCCGCTGTTGCGCAGCCATGGCGGCGTCTTGTCTTCAAGGCTGGCCGTGACGAGCACATGCGTGTCGCCGAACTTGACGAGACAGGAGCCTTCGGCATGTTTGGAAATATTGCGCTCGAAGGAAACCTTGCGCATCTGGTCGGTTTTTCTGCCGGACGGCCGCATTGCGAACTCCTGTCTGAATTATCTGGGAAGCTGCTTTAGACCAGATCGCCGGGCGAGGGAATGGCAGCGCGGCGCAAGGCTTGTGTTTTGGCGCCTTGCGGCGGAAAATCGCGGCGGGAAAATCCGTTTTGCGCTCTCTTGCGAAATCACTATATTCCTGTCGGATAACAGGGTTTGCAGCGGAAAGATGGTTTTGAAGAAATCTCCGGGTCCTGACAGTCAGGCAGCGCTCGACGAGCGTTCGGGCGAAATCTTCCGCCGTATCGTCGAAAGCTATCTGGAAAGCGGCGAGCCTCTCGGCTCGCGCAACCTGTCGCGCATTCTGCCCATGTCGCTCTCGCCGGCCTCCGTGCGCAATGTGATGAGCGATCTTGAGGAACTCGGCCTCATCTATTCGCCGCATATCAGCGCCGGACGCCTTCCGACGCAGCTTGGCCTGCGCTTCTTCGTCGATGCCTTCATGCAGGTGGGCAACATTTCGTCGGAGGACCGCGCCTCGATCGAGCGTCATGTGCGCCCGCACGGCCAGAAGCACACCGCCGTCGAGACCATGATGAACGAGGCGAGCCAGGCGCTGTCGGGCATGTCGCGCGGGGCCGGCCTCGTCATCACCACAAAGAACGACGCCATCCTGAAACATGTCGAGTTCATCCGGCTGGAGCCGACCAAGGCGCTCGTCGTGCTGGTGGGCGATCACGACCTGGTGGAGAACCGCATCATCGAGCTTCCGGCGGGCGTCACGAGTTCGCAGCTCACCGAGGCCGCCAATTTTCTCAACGCCCACCTTGCCGGCAACACGCTGCTGGAGGCGCGCGCCCAGCTGCAGCGGTTGCGCGGAGAAATCAGCGGCGAGCTGGACAAGCTGTCGCAGGACCTCGTCGAGCGCGGGCTGATGGTCTGGTCCGGTGGTTTCGATGAGGGCAAGCCGACGCGGCTCATCGTGCGCGGCCGGGCGAACCTCCTGGAGGGGCTCGCCGGCGCCGAGGATATCGATCGCCTGCGCATGCTCTTCGACGACCTCGAGCGCAAGGACAGCCTGATCGAGCTCCTGAACCTGGCCGAGACGGGGCCGGGCGTGCGTATCTTCATCGGCTCGGAAAACAAGCTCTTCTCGTTGTCCGGTTCCTCGCTGATCGTCGCCCCCTATCGCGACGGTGACGACAAGATCGTCGGCGCCGTCGGCGTTATCGGGCCGACGCGGCTCAACTATTCCCGGATCGTGCCGATGGTGGACTACACCGCCCAGCTGATCTCGCGGCTTTCACGCTGACGGCCTGCAAACCGGGCATCAGCCCTTGATTTTTCGGGATCAAAGCTCGATATCGGGCCCAAACCCTTACAAGATGGAATTCGGAGTACGTCATGACCGACGAGAACAAGAACCATGGACCTGACGAAGCGGTAGAGAACATTCTTGCCGCCGACACGTTTGCGCCGGAAGAGGCGGGCGATCCGGCAGAGCCGGATCCGGTCGATGCGCTGCGCGCGGAAAATGCCGATCTCAGGGACAAGTACCTGCGTCTCGCCGCCGAGATGGACAACCTGCGTCGCCGCACCGAACGCGACGTGAAGGATGCCAAGTCCTACTCCGTCGCCGGCTTTGCCCGCGACATGCTGGCCGTGTCGGACAATCTGCGCCGCGCGCTGGACGCCATTCCGGCCGATGCCCAGACCACGGAAGATGCCGGTCTGAAGGCACTGGCCGAGGGTGTGGAGATGACCGAGCGTTCCATGCTCGCCGCCCTCGAACGCCACGGCGTGCGCAAGCTCGACCCGATCGGCGAGAAGTTCGACCCGAACTTCCACCAGGCCATGTTCGAAGTGCCGAACGCTGATGTCGCCAACAACACGGTCGTGCAGGTCGTGCAGGACGGTTACGTCATCGGCGAACGCGTGCTGCGCCCGGCCATGGTCGGCGTTTCCAAGGGCGGCCCGAAGGCGCCCGCCGGTGATGCAAGCACCGCACAGGCCTGATCAGGACCGACAGGACAAAGAAAAACCGGCGGTCGCAAAACCGCCGGTTTTTTCGTGCCCATTCTAGAAAATGTCAGGCCGCGTTCGATGCCTGCTCCTCGCTGAGGCAGGCATAGATGGCGCTCTCGCTGTCGGAGGCGCGCAATTTGGCAACCATGGCCGGATCGCGCAGCACGCGGGCGATGCGCGAGAGGGCCTTGAGGTGATCCGCGCCGGCACCTTCCGGGGCCAGAAGCAGGAAGACGAGGTCGACCGGCTGGTCGTCCAATGCCTCGAAGTCGACGGGGGTTTCGAGCCTCGCGAAGAGGCCGGTGATCTGCGAAAGCTCCTTCAGCTTGCCGTGCGGGATGGCGATGCCATTGCCCACGCCGGTCGAACCGAGCCGCTCGCGCTGAAGGATGACGTCAAAAATCTCGCGTTCCGGAAGCCCGGTGATCTTTGCCGCTTTTGTCGCCAGTTCCTGAAGCAGCTGCTTCTTGGAGTTGGCCTTCATCGCCGGAATAATCGCACTCTGCTGCAGCAAACCTGCCAATGCCATGCTTTTGTCCTCGTGCGCTGGGTGAAGGTTTGAAGAGGCGTGGCGCCCGTCCCGGCGCCACGCTCCCGTCACTCAGCCTTTGATATTGGCTGGGTCGATCCAGCCAATATTGCCGTCGTTGCGTCGGTAGACGATATTGAGCTGCTCCGAGCCTGCACTGCGGAAAAGAAGAACCGGATCGTCCGTCAAGTCGAGCGCCATGACGGCGCTGGCGACGGACATGGTCCGCAGTTTCTTCGTGCTTTCCGCAACGATGGTCGGCGCGTAGTCCTCGGGAAGCTCGTCGTCTTCCTCGGGGACCGAATCCATCACCGTGTATGCCACTTCTGCAAAGGCATCGTGACCATTGCCGTTGTGGTGATCCTTGAGCTTGCGCTTGTACCGACGCAGGCGCTTCTCGATCCGTTCCGACGCCGATTGGAAGGCCGCCAGGGGATCGTTCGCTTCGCCGTTTGCCTGCAAGGCCATGCCGGTATCGAGGTGTACCTTGCAATCGGCACTGTACCGCGACCCCGCTTTTTCCACGGTAACCTGGCTCGAATATCCTCCGTCGAAATATTTGGTTACGGCCTCTCCGACCTGCTCTTCAATGCGCTGACGGAAAGTTTCGCCGATTTCCATATGTTTACCGGATACACGCACACTCATGGAGGTTTCCTCTCTTTCGTGATTTGCGTGCAACAGTCTATTCCAACCTTATCCACGTTCCAAGCGTTTCACGCATGCGCTGTTTTTTGCATCGCACACTCCAGAAAAGCGGGGATATATCTGGAATTCCGGTCTGCCTTCCCTTCGGAAGTGGGGCGCGCATTAGCCCGTCCCGTTAACGAAGTCAATTCCCGAGTTCACGCAATCTTAACGTCTGTCATACGCAAAGGCCTGATATCCCGGCTTTGCTTCACGACGCGGCGGCTTTGGCCAGCGCCCGCTTTTCCCGCCGCCGCTGCACGGAGGAGGGGATGTTCATCGCCTCGCGGTATTTTGCCACGGTGCGGCGGGCAAGGTCGACGCCGCCCTGACGCAGGACATCGACGATATCGTCGTCCGAGAGCACCGCGTCGGGCTGCTCCTGGGCGATCATGGTGCGGATGCGGTGGCGCACGCTTTCGGCCGAATGGGAATCACCGCCTTCCGCCGAGCCGATCGAGACCGTGAAGAAATATTTCAGCTCGAAGAGCCCGCGCGGCGTCAGCATGTACTTGTTCGAGGTGACGCGGCTCACCGTCGATTCGTGCATCTTGATCGCCTCGGCGACCGTCTTCAGGTTCAGTGGGCGCAGGTGGTCGACCCCGTACATCAGGAAGGCATCCTGCTGGCGCACGATCTCGGTCGCCACCTTCATGATGGTGCGGGCGCGCTGGTCGAGGCTGCGCGTCAGCCAGTTGGCTGTCTGCAGGCATTCGTTGAGGAAGCCGGCATCTGCGCTGTCGCGGCGCGTACGGCTGGAGACGGAGGCGTAATAGTCGCGGTTGACGAGCACGCGCGGCAGTGTGTCGGCATTGAGCTCGACATGCCAGGTTCCGTCCGGTGCAGCGCGCACGACGATATCAGGCACCACGGCCTCCGAGGCGCTGTTCTCGTAGCGCGTGCCGGGTTTGGGATCGAGCTTGCGGATTTCCGCCAGCATGTCGATGAGGTCCTCCTCGCCGACGCCGCAGAGTTTCTTCAGTGTTGCGAAATCGCGTCGGGCGAGCAGTTCGAGGTTGTCGACGAGCGCGGCCATGGCCGGATCGAGCCGGTCCTTCGCCTTCAGTTGGATGGCGAGGCATTCGCTGAGCGAGCGGGCAAAGACACCGGGCGGATCGAGTTCCTGCAGGCGGTAGAGCACGCGATCGACGTCAGCCACCGGTTTGCCGAGGCGCAACGCCGTCTCGGCCGTGCTGCCCTGGAGATAGCCGGCCTCGTCGAGCTGGTCGACGAGATACTGGGCGACCAGTCGATCGACTGCATCGGGAAGGATGAAGGGAATCTGCTCGTTCAGCACATCGCGCAGCGTCTTGCGGGTCGCCACGAAGTCATCGAGGTCGTAACCTTTGCTGTCCTCGCCGCCGCCAGGCATGGATTTCCACTGGCCGATGAGCTCCGGCGCGTCGGCGGCGCGGGGGCCGGCATCGTCGGGAAAGATGTTTTCGAGGCCGCCGTCAAGCGTTTCGGGCGCGCTACCGGCGCTGCCGCTGGTCGCGTTGTCATAAAGATCCGGCTGGAAGCCTTCTTCGCCGCTGCTGCCTTCTGCATGGCCGCGATCTTCGCTCGGCAAGGCATAATCCTCGCTGCCGCGTTCGTTTTCCCGCGCGCCCTCCTCACCGGAGGCGATCTCCAGGAGCGGATTCTTTTCGACTTCCTGCGCGATAAACTGGTTGAGCTCGACATGAGTCATCTGCAGAAGCTGGATGGACTGCATGAGCTGGGGGGTCATCACCAGCGACTGGTTCTGGCGCAGGAAAAGGCTGGCTGCGAGTGCCATGCGGACGCTCTACTCCCCGGAAAAGCAGCCTCCGACCGACAGGATCCAGGAGGCGAAATCCAACTGGCCCAAAAATTGCTTTTTTGATGGGTTTGGTCAAGCGCCAGCCGCGAACTTGGTGAAAATCGCAGCGATCACGCATGGGGTTTGCGTCAGAGGCTGAAATTATCGCCAAGATAGAGGCGGCGCACATCCGGATTGGCGACGATATCGTTCGCCCGGCCATGGGTCAGCACTTCGCCGGCATGGATGATATAGGCGCGGTCGATGAGGCCCAGCGTCTCGCGCACATTGTGGTCGGTGATGAGGACGCCGATGCCGCGCGAGGTGAGATGGCGCACCAGCGCCTGGATGTCGGCGACGGAAATCGGATCGACACCGGCAAAGGGTTCGTCGAGCAGCATGAAGGTCGGGTCGGTCGCAAGAGCCCGGGCAATTTCGAGACGTCGCCGCTCGCCGCCCGACAGCGCGATGGCCGGCGACTTGCGCAGGTGCGAGATCGAGAATTCGGCAAGCAGGCTGTCGAGCTTCTGCTCGCGCCGGGCCTTGTCCTTGTCGTGCACTTCCAGAACCGCCCGGATGTTCTCCTCCACCGTCAGCCCGCGAAAGATCGAGGCTTCCTGCGGCAGATAGCCGACGCCGAGACGCGCGCGCCGATACATCGGCATGGTCGTGACGTCGTTGCCGTTGATCTCGATCGAGCCCACATCGACAGGCACGAGACCGGTGATCATGTAGAAACAGGTCGTCTTGCCTGCACCGTTCGGGCCGAGCAGGCCGACGGCCTCGCCGCGGCGCACGACGAGCGACACGCCGTTGACGACACAGCGGTCGCGATAGCTCTTGGTCAGCCCGCGGGCAATGAGGGTCCCGTCGTAGCGCGAAAGATCGGCGCTGCGCTGGGGCTCCGGCGCAGCCTTCCTTGGGCGGCGCGTCAGACGGGAGAGCAAAGAGGAGGACACGGTTCGGGCGCTATATCAGTTCGTGGTCTTGCGGGACTTGGGGTCGAGCTGGATCATGACACGGCCGCCGCAGGCGTCGAGCTTGGCCTCGCCCGTGCGCATGGTCACGGTCAGCTGGCAGCCGACGAAGACGTTCTTGCCCTCCGACAGAACGACCTTCTCGCCCTTGAGAAGCAGGGTCTCGTTGACGAGGTTGAACGTGCCGGTGTCGGCTGTCGCTTCCTGCGTGCCGGATTTCAGGTAGACCTTTTCCGAAACGTCGATCTTCTCGATGTCCGCATCGCCGCTGGCCACCGAACCGCCACCGCCGGCAGCGTAGTAGACGACCATCTTGCCCGCCTGCAGCGTGGTCGTACCCTGCACGACCTTCACATTGCCGGAAAACTCGGCCTTGTTCTCCTGGTCGCGGATCTCGAGCTTGTCGCTCTGGATCTGGATCGGCTTGTCGTTCGACAGCTGCATGCCCTTCATGCGGCTCGACGTCTGCTGGGCGCCCGCGGGAACCGAGATCAGCGCGAGGCTTGCGGCAAGAACGGAGATGCTGGCGGCCCGGAGCGGGGCGGAGAGAGTGGCGAACATGGCGCTCTTACTTTTCTCGGTTGCGGATGGCGGCGGGGTCGACGTCGACGACGACCTTGCCCTCGAAGACGACGATCCGGCCTTTATCCGTCATTCTCAGCGACTGCGCAACAATGGATGCTTCGCGCGAGCGGATGGAAACCGGCTCCTGCGTCGACATGTTGCCGCCGTCGATATCGAGATGGGCGGAGCGGAAGGCGGCTTCGAGGCCGGTGCTGAGGCTGATGGTGAAGGGGGCGATCATGTCGAGCAGGTTCTTGCCACGGTCGTAGACCCCGGTGGCGGCGACGACTTCAGCAATCGTGCTTTCGTTGACCGGCACCTTCGCCTTGATGTTTTCCAGCGTCAGCACGTCCGGCTGCTTCATGTCCTGAAGTGCGCGCTCGGCTTTCATGGAGTAGCTGACGCCATCCTTGTTGCGGCCGGAAATCGCCGGATTGCGCATCACGATCTTGCCGTCCTCGATGGTGGCGCTTTCCACCTGCAGGTTGGACGGAACATAGGTGCGCACGATGGAGACGATGACGAAGATGACGCCGATGACGATGGCGGCGACCGGCAGGGCGACCTTCAGGAAGCGCACGCGGGCAGAATGCCGCGTCGCGAGGCGGTAAGCCTCGGCGGAAGCGCCTACGCCCTGTGCACCCGACGGTGCTTCTGTCACGGTGTCCAGCATTGTGCCTGCAAGATAGAGTGCCGATATGGCCTTCGCTGCGAAACGAGGGGTCCTGTCGATAACGGGCCCCATATGGCGATTATTCCTCAACAAACAATGTCTGCCCAGGAAAGTTCAGCGACGAATTGCCATTTGCGTCTGGAATGCCATATCGATAGGGCCTTCGGCAAGCCACCCCGCAACCGGGCGGCCACCAGAATTAGGGACAGGGAATGGATCACTCCGCCATCGCCGACCGCCGGCAGCTCCGCCGCAAGCTGACCTTCTGGCGCATCGCCGCCATCGGGATAGCGCTTTTTGCCGTCTTCGCCGCGGCCGCCTGGCGCTGGCCGGATAGCGGCGCACGCGACCATATCGCCCGCGTCAGCATCACCGGCATCATCCAGGACGATGCCGAACTCTTGGAACGCCTCGACCGCATCGCCCGCAACGATCGGGCGAAGGCGCTGGTCGTGACGATCTCCTCGCCCGGCGGCACCACCTATGGCGGCGAGGTGATCTTCAAGGCGCTGCGCAAGGTGGCGGAAAAGAAGCCCGTCGTCTCCGACGTGCGCACGCTCGCTGCTTCCGCCGGTTACATGATCGCGACGGCCGGCGACACGATCATCGCGGGCGAAAGCTCGATCACCGGCTCGATCGGCGTGCTCTTCCAGTATCCGCAGATGAAGGAACTGATGGACAAGATCGGGGTCTCGCTCGAGGAGATCAAATCCGCACCTCTGAAGGCCGAACCCTCGCCGTTCCATCCGGCCAGCGAGGAGGCCAAGACGATGATCCGCGCCATGGTGATGGACAGCTACGACTGGTTCGTCGACCTCGTCGTCGAGCGCCGCAAATTGCCGCGCGCCGAGGTGCTGCGCCTTGCCGACGGCAGCATCTTCACGGGTCGCCAGGCGCTTGCCGCCAAGCTCGTCGACCAGCTCGGCGGTCCTGAAGAGATTCGCGCCTATCTCGAAGAGCGCAAGGTATCGGCCGATCTTCCCTTCGTGGATTATCGATCGACGAACCGCTCGGGCTTCTCCTTCATGGGCGCCAGTCTGCGCGACTTTGCTCGCTCCATTCTCGGCCTGCCGCTCGACTTTCAACCGACGATCGAAAAGCTGACCGGCGAAAAGTTGTTTCTTGACGGTCTGGTCTCGGTTTGGCAGGTTGATCGCGATTGAAAAACAAGAATTTTTGAGGGGGATACTGTGATCAAGTCGGAACTGGTTCAGATTGTCGCCGCGCGCAATCCCCACCTTTACCACCGCGACGTCGAGAACATCGTCAACGCGGTGCTCGATGAGATCACCGATGCGCTCGCCGGCGGAAACCGGGTGGAGCTGCGCGGCTTCGGCGCCTTCTCCGTCAAGAACCGCCCTTCTCGCTCGGGGCGCAACCCGCGCACGGGCGATGCGGTCTTCGTCGAGGAGAAGTGGGTTCCCTTCTTCAAGACCGGCAAGGAGCTGCGCGAGCGGCTGAACCCCGGCCAGGCCGACCAGGACGACTAAAGCGCGGGCGCCCGACCGGCGCCTTGCGCCAGAAAGGTGACGCCATGATCAAGAGAGTAGTCAACATCCTCGTGCTCATCCCGATCGGCATCGTGCTGATCGTGCTGTCGGTGGCGAACCGGCAATCGGTGACGCTGGCGCTCAATCCGTTCCGGCCGGAAGACAGCGTGCTCTCCGTCACCGCGCCGTTCTTCGTCTATCTCTTCCTCGCGGTGATCTTCGGCCTGGTGATCGGCTCGCTCGCCACCTGGTTCACCCAGGGCAAATACCGCAAGCGTGCCCGCATCGAGGCGAGCGAAGCCGTCAAGTGGCACGGCGAGGCGGAAAAGCACAAGACGCGCGCCGAGGCCATCGCCTCGCAGGCAATGCTGCCGGTTTCCGGGAAGTAGGCGCTTCCCGCGTCAGGCCGCGCCCCCGTTCAGCTTTGTGCCGAGATCGGCAAAGAATTGCGTCGCGAGCTTCTTCGACGTCGAATCGATGAGACGTGAGCCGAGCTGCGCGAGCTTGCCGCCGATCTGTGCCTTGACGTCATAGGCGAGAATCGTGCCGTCGCCGTCCTCGGTGAGCCGCACATCCGCGCCGCCCTTGGCAAAACCCGCAATGCCGCCCTTGCCTTCGCCGGAGATCGTGTAGCTCTCGGGCGGGTTGAGGTTCGACAGCGTCACTTCGCCGCTGAAGCTGGCAGAGACGGGGCCGATCTTGATCTTCACGGTGGCTTCCAGCTCGTTCGGTGATTTCATGGTGAGCGACTGACAGCCCGGGATACAGGCCCTCAGTACATCCGGATCGTTGAGTGCCGCCCAGACGGCCTCGCGCGGGGCAGCAATGCGTTCTTCGCCGGACATGTCCATGATCGATCCTCCTTCATTGAAGCAAAACTATCGCAATCGGAAAGCGCTTTGCCAAGTGGGGGAGGGATGGTATGGGGACCGCTTGTTTTCCGGCATTGCCGGCAAGAAATTCAACCGACGACGGACGATCGATCGTGAAGGACAGACACCGCCGGCCGAAGAGCGGCCCCGCCGCGCCCGCCAGGGCGCGCGTCGAGAAGGTCCCGGCCGCAAAGGCCTCCGCCCCGCCGAAGAGGGAGCCGCGCTCGGCTCCCGAGGCGCCGGCACGCCCGTTGATGCGCCGCGAGGGCGAAAAGCCGGCCGAGCGCGTGCCGGTCATCCTGGAAACCGCGGGCTCCGACCAGTATCGCCTGATCGACAGCGGCGCCGGCGAAAAGCTCGAACAATACGGCCCTTACCGCATCGTGCGGCCGGAAGCGCAGGCGCTCTGGCAATGCAGCCTCCCGGGCATCTGGGACAAGGCGGACGCGCTTTTCACCGGCGATACGGACGAGGACGGCATGGGGCGCTGGAAATTCCCCAAGGCCGCGCTCGGCGAGACCTGGCCGATGCACTTGCTCGGCGTCGATTTCCACGGCCGCTTCACCGCCTTCCGCCATGTCGGCGTCTTCCCGGAACAGCTCGCCCACTGGAGCTGGATGAAGGAGAAGGTCGAAACGGCCGGCCGGCCCGTCAAGGTGCTCAACCTCTTCGGCTATACCGGCGTCGCCTCGCTGGTCGCCGCCAGCGCCGGTGCGGAAGTCACCCATGTCGATGCCTCCAAGAAGGCGATCGGCTGGGCGCGCGAGAATCAGACGCTCGGCCGCATGGAAAAGCTGCCGATCCGCTGGATCTGCGAGGATGCGATGAAGTTCATCCAGCGCGAGGAGCGCCGCGGCAGCAAATACGACATCATCCTGACCGATCCGCCGAAATTCGGCCGCGGCCCGAACGGCGAGGTCTGGCACCTCTTCGACCATCTGCCGCTGATGCTGGACGTCTGCCGGGAAATCCTGTCGCCCAAGGCGATCGGTCTCGTGCTGACGGCCTATTCGATCCGCGCGAGCTTCTACTCCATCCACGAACTGATGCGCGAGACCATGCGCGGTGCCGGCGGCACAGTGGAATCGGGCGAGCTCGTCATACGCGAGAGCGGCCCTGACGGCAGGGATGCCGGACGTGCGCTCTCCACCTCCCTCTTCAGCCGATGGGTCAGCGCATGAGCCACGATCATTCTCCCACGCGCCGTGTCGGCCAGGTGAAGGAGGTGACGAGCCTTTCGAACCCGATCGTCAAGGACATCAAGGCGCTCGCCAACAAGAAGGACCGCGACGAGACGAAAAGTTTCATGGCGGAAGGCCTGAAGCTGGTCATCGACGCGCTGGAGCTCGGCTTCGAGATCCGGACGCTGGTCTATGCCAAGAACGTCAAGGAAAAGCCCCAGGTCGTGCAGTGCGCGACGAAGACGGTGGCGCGCGGCGGACTGGTGCTGGAAGTCAGCGAGAAGGTGTTGGCCTCGATCACCAGACGAGACAATCCGCAGATGGTCGTCGGCATCTTCACCCAGCGCTGGACGCCTCTCCGGGACCTGAAGCCGCAGACCGGCGAAACCTATGTCGCGCTCGACCGGGTGCGCGATCCCGGCAATCTTGGAACGATCATCCGCACGGCAGATGCGGCGGGCGCAAGCGGCGTCATCCTCGTCGGCGAGGCGACCGATCCGTTCTCGATGGAGACCGTGCGCGCTACGATGGGCTCGGTCTTCGCCGTGCCGCTGGTCAAGACGAACGTTGCCGACTTCCTCGCCTGGAAGAAGGCGGCGGGTGTCGAGGTCGTCGCGACCCACCTTGCCGGCGCCGTCGATTACCGCACCATCGATTACAGGAAGAAACCCGTCGTTCTCCTGATGGGCAACGAGCAATCCGGCCTGCCGGACGAGCTGGCCCGGGCAGCGGATGCGCTTGCCCGCATCCCGCAGGCTGGCCGCGCCGATTCGCTCAATCTTGCCATCGCCACCGGCATCATGCTCTTCGAAGCCCGCCGTCACCTGCTGACGCTGGAAGCCCGCGCATGAGCGAACGCATTCCGCTGATGTCCCGGCCGATACCTGTCGTCGTCGTCATCCTCCTGGCGCTCGCCGTCGACCAGGTGGTGAAGTTCGCCGTCGAGATGTGGCTTCCCTTCCAGGAAGCGGTGCATGTGATGCCGATGCTGGCGCTCTACCGCACCTACAACTACGGCGTCGCCTTCTCGATGCTCTCGGGCATGGAGACCTGGTTCATCATCGCGCTGCGGCTCTTCGTCGTCGGCTTCGTCGTGTGGCTCTGGCGCCAGACGCCGAAGGCGCGGGGCGTCGCCCATGCCGGTTATGCCTTCATCATCGCAGGCGCCTTCGGCAACATCATCGACAAGGTCATCTTCGGCTACGTCATCGACTACGTGCTTTTCTATACGGAAACCTGGTCCTTCGCGGTGTTCAACCTCGCCGACACGTTCATCACCATCGGCGCTGCACTGGTCATCCTCGATGAACTCCTCCTGCTGCGCCGGCGCGATCGTTAAAATTCGAACGACTTGCTGAAGCCGATTTGAACGGTCCGCGTGTTATGCGGACGGTCATGAGCGAACCTGTGAAGCTACAAGACCGGCTCAAGGCCGAATTTGTCGAAGCGCCGCGCCCTTCCGGCCGTACACGCACACAGACGGATGCGGCGGCCGATCCGCAAGCCGTTGCGGCGACGGTGCCCGCCCCCAAGTCCGAGCCGGAAAGCCATGCGATGGTCCGCAGCATGGTCGCCGGCGTCGGCCTGCTGTTCGGTGCGTTCGTGCTGGCCACCGGCATTGCCGCCGGGTTCTACATCGCCGCTGTCGTGCTCGGCCTGGCCGGTATTGCCGGTGGGGTCTTCCTCTTGCGCGCGCATCGACCGGCATCCGGCATCGAGACGACACATGACCGCTCCTGGGAGCGTAGCGAGACCTCTGAAATCCTCTCCGCCATCCATGACGTGCTCGGCGACATCGTCGTCATGCGCGCGCTCGATGGCCGCATTCTCAGCGCCAATGCCGTTCTCAGCGACCTGACGGGTGCAAGCGAGGTCGTCGGGCGAACCTGCGAGGGGCTCGGCCTCACCTTCCGCTCACAGGCCATCGCCCATCGCTACGACGTCGATGTCGAGGGCCCGGCGGGCAAACGCATCTATTCCTGGCACGATGTCACGGTGCGCGATCCCGTATCCGGCGATCTCGTCGTGCATTCCATTGCCCGTGATGTCACCGAAGAGCGCCGTGCCGAGGGTGAGCGCGAGCGCGCCCGCCAGCGCGCCGAGGAGGCGAGCGCGGCAAAGTCCCGCCTGCTCGCCACCGTCAGCCATGAGATCCGCACGCCGTTGTCGGGCATCCTCGGCATGTCGCATCTCATCGGCCAGACACGGCTGACGGCCGAGCAGAAGAACTACCTTGCCGGCATGCGCCAGTCCGGCCACGCGCTCGTCCAGCTCGTCGATGATCTTCTCGACTTTTCCACCATCGAGGCTGGCCGCTTCCAGCTGCGCCCCTCGGAAGAGCCGGTCCGGCCGATGCTGGAAAGCGTCGTGGAAATGCTCTCCCATCGTGCCCACGAAAAGGGTATCGAGATCGGCTCCTACGTTTCGCCCGACGTGCCGGGCCTTCTCCTCTATGATGCGCCGCGCCTGCGCCAGGTGCTCTACAACGTCGTCGGCAATGCGGTGAAATTCACCCACACGGGTGGTGTCCTTCTGGAAACCACGCTCGATCGCGGCGCCGTTATCATCCGCGTCACTGACAGCGGGCCCGGCATGAATGCCGAGGAACAGGCACGTATCTTCCATGAGTTCGAGCAGACCGGAAGTGCCGCCCAGCGCAGCGGCGGCACCGGCCTTGGCCTTGCCATTTCTGCCCGCATCCTCAGTGAGGCCGGTGGTGCGCTGACGCTTGAAAGCACGCCCGGCAAGGGCAGTACCTTCACCATCCGCATGCCGGTCGATCGTCCGCACAAGGTCGCGGGTGCGGGCGGTGCGCGCAAGGGCGTTCTGAAGGGCAGCGTGGTCTTCCTTCTGGCGCCCGCCGGCCCGGCCTCCAGGGCGCTGGTGCGTACCATCGCTGCGCTCGGCGGCACTTGCCATCTGGCGACAGGTCTCGACGAGGCGCTCGACCTTGCCCAAGGCCTTGCCGGCAAGCGGGTCGAGCTGACCGACATCATCGTCGACAACCGCCTTGCCGGCGTGTTTCGCCGGGAGCTTGCCGACATTGCGATGTTCCGCGACAGCCGTGCGCGCCGGATCTATCTCGTCAATCCGGAGGAGCGCAGCGGCCGCGCGATCGGCAATGGCGAAGGCTACGATTCCTGGCTCATCCGACCTCTGCGCGAACGCTCGCTGGTCGAGGTGCTGCGCGGCCGCATGAAGGGCATCGAGGTGCGCGATGCGATCAACGACAATCGCCCGATCCTGAAGGATCTGCCGCCCTCCGCCGCCGAGCCGGTAGAGGCAGCCCCGACGGGTGCGCGCATCCTTCTCGCCGAAGACGATCCGGTCAATGCCATGCTGGTGCGCTCGGTGCTCGAGCGGGCCGGCCATATCGTACGCCATGTGCCGGACTATCCGGCCCTTGTCTCCGCGCTTGCGGGGGCGACGGATGCAGGACCCTTTGCCGCCGATCTCATCCTCACCGATCTCGGCATGCCCGGCGGCGAGGGCAAGGAGATGATCACCCGCATCGTGCGGTGCGATTACGGCAATGCCCGCCTGCCGGTTGTCGTGCTGACGGCGGACAGCCGGACGGGGCTGCACGAGGAGCTTCTGGCGACAGGCGCCGATGCCGTGCTGGCCAAGCCCGCCGATCCCGTTCAGTTGATTGCGGAAATCGCCCGCCTCGCCCGGCGCGCATCCGCCTGATCTTCGCCGGCTTACGGCTTTTCGCTATCCAAGCAGGCCTTGCGTCATTATCTTGTTGCAGAATCGTGGTTAAAACCGCGAAGTTTCGTTTGACGGGTACACTGCCATGACGCTCGACCTCGCCCAGACCATCGCACCGGCAGAGATTCTCCAGAAGACGGCCCCGGCCGCGGGCCGCTCGGGTACGGATGTGCTCGGCCGCATCGGCAATCTCGAAACACGCATCGCCCGTTCGGTCACGGAAATCGACGCAGCCCAGGCCGTGCGCTACCGCGTTTTCGCCGAGGAGATGCAGGCGAAGCTTTCGCCGGACGCCGTTCGCCGCAAGCGCGATATCGACGCCTGGGACATGGTCTGCGACCATCTCCTCGTGCTCGACACCTCGATCGAGGGCGATGCGGAAGAACAGATCGTCGGCACCTACCGCCTGCTGCGCCAGGACGTCGCCGCGGTCTCCGGCGGTTTCTATTCCCAGTCGGAATTCGACGTCGACGCGCTGATCGCGCGTCATCCGGAAAAGCGCTTCATGGAGCTTGGCCGGTCCTGCGTGCTGCCGGCCTACCGCACCAAACGTACGGTGGAACTGCTCTGGCAGGGCAACTGGGCCTATTCGCTGAAGCACGGCATCGATGTGATGTTCGGCTGCGCCTCCTTCCACGGCATCGTGCCGGAGGAGCATGCGCTGGCGCTATCCTTCCTGCACCACAACGTGCTGGCGAAGGACGAATGGACCGTTTCGGCCCGGCCGGAACTCTTCCGCACCATGGACCTGATGCCGTCGGAAGGTATCGACACGCGCAAGGCGCTGTCGGCATTGCCGCCGCTCATCAAGGGCTATCTGCGCCTTGGCGCGACTGTCGGCAGCGGTGCCGTCGTCGATCACGGCTTCAACACGACGGACGTTCTGATCGTGCTGCCGATCGGCAAGATCTCGGGCCGCTACCTCAATTACTACGGCGCGGATGCCGGGCGTTTCGCCAGCTAAACAGTTTCATTGAAGGTCAGCATAGTCTGATTTGTCGCCCGTTCCCGACCTCCGGGACGGGCGGCTTTTTTGCGTTCGCGGCAGGGGCGAAGGCAAGGCGTTCCCGCAGCGGCGTGCGGGAACGCTCCGGCGTGTCAGACACCGGAATTATAGGCCGCCAGCGCCGCCATGTTGACGATGTCGCTGTCCTTTGCGCCCATCGAGACGATCTGCACCGACTTGTCGAGACCGACGAGCAACGGGCCGATCACCGTCGAGCCGCCGAGTTCCTGCAGCATCTTCGTCGAGATCGATGCCGAGTGGAACGCCGGCATGACGAGCACGTTGCCCGGGGCGGAGAGGCGGCAGAACGGATACTGCTCCATGATGCGCGGGTTTAGCGCCACATCGGCGGCCATCTCGCCGTCATACTCGAAATCGACGCGGCGGCGGTCGAGGATCTTCACCGCTTCACGCACCCGTTCCGAGCGCTCGCCAGAGGGGTGGCCGAAGGTGGAGTAGGCAAGCATGGCGACGCGCGGCTCGTAGCCGAGGCGGCGGGCGAGACCGGCCGCTTCCTCCGCGATGTCGGCCAGCTCCTCCGAAGAGGGCATGTCGTGCACCGCGGTGTCGGCGACCAGCACGGCACGGCCGCGGCAGAGCGCGAGCGACGCACCGATGACCCGGTGGCCGGGCTTGGCGTCGATGCAGCGGCGCACGTCTTCCAGCGCGGTGGAATAGTTGCGGGTGAGGCCCGTCACCATGCCGTCCGCATCGCCGAGCGCCACCATGCAGGCCGCGAAATGGTTGCGGTCGTTGTGGATCAGGCGCTGGGCGTCGCGATAGAGGAAGCCCTTGCGCTGCAGGCGGGCATAGAGATAGTCGATATAGACGTTGTTGCGCTTGGAGATGCGGGCATTGACCAGCTCGATGCCGGGCCGGTCGAGATCGATGCCGGCACGTTCCGCCGTCTCGCGGATGTGTTCCTCGCGGCCGAGCAGGATGGCGGTGCCGAGCTGCTGGTTGGCATAGGACACGGCGGCGCGCATCATCTGCTCTTCCTCACCCTCCGCAAAGACGACACGCTTCGGCTGGCGGCGCACGCGGGCATAGATCTGCTGGAGCGTCGAGGCGATCGGGTCGCGGCGTGCCCTGAGGTCACGAGCGTAGGCGTCGAGGTCGGGAATGTTCTTGCGCGCGACGCCGGTTTCCATCGCGGCCTTGGCGACGGCGACGGGGATCGCCGAGATGAGGCGCGGGTCGAAGGGCACGGGAATAATGTACTGCGCGCCGAAACGCGGGCGCACGCCCTGATAGGCGGCGGCGACGTCATCCGGCACGTCTTCCTTGGCGAGATGGGCAAGCGCCTCGGCCGCAGCGATCTTCATCGCGTCGTTGATCGTGGAGGCGCGCACGTCGAGCGCGCCGCGGAAGATGTAGGGGAAGCCGAGGACGTTGTTGACCTGGTTCGGGTAGTCCGAGCGGCCGGTCGCCACGATCGCGTCGTCGCGGATGCGGGCAACCTCTTCCGGGGTGATTTCCGGGTCGGGATTGGCCATAGCAAAGATGATCGGCCGCGGCGCCATGGCGCGGATCATCTCCTCCGAAAGCGCGCCCTTGGCCGAAAGGCCGAAGACAACGTCGGCGCCTTCCATGGCTTCGGTGAGCGTACGGCGGTCGGTCTTGACGGCGTGGGCGGACTTCCACTGGTTCATGCCGTCTTCGCGGCCCTGGTAGATGACGCCCTTGGTGTCGCAGAGAATGACGTTTTCGGGCGAAAAGCCCATTGCCTTGATGAGTTCGATACAGGCGATGGCGGCTGCGCCCGCGCCGTTGCAGACGAGCTTCGTCGTCTTGAAGTCGCGGCCGGTCAGCGCCAGCGCGTTGATGAGGCCGGCGGCGGCGATGATGGCGGTGCCGTGCTGGTCGTCGTGGAAGACCGGGATGTCCATCAGTTCGCGCAGGCGCTGCTCGATGATGAAGCAGTCGGGTGCCTTGATGTCCTCGAGGTTGATACCGCCGAAGGAGGGGCCGAGGTAGCGCACGCAGTTGATGAACTCGTCGACATTTTCGGTATCGACCTCGAGGTCGATGGAATCGACATCGGCAAAGCGCTTGAAGAGCACTGACTTGCCTTCCATGACCGGCTTGGAGGCGAGAGCGCCGAGATTGCCGAGGCCGAGGATGGCGGTGCCGTTGGAGATGACGGCGACCATGTTGCCGCGTGTCGTATAGTCGTAGGCGGTCGCCGGATCCGCAGCGATGGCCTTCACCGGTACCGCGACGCCCGGCGAATAGGCCAGCGAAAGGTCGCGCTGTGTCGCCATCGGCTTGGTCGGCGTGATCTCAAGCTTTCCGGGGCGCCCGGACGAGTGGAAATCCAGTGCCTCCGTGTCGGTGACTGTTGCCCTCTGGCGGTCGGATTTGTCGGTTCCCGGCATGCTTCCCCCTTCACACTCCTGTGGGCGATAGGCCCATAACTCCTCGCAGGTGTTGTTTTCTATAGCGCCCCGTGGCTAGGGTGACACCTCTTTTTTAGGAAGAACTGACTCTCCGTGAACGATCAGATCGTGCGTCCGAACGATATCCTGTCGACGGCAGACCTTGCCACTGACGAAAGCCGCGCATCGGCAACGCCGATGATGGAGCAGTATATCGAAATCAAGGCGGCCAACCCGGACAGCATGCTGTTCTACCGCATGGGTGATTTCTACGAGCTGTTCTTCCAGGACGCCGTGGACGCCGCCCGCGCGCTCGGTATCACACTGACGAAGCGCGGCCAGCATATGGGGCTCGATATCCCCATGTGCGGCGTGCCCGTCCACGCCGCGGACGACTATCTGCAGAGACTGATTTCGCTCGGCTTCCGTGTCGCCGTGTGCGAGCAGGTCGAAGACCCGGCGGAGGCGAAGAAGCGCGGTTCGAAATCCGTCGTGCGGCGCGATGTCGTGCGCCTCGTCACGCCGGGCACGCTGACCGAGGAGAAGCTGCTCTCGCCTTCCGACGCCAATTATCTGATGGCCGTCGCCCGCATTCGCGGTGGGGCTGAGCCCTCGATGGCTCTTGCCTGGATCGATATTTCGACCGGCATTTTCCGGCTTTCGGAAACCAGCCAGAGCCAGCTTCTTGCCGATATCCTGCGCATCGAGCCGCGCGAACTGATCGTGCCGGACACCGTGTTCTACGATCCGGAATTCCGCCCGGCACTCGACGTGCTCGGCCGCGTGGCCGTGCCGCAGCCGGCCGTGCTCTTCGACAGCGCGACGGCAGAAGGCCGCATCGCCCGCTATTTCGGCGTCTCTACGCTCGACGGTTTCGGGACCTTCTCTCGCGCGGAACTCGCCGCGGCGTCGGCGGCCGTCGCCTATGTGGAAAAGACGCAGATCGCCGAGCGCCCGCCGCTCGGCCGGCCGGAGCGGGAAAGCTCCGCCTCCACGCTCTTCATCGATCCGGCGACGCGCGCCAATCTCGAACTGGTGCGCACCCTGTCCGGCGAGCGTTCCGGCACGCTCCTGAAAGCGATCGACCGCACGGCGACAAGTGGCGGTGCGCGCCTTCTCGCCGAGCGGTTGATGTCGCCGCTGACCGATCCGGACACGATCAACGCGCGGCTCGATTCGATTGGGGCACTTGGCGACAGGCCCTCCTTCTCGGAGGATCTGCGCGCGGTGCTGAAGCGGCTGCCCGACATGCCGCGCGCCCTGTCGCGCATTGCGCTCGGCCGGGGCGGGCCGCGCGATCTCGGCGCGATCCTGCAGGGCCTTTCGATCTCCGGCGACGTCGCCCGGTTGATGGCGGTCGAGCAGCTGGACGGCGAGCTCGCCGAGGCAGCGCACGCTGTCGGCGCCCTGCCGCTCGACCTCTCACACAGGCTGGCGGTGATGCTCGCGGACGAGCTGCCGCTCCTCAAGCGCGACGGCGGCTTCATTCGCGAGGGGGCGGATGGCGAACTCGACGAGATGCGGGCACTGCGCGACCAGTCGCGCCGCGTCATTGCCGGGCTGCAGCTGCAATATGCCGAGGAAACGGGCGTCAAGTCGCTGAAGATCAAGCACAACAACGTGCTCGGCTACTTCATCGAGGTCTCCGCCGGCAATGCCTCGGCGCTGACCGACGGCGACGAGGCGAAAGCGCGCTTCATCCACCGCCAGACCATGGCGGGCGCCATGCGTTTCACCACGACGGTGCTGTCCGAGCTGGAAACGAAGATCGCCAACGCCGCCGACCGGGCGCTTGCCATCGAGCTTGCTGCGTTCAACGACCTCGTCGATGCGGTGGTGGCGGAAGCCGAGGCCATCAAGGCGGCCGCGCGGGCGCTCGCCGTCGTCGATGTCTCTGCCGGGCTTGCGGCACTCGCCGAGGAGCAGGCCTATTGCCGGCCCATCGTGGATCGCTCCACGATGTTCGCCATCGTCGGCGGGCGGCACCCGGTCGTCGAGCAGGCGTTGCGCCGCCAGCAGGCCGCCGCCTTCGTCGCCAATTCCTGTGATCTCTCGCCCTCTGATGGCAAGGGCCACGGCGCGATCTGGCTGCTCACCGGCCCGAACATGGGCGGTAAGTCGACCTTCCTGCGCCAGAACGCGCTCATCGCCATCCTTGCCCAGATGGGGGCCTATGTGCCGGCCGAAAGCGCCCATATCGGCGTCGTCGACCGGCTCTTCTCGCGCGTCGGCGCGTCGGACGACCTTGCCCGCGGCCGCTCTACCTTCATGGTGGAAATGGTCGAGACGGCGGCAATCCTCAACCAGGCGACTGACCGCTCGCTTGTCATCCTTGATGAGATCGGCCGCGGCACGGCGACCTTCGACGGTCTTTCGATCGCCTGGGCCGCCGTCGAGCACCTGCATGAAGCCAATCGCTGCCGTGGCCTCTTCGCCACGCATTTCCACGAGCTGACGGTGCTGTCGGAAAAGCTCGGCCGTCTTTCCAACGCCACAATGCGCGTCAAGGAATGGGACGGCGACGTGATCTTCCTGCACGAGGTCGGCCCGGGCGCTGCGGACCGCTCCTACGGCATCCAGGTGGCACGCCTTGCAGGCCTGCCGCCATCGGTGGTCTCGCGCGCCAAGGATGTGCTGGCCAAGCTGGAGGACGCGGACCGCAAGAATCCGGCAAGCCAGCTCATCGACGATCTGCCGCTGTTCCAGGTCGCGGTGCGCCGCGAGGAGATCCAGCGCAGCTCCGGCCCGTCGAAGGTGGAGACGCTGGTGAAGGATCTCAACCCGGACGACATGACGCCGCGCGAGGCGCTCGATGCCCTCTATGCGCTGAAGAAAGAACTTGGCAATCGCTAGCGCCTGAGGTCATTGTCCTCGCCTGCGGAAAGGGTCTATAGCGCATGCGAACCGAACGGGCGATCGACGAAAAGCGGGACGCAGGCCGGCATCCGATGGAAAAGAAGCTCCTGGCGCCGGCCGATTCCGGACTGATCGACGTGCCCGCGCTGCGCGCCAGATGCGAATTCATCGCCAGCACCAATGCCGACTACCGCGACCGCATGCGCCGCGAGTTGCTCGCCGAGTTCAAGAAGGTGAACACTGCCGGTCGCGAACGGGCGCGCGAACTGCTCTTTGCCGATGGCAGCGGCCTGCAATGCGCCGCACGCATTTCCTGGCTGCAGGACCAGCTGATCGCCGTCCTGCACGATTTTGCGCTCAACCACGTCTTCAGCGCCGGCCAGGCATCGCCCGCCGCGCGTATCACGGTGACGGCCGTCGGCGGCTACGGCCGTGGCACACTGGCGCCGGGCTCGGACATCGACCTGCTCTTTTTGTTGCCTGCAAAACCGGCCGCCTGGAGCGAGCCCGCCATCGAGTTCATGCTCTACATCCTTTGGGATCTCGGTTTCAAGGTCGGTCATGCGACGCGCAACCTGGAGGAATGCATCCAGCTTTCCAAGGGTGACATGACGATCCGAACAGCGATCCTCGAGGCGCGCTACATCTGCGGCTCGGTGGCCCTGTTCGAAGATCTCGCCGTTCGTTTCGACCGCGAGATCGTGCGGGGCACCGGCCCGGAATTCATCGCCGCCAAGCTTGCAGAGCGCGACGAGCGCCATCGCAAGGCCGGCGATACGCGCTACCTCGTCGAACCGAACGTCAAGGAAGGCAAGGGCGGGCTGCGCGACCTGCACACGCTGTTCTGGATCGCCAAGTATTTCTATCATATCCGCGACCCCGCCGAGCTGGTGAAGCTCGGTGTCCTCTCGCGCCAGGAATACAAGCTCTTCCAGAAGGCCGACGACTTTCTTTGGGCGGTTCGCTGCCACATGCATTTCCTGACGGGAAAGGCGGAGGAGCGGCTTTCCTTCGATATCCAGCGCGAAATTGCCGAATGCCTCGGCTACCAGCCGCATCCCGGCCTTTCGGCGGTCGAGCGCTTCATGAAACACTATTTTCTGGTTGCGAAGGACGTCGGCGACCTGACGCGCATCTTCTGCGCCACGCTGGAGGACCAGCAGGCCAAGGAAGCACCCGGCATCACCGCCGTCATCAGCCGTTTCACCCGCCGCACGCGCAAGATCGCCGGCACGCTGGATTTCCTTGAGGATCGCGGGCGCATCACCATCGCCGACCCTGACGTTTTCAAGCGCGATCCCGTCAACCTGATCCGGCTCTTCCACATCGCCGACATCAACGGGCTGGAGTTCCACCCCGATGCGCTGAAGCAGGTCACGCGCTCGCTGAAACTCGTCAATGCGGCGCTGCGGGAGAACGAGGAGGCCAACCGCCTCTTCCTGTCTATCCTCACCTCGCCGCGCGATCCTGCGCTCATCCTGCGCCGCATGAACGAGGCGGGCGTGCTCGGCCGGTTCATTCCGGATTTCGGCAAGATCGTCGCGATGATGCAGTTCAACATGTATCATCACTACACGGTCGACGAGCACCTGATCCGTGCCGTCGGCGTACTGGCGGATATCGACCAGGGGCGCGAGAAGGATGCCCATCCGCTGAGCTACCAGCTGATGCCCAGCATCGAGGACCGCATCTCGCTCTATGTCGCCGTGCTGCTGCACGACATCGCCAAGGGCCGGCCGGAGGACCATTCCGAGGCGGGCGCCAAGGTCGCGCGCAAGCTCTGCCCGCGCTTCGGGCTCTCGCCGAAGCAGACGGAACTCGTCGTCTGGCTGATCGAAGAGCACCTGACCATGTCGATGGTCGCGCAGACCCGCGACCTCAACGACCGCAAGACCATCGTCGACTTCGCCGAGAAGGTGCAATCGCTGGAACGGCTGAAGATGCTGCTCGTGCTGACGGTCTGCGACATCCGCGCCGTCGGCCCGGGCGTGTGGAACGGCTGGAAGGGCCAGCTGCTGCGCACGCTCTATTACGAGACCGAACTCCTGATCTCCGGCGGCTTTTCCGAGTTGTCGCGCAAGGAACGCGCCCATGCCGCGCGCGAAATCCTCTCCGGCGCGCTTCCGGCCGACTGGAGCCAGAAGGACCGCAAGACCTATACGCGCCTGCACTACGATCCCTACCTGCTGACGGTCTCGCTTGAAGATCAGGTGCGCCATGCCGCCTTCATCCGCGAGGCGGACAAGGCCGAGCAGCCACTGGCGACGACGGTGCGCACCCACTCCTTCCACGCCATCACGGAAATTACCGTGCTCTCGCCCGACCATCCGCGCCTCCTGACGGTGATCGCCGGAGCCTGCGCGGCGGCGGGTGCCAACATCGTCGATGCGCAGATCTTCACCACCTCCGATGGCCGGGCGCTCGACACGATCCTCGTCAACCGCGAGTTCCCGAACGATGCCGACGAGATGCGCCGGGCCGGCACGATCGGCCGGATGATCGAGGACGTGCTCTCCGGCCGCAAGCGCCTGCCCGAGGTGATCGCCACCCGCACGAAGAGCCGCAAGCGCAACCGGACCTTCACCGTCTCTCCGGCGGTGACGATCTCCAACACGCTGTCGAACAAGTTCACGGTTATCGAGATCGAGTGCCTTGACCGTCCCGGCCTCCTGTCCGAGGTGACGGCGGTGCTGTCGGACCTCTCGCTCGACATCGCCTCGGCCCATATCACCACCTTCGGCGAGAAGGTCATCGACACCTTCTACGTCACCGACCTCGTCGGCCAGAAGGTCACCAACGACAACCGGCAGGCCAACATCGCCGCGCGGCTGAAGGCCGTCATGGCGGACGAGGCGGACGAGCTGCGGGACCGCATGCCGCCCGGCATGATCGCACCCGTTGCCGCCACGCCGAAGAGGATCAGGACGGAACAATGAGTCTGGTGAAGAAATTCGCGACCGTGGGCGGCGCGACGCTGGGCAGCCGCGTGCTCGGCTTTGCGCGCGAAACCCTGATGGCGGCCGCGCTCGGCACCGGGCCGATGGCCGACGCCTTCTATGCCGCCTTCCGCTTCCCGAACCTCTTCCGGCGCCTCTTCGCCGAAGGCGCCTTCAACGCCGCCTTCGTGCCGCTCTTCGCCAAGGAGATCGAGGCCGGCGGCATCGACGGCGCGAAGCGTTTTTCCGAGGAGGTCTTCGGTGTCCTCTTCTCCATTCTCCTGATGCTGACCATTGCGATGGAGCTGCTGATGCCGCTCATCGTTGCCTGGATCATCGCGCCGGGCTTCGTGGGGGACGCGGAAAAGTTTGACGTGACGGTGAAGCTCGCCGTCGTCATGTTCCCCTATCTCATGTGCATGTCGCTGACGGCGATGCTGTCGGGCATGCTGAATTCGCTGCATCACTATTTCGCCGCCGCCGTCGCGCCGGTCTTCCTCAACGTGGTGCTGATTGGCGCGCTTGGCTATGGGCTCTGGCAGGGCGCCTCGCCGCTGGAAACGGCCTGGTATCTCTCCTGGGGCGTGCTGGCTGCCGGTCTCCTGCAGATGGCCGTACTCTATGCGGGCGTGCGCCATGCCGGCATGAAGATCGGCTTTCGCCGGCCGCGCATGACGCCGAACGTCAAGCGCTTGCTCTGGCTTGCCTTCCCGGCGGCCGTGACGGGCGGCATCACCCAGATCAACCAGCTGATCGGCCAGATGATCGCCTCCACCAAGGACGGTGCCATCGCCGCCTTGCAATATGCCGACCGCGTCTACCAGCTTCCGCTCGGCGTCGTCGGCATTGCCGTCGGCGTCGTGCTGCTGCCGGAACTGGCCCGCGCGCTGAAAGGGGGGCAGGAGCGGGAAGCGGGCAACCTGCAGAACCGTTCGCTGGAATTCGTGCTCTTCCTGACGCTGCCGGCCGCCGGCGCCATCTGGGTCATCTCCGACGAGATCGTGCGCGTGCTCTACGAGCGCGGTGCCTTCAGCCCGGAAACCACCTCCATCGTGGCGGGAACGCTCGCCATCTACGGGCTCGGCCTGCCGGGTTTCGTGATGATCAAGGCGCTCAATCCCGGCTTCTTCGCCCGCGAGGATACCAAGACGCCGATGCGCATCACGCTGCTGTCGGTGGTCGTCAACTGCATCCTGGCAGTGTCGCTCTTTCCGCTGTTCTACGAGCGCGGCATCGCCACGGCCGAGGCGGTCTCCGGCTGGCTGACGGCGGTGCTTCTCTTCGTCACGCTGGTGCGGCGCGGCCACTGGCCGCTGGAAAAGGCGCTGCTCTGGCGCGTCGCGCGCCTGCTTGCCGCGACCATCGTCATGGCCGTGGTGCTCGACTACGCTTCTCTTTATTTCGCTGATCGCCTTTCATCCGCCGCACCGCTCTACGAGCAGCTGATGGCGCTCGGCCTGCTGATCGCCCTTGCCATGGTGGTCTATTTCTCCGTTGCCTTCCTCATCGGCGGCGCGGACCTCGGCATGATCCGGCGCAATCTCAAGCGCAAGGCCAAGGCCACGCAGAGCGAGGAAAGCGCGGAATAGACGCCTCAGCGTGTTGCGAACCGGGCACGCCTGGCAAGGCGTGCCAACCCGCGGCAATAGTGCCAGCTGCGTCTCGGCCCGACATCGACATGCACGATCCCGTTGCAGTAGGTGCCGATGCCGCCGATGGCCGGCGCGGATCTTGCGGCCGCGACGATCCGCTTCACCGATACGCCCGGCACGCGGATATCGGCGGCGAGGCATTTGCGATGCAGCGATCCCCTGCGTCCGGCAGAGCGATGGCCGGACGTGACGAGCGGTCTTCGACCGACCTGCCGGGCGATGTGGGACAGGATGCCCCGCAGCTTGCCGGGGAAACATCGGTGCCGCACGCGCGGCGTCTGGACGGTGTAGATCTTCGCCGCGCCCCTCTCGGTTCTTGCGGCATGTTTGTGCTTGCCACTTGCCGTGGCTTCGCTCGCGAAGAGCGAAGTCAGCGCCATCATGCAGGCAAGCAGGGTCGAACAGCTTTTTCGCATGGCACACTCCGGTTTGCGCCTTTGCGTCGAAACGCGGCTTGTCAAAACCTGTGTCCCTGATCCCCGCGGGGAGAGAAGGCCCGGAAAGTGTCATTTATGAGGAGCCTCTGATGGGCCGTTTCCCCGGCCGCGCAGGGGCGGTCTTGATCGCGGTCGCTCTGCCGTGCATAAGCGGCGCGTATTTTTTACGCAGTTCCGGCCGGAAAGCCGCTTTGCCGTTTCCCGGAATTGCTTCACCAACGGAACCAGGCCTTCCACCCGCCTGAAGGATATCGCCATGAGCGCATTCAAGCCCCTCGTCTTCTCCGGCGTGCAGCCGACAGGAAACCTCCATCTCGGCAACTATCTTGGCGCGATCCGCAAGTTCGTCGCCCTGCAGGAAGACAACGACTGCATCTATTGCGTGGTCGACCTGCACGCGATCACCGCGCAGCTCGTGCATGAGGATATGCGCGGCCAGATCCGCTCGATTGCCGCGGCCTTCATCGCCTCCGGCATCGACCCGAAGAAGCACATCGTCTTCAACCAGTCGGCCGTGCCACAGCACGCCGAGCTGGCCTGGATCTTCAATTGCGTGGCGCGCATCGGCTGGATGGAGCGCATGACCCAGTTCAAGGACAAGACGGGTGGCAAGAATGCCGAACAGGTCTCGCTCGGGCTGCTCGCCTATCCAAGTCTGATGGCCGCCGACATCCTCGTCTACCGTGCCACCCATGTGCCGGTCGGCGACGATCAGAAGCAGCACCTGGAGCTGACCCGCGACATCGCGCAGAAGTTCAACATCGATTTCGGCAGCCATATCCGCAAGGCCGGTACCGGTGTCGATATCGTCGTCGGCGAGGAGCCCGTGCATGCCTATTTCCCGATGGTCGAGCCGCTGATCGGCGGCCCGGCACCGCGCGTCATGAGCCTGCGCGACGGCACCAAGAAGATGTCGAAGTCGGATGCATCCGATCTCTCGCGCATCAACCTCACCGATGATGCCGACACGATCTCCAAGAAGATCCGCAAGGCCAAGACGGATCCGGATGCCTTGCCGAGTGAAGCCGAGGGACTGAAGGGCCGCCCGGAAGCGGAGAACCTCGTCGGCATCTATGCCGCGCTCTCCGACAAGTCCAAGGCGGAGATTCTCACCGAGTTCGGCGGCCAGCAGTTTTCTGTCTTCAAGCCGGCGCTTATCGACCTCGCGGTCAATGTTCTCTCGCCCATCACGGACGAAATGCGCCGCCTGATGGACGATACCAGCCATATCGACGGCATCCTGCGTGACGGTGGCGAAAGAGCGCGGGCGCGGGCCGAAAAAACTATGAAGGAAGTTCGCGACATCATCGGTTTTGTGCAGTAAGGTCGCCTCGAAACGTCCTTGAGAGAAGGGGGCCGTATGGTTTCTCGACGACTTTCCCGCCTTGAAGGCCACCGCCGGAAATTCCTGGCGGTCATCGACGACACGCCGGAATGCCAGCGCGCCGTCCACTATGCGGGAATGCGGGCGAAGAACTCCAACGGCGGCGTCGTTCTGCTCTATGTCATCGCCAACGGTGATTTCCAGCAATGGCTGGGCGTCGAGGAGATCATGCGGGCCGAAGCGCGCGAAGAGGCCGAATCCGTGCTGGCCAAGGCGGCACAGGCCCTGCGCGAATCGGTCGGCATCGAGTCGGAAACAGTGATCCGGGAAGGTGTTGCCAGCGAGCAGATCAACGGGCTGATCGAGGAAGACAGGGATGTCGCCATCCTCGTGCTCGCCGCCGGCTCCGCCAAGGAAGGGCCGGGGCCGCTGGTCTCCTCGCTCGCCAGCCGCGGCCAGGCCTTCCCGATTCCGGTGACGGTCATTCCGGATTCGCTTTCGGACGAGGAACTGGACGCGCTGAGCTGATCTCCAGCCTTGAAGAGCGGTACGGAAACGCCTATCTTCTTTTGAATAATTCTAAATATTCTGGCCGATCGGCGAGCGCCCGGCCGCACGGAGAGAAAGATGTTCATCCAGACCGAAGCGACGCCGAACCCGGCGACCCTGAAATTCCTGCCGGGCAAGGTGGTGCTGGAAACCGGCACCGCCGAATTCCGCGACGAGACGGAAGCACGCGCGGCCTCGCCGCTGGCCGCCCGCCTGTTTGCCGTTCCCGGCGTCAAGAGCGTGTTCCTCGGCTATGACTTCATCACCGTCACCAAGGACAACGCCGACTGGCAGCACATGAAGCCGGCGATCCTCGGTAATATCATGGAACACTTCATGTCCGGCCAGCCGGTCATGGCAAGCGGCGCGCTCGGCGGCAATGAAGGCGACGAGGACGAATTCTTCGACGACGGCGACGAAACGATCGTCGCCACCATCAAGGAGCTGCTCGACAGCCGCGTGCGCCCGGCCGTGGCCCAGGACGGCGGCGACATCACCTTCAAGGGGTTCCGTGACGGCGTCGTCTATCTCAACATGAAGGGGGCCTGCTCGGGTTGCCCGTCCTCGACGGCGACGCTGAAGCACGGCGTGCAGAACCTTCTTCGTCATTTCGTACCGGAAGTGCAGGAAGTTGAAGCCGTCATGTAAGGCCTGCCCCGCAACGCGCCGGTGCCCGCCATGATCGTCCTTGCGATCGACACGGCGGGTACGGGTTGCCATGCGGCGCTCTATGACCCTGATGAAGACCGGATCCTCGGCGCCGCTGGCGCCGATATCGGCCGCGGCCACGCCGAGCGGCTGATGGAATTCGTCGACGCGGCGTTTGATGCCGCCGGCCTCACCTTCAAGGATATTGGTCGGATCGCGGTCGCCATCGGCCCCGGCTCCTTTACCGGCATCCGTGTCGGCGTAGCGGCGGCGCGCGGCCTTGCGCTGGCGCTCGGCGTCCCCGCCGTCGGTGTTTCCACCCTGTCGGCGCTTGCGGCCGACCATCGGGCCACCTCTCCACTGCTTATTGCGATGGATGCCAAACGGGGCGAGGTCTACTGGCAGCGTTTTGCCGCCGATGGTACCGCGCTGTCAGCACCGACAATCGCCGCTCTCGAAGAGGCGCGCACGCTTGCGGCAGGCCATGACGGTGTGATCGCCGGCTCGGCGTCCTCGCTTCTGCGTGACGGTGCGCAGCCGGGCAGCGACAGCGTCGCCATCGCCACCGTCGCCCGTCTCGGTGCCGGCCTTGACCCTGTGGATCACCCTCCGAAGCCGCTCTATCTGCGCGGTCCCGATGCCAAGCCGCAGGCGGGTTTCGCGATCAAGAGGGCATGACGGCATGTCCTTGAGCGATTACTTCACCCGCAAGCCGGCCTTTGACATCTTTCCCCTAGAAACCGCTGATGCAAGCATTGCTGCAGCGCTGCATCGCGCACGTTTTCCCCAGCCTTGGAACGACGGCGAATTCCACTCGCTGCTGCTGCAGGAGCCGGTCTATGGTTTCCTGGCGCTGAAGGAAGGTGCGCTCGGCCGCATGGCCGGCGGCTTCGTGCTGGCCCGTGCCGCGGCTGGGGAGGCTGAGATCCTGACGATCGGCGTCGACGGGCGGTTTTCCCGTGCGGGCCTTGGCTGGCGGCTGATGCAGGCGGCCCTGCGCGAGGCGAAGATGCGCGGTGCCGAAGACATTTTTCTAGAGGTCGACGAAGGCAATGTCGCGGCCCGCGGGCTCTATGCCAAGCTCGGCTTTGCCAAGGTTGGCGAGCGCAAGGCCTATTATGTCGCTGCCGATGGTCACAGATCCACGGCGCTTGTCTTGCGGCGCGATCTTCGCTAGTCCCCTATCGGGGGGCCGAACGAAAGAGGGCAGGATCGCATGTCGGATGTCGAGAAATCGCTGGAAGAGCTTTGTGTCGAGCGCGGCATGCGCATGACCGAGCAGCGCCGCGTGATCGCGCGCGTGCTCGAGGCTTCGGCCGATCACCCGGATGTGGAAGAGCTTTATCGCCGTTCGTCGGCGGTCGATGCGCGCATTTCCATCTCCACCGTCTATCGCACGGTCAAGCTCTTCGAGGACGCCGGCATTATTGAGCGCCACGACTTTCGCGACGGGCGTTCGCGCTATGAGACCGTGCCGGACGAGCATCACGACCATCTCATCGACCTGAAGAGCGGCGAAGTCATCGAGTTCCACTCGCCGGAGATCGAAGCCTTGCAGGAGCGCATCGCCCGCGAACACGGCTTCAAGCTGGTCGATCACCGCCTCGAGCTCTACGGCATTCCGCTCAAGGAGGGCGAGTGAGGCGGATCCCGTTTCCCTTGACCCTCGGCCGGTGATCCCTTGATCGTCTGGCTGCGTCTTGCCTTCGCTTTTCTTGTTCTCGTCGCGGCGACAGTCATCCTGCTGCCCATCCAGCTTGTCGGCCTGCGCTTCAATCTGAAGATCCGCCGTCGCGTGCCGCGCCTCTGGCATCGCGTCGCTTGCTGGGGGCTCGGCCTCAGGGTGCGGGTGCATGGCACGCTGGAAACGAAGCGGCCCTTGCTGCTTGCCTCCAACCATGTCTCCTGGAAGGACATCATGGTGCTCGGCTCGGTGGCCGACGTCGTCTACATCGCCAAATCCGAGGTGCGCGGCTGGCCGGTCTTCGGCATTCTCGCCCGTCTCCAGGCGACGATCTTCGTCGAGCGCGAGCAACGCCAGAAGACCGGCGACCAGGTGGACGAGATCGCGCGGCGCATGGCGGATGGCGAGATCGTCGTGCTTTTCCCGGAAGGAACCACGTCGGACGGCAACCGCCTGCTGGAGATCAAGACGTCGCTCTTCGGCGCTGCCGCGTCCGCCGTGCCTCATGCGCCTGAGGGTGTCGTGTTCATCCAGCCGGTCTCGATCGCCTATACCGGCGTGCACGGCATGGCCATGGGCCGCTTCCACCGCCCGCTTGCCGCCTGGCCGGGCGATATCGAGCTTCTGCCGCATCTCCTCGGCATTGCGCGGGAAGGGGCGGTGGATGTGGATGTCGATTTCGGCGAGCGGGTTGACTATTCCCGCAGCAGCAATCGCAAAGAGGTGAGTCGCACGGTCGAGGCGCGCATTCGCGCCATGCTGGGCGCGCGCCTGCGCGGGCGGTAGACCGGCGGGCGCAACGGGGCTTCATTTTCCGGGGCTTTTCCACTATGGAAGCGGCCATGAGCGAACAATCCGTCCTCCCGCCCGAAGCCAGCGCCACGCCGAGCGTGCGCCCGAACACCCGCAAGGTCTTCGTGAAGACCTATGGCTGTCAGATGAACGTCTATGACAGCGACCGCATGACGGATGCGCTGTCAAAGGACGGCTACCAGGCGACGGACGTGCTGGAAGAGGCCGACCTCGTCCTTCTCAACACCTGTCACATCCGCGAGAAGGCGGCGGAAAAGGTCTATTCCGAACTCGGGCGCCTGCGCGAGATGAAGAAGGTGCGCGCCAAGGACGGCCGCGAAATGGTGATTGGCGTCACCGGCTGCGTCGCCCAGGCCGAAGGCAAGGAAATCCTGCGCCGCGCGCCGGCGGTGGACCTGGTGATCGGACCGCAGACCTACCATCGCCTGCCGGAGGCGCTGCGCCGCGCCAAGGGTGGCGAACGCGTCGTCGAGACGGACTATGCCATCGAGGACAAGTTCGAGCACCTTCCTGCGCCGGAAAAGGCAAGGACCCGCGCCCGTGGCGTCACCGCCTTTCTGACGGTACAGGAAGGCTGCGACAAGTTCTGTACCTTCTGCGTGGTGCCCTATACGCGTGGTTCGGAAGTCTCCCGTCCGGTTTCACAGATCGTCTCGGAGGCCGAGCGTCTCGTCGAAGGGGGCGTGCGGGAGATCACGCTGCTCGGCCAGAACGTCAATGCCTGGCACGGCCTCGGCCCGGATGGTGGCGAATGGGGCCTTGGCGACCTGCTTTACCGGCTGGCCGAGATCAAGGGCCTTGCGCGCCTGCGGTATACGACCAGCCATCCGCGTGACATGGACGATCGTCTGATCGAGGCCCACCGCGACCTGCCGGCGCTGATGCCTTACCTGCATCTGCCCGTCCAGTCCGGCTCCGACCGCATCCTGAAGGCGATGAACCGGCGCCACACTGCGGCCGAGTATATCGCCCTTATCGAGCGCATTCGCGCCGTCCAGCCGGAGCTGGCGATTTCCGGCGACTTCATCGTCGGCTTCCCCGGCGAGACCGATCAGGACTTCGAGGACACGATGCGCCTCATCGAGGCGGTCGGTTATGCACAGGCATTTTCGTTCAAGTATTCCATCCGCCCCGGTACGCCCGGCGCCGACATGGATGGCCATGTCGCGGAAGACGTTAAGTCGGAACGCCTTGAAAGATTGCAGGCTTTGCTGTTTCAACAGCAGCGCGAATTCGCCCGCGGCTGTGTCGGCAAGGAGATCGACCTGCTCCTGGAGAAGCCCGGCCGCATGCCCGGCCAGCTCGTCGGCCGCTCGCCCTGGCTGCAGCCTGTGAATGTTGATGCAAAACTGTCGGAAATCGGTGACATTATCCGGGTACGAATCACCGATACCGGGCCCAACAGCCTTTTCGCGGAAGCGATCGGTTGACGGGCGGATCGCAAGGAGCCTGACCGCTTGAACGGACACGAATTGACGACGTCATCGCCGCGCCAGTCGAAAAGCCAGACCGACGCCAACCAGTTCGTGCTGACCTTCGAGAACAATCGATACGCGAGCGAGCTCTTCGGTCAGTTCGACCAGAACCTGAAGCTCCTGGAGCAGCGCCTCAACATCGATGCGCGGGCGCGCGGCAATTCCGTTTCCATCTCCGGCGACGTGGTGGCCACAAACCAGGCCCGCCGGGCGCTGGATTATCTCTATGATCGTCTCCAGAAGGGCGGCTCGATCGAGCTTTCCGACGTGGAAGGCGCGATCCGCATGGCGATCGCCGCGGACGACCAGCTTTCGCTGCCGACAATGGAGCGCAAGGCCAAACTCACCATGTCGCAGATCTCCACCCGCAAGAAGACCATCGCCGCCCGCACGCCGACGCAGGATACCTATATCCGCGCGCTGGAGCGCTCCGAGCTCGTCTTCGGTGTCGGCCCGGCTGGCACGGGCAAGACCTATCTCGCCGTCGCCTATGCCGCCCAGCTTCTGGAGCGTGGCGCGGTCGACCGCATCATCCTGTCGCGTCCGGCCGTCGAGGCCGGCGAGCGCCTAGGCTTCCTGCCGGGCGACATGAAGGAGAAGGTCGATCCCTATCTGCGCCCGCTCTATGACGCGCTCTATGACATGATGCCGGGCGACAAGGTCGAACGCGCCATCACGGCCGGCGTCATCGAAATCGCGCCGCTCGCCTTCATGCGAGGCCGTACGCTCGCCAATGCCGCTGTCATCCTCGACGAGGCGCAGAACACGACTTCGATGCAGATGAAGATGTTCCTGACGCGTCTCGGCGAAAACGGCCGCATGATCGTCACGGGTGATCCAAGCCAAGTCGACCTGCCGCGCGGCGTCAAATCCGGCCTCGTCGAAGCCCTGCAGATCCTCAAGGGCGTCGAGGGCGTGTCGGTCGTGCGCTTCAAGGATGTCGACGTGGTCCGCCACCCGATGGTCGCCCGCATCGTGCGGGCCTATGAAGCCCAGACGGCAGTGCAGGACGAAAGCGAGCAGCTGGACCGCTGAGGCGGTCCTCGATCCTCATGAGCGAACTCGACATCCAGATTTCCATCGAAGAGGGCGCATGGCCCTCCGAAGAACGCTTGCTCGACATCAGCGGGCGGGTCCTTGGTGCGGCCGCAAAATTCCTTCGGCGGGAGGAAAAACAACCCTTCCCGAAGACCGGCGCACCGGAAGTCTCGCTCGTTTTCACCAACGACGAAGCCATCCGCGGCATCAATGCGGAATGGCGCAGCCAGGACAAGCCGACCAATGTCCTGTCCTTCCCGGCCTTTCCGCTGACGCCTGGAAAAGTGCCGGGCCCGATGCTCGGCGACATCATCTTCGCCGAGGAAACCCTGACCCGCGAGGCGGCCGATCTCGGCAAGTCCTTCGACGATCATCTCACGCATCTGATGGTGCATGGATTTCTGCATCTCTTCGGCTATGATCATATGGACGATGAAGAAGCGGAAAAAATGGAGGGGCTGGAGACTCGCATTCTTGCCGAGCTTGGCCTATCTGACCCCTACGGGGATGACCCCGATGAATAGTTTGGACCAATGAGCGACTTTAGAAACCAGTCCGTAGCGACGGAAAAGAGCGAGGCGGACGCCTCAAGTCAGGACGAGGCGGGCAGTAGTAGCAGCGCGCCGAAGCCGGAAAGCGGGGGCCGGACATCCTTCTGGTCCCGTGCAGCACGGCTTTGGCGCATGACAGGTGCCTCCAGTCTGCGCAAGGACCTTGCCGAGGCCCTGATGACGGAAGAGAGCGGCGGCGAGCCGACCTTCCTGCCCGAAGAGCGGGCGATGCTGCACAACATTCTTCGTTTCCGCGAGGTGCGGGTCGAGGATGTCATGGTGCCGCGGGCCGATATCGAGGCCGTCGATCAGGACATCACGATTGCCGAACTGATGGTGATCTTCGAGGATTCCGGCCGTTCGCGCATGCCGGTCTACAACGAAAGCCTCGATGATCCGCGAGGCATGGTCCATATCCGCGACCTGCTCGCCTATGTCACCAAGCAGGCTCGCAACAAGCGGCGTACCGGTGCAAAGGCCGCACCCGCCAGTGGCGAGAAGCCGGCCCGCACGCCAAAGGCCGAATTCGACCTTGGCCGCGTCGATCTGTCGAAGACCGTCGCCGAAGCCGGTATCATCCGTCAGGTTCTTTTCGTGCCGCCTTCCATGCTTGCCGCCGACCTCATGGCGCGCATGCAGGCCGACCGCACGCAGATGGCTCTCGTCATCGACGAGTACGGCGGCACGGACGGCCTTGCCTCGCTGGAAGACATCGTCGAGATGGTCGTCGGCGATATCGAGGATGAGCACGACGACGACGAAGCCATGATCCAGCGCGTGAGCGACGACGTCTTCATCGCCGATGCCCGTGTCGAACTCGAGGAACTGGCCGAGGCGATCGGCCCGGACTTCGACATCCGCGAACAACTGGAAGACGCCGATACGCTCGGCGGCCTGATCTTCGCTTCGCTTGGTCGCATTCCGGTGCGCGGCGAGGTGGTGCAGGCGGTGCCCGGTTTCGAATTCCATATCCTCGACGCCGACCCGCGTCGCGTCAAACGGGTGCGTGTCACCCGCAAGCGCGCCGGCTCCGTTCGCCGCCGCGAGCGCAAGCCCGAGGGTGAGGGACTGTCCCTTGCCGGCGAGCGGAAAAAATTGCCGGAACAGCAGAACGATGGGGCGAACGCCGAATAGTCGGGCGGCACCTTCGAAAAACGATCTGCGCCTTGTGCCGCCGTGACGCGGGACAAGGCGCTGGTTTTTTGGGAAACTGGCGCGGCTGATTCGGGGACATAAAAAGGGGACAGCATGGAGCGGCTTGCGGGCAGGGTCATGCTCCTGTCTGGGACAAGACGGGCGCTTTTGGCATTTCTTGCGGGCTTGATCGGGGTGCTGGCACTGCCACCCTTCGGCTTCTTTGCGGCGCTGTTCGTCTCCTTCACCTTGCTCGTCTGGTTGCTCGACGGTGCGAGCGCCGCGCCGGAGGCAGGCTTGCTGCGGCGCCTCGCGCCCGCCTTCCGTATCGGCTGGCTCTTCGGTTTCGGTTATTTCGTTGGCGGGCTCTGGTGGCTCGGCAACGCGCTGCTCGTCGAGGCGGACGCCTTCGCCTGGGCGTTGCCGCTCGCCGTATTTGGTCTGCCGGCCTTCCTTGCTCTCTATTACGGCTTTGCGGCGGCGCTCGCCCGCCTCCTCTGGTCGGACGGCATGGGGCGCATCGCGGCGCTCGGCTTCGCTTTCGGCATTGCGGAATGGTTGCGCGGCACGCTGTTCACCGGGTTCCCCTGGAATGCCGTCGGCTATGGAGCGATGCCCGTGCCGTTGCTCATGCAGTCGGCGGGCGTCGTCGGCATAGCCGGCATGAACGCGCTTGCCGTCTTCGTCTTCGCTGCGCCGGCACTGATCGGTACGCGGCGCGGCCGCGGGATCGGCCTATCGCTCGCCGGTCTGCTGTTCGCTGCTCAGCTCGGTTATGGCTATTATGCCCTTTACCTCGTGCCGGGGCCCGAAGACGAGACGGCCGTCATCCGCCTCGTCCAGCCGGTCATCGACCAGGCGATGAAGCTCGACGACAGCGCGCGCGCGGAAATCTTCGAGCGGCATCTCGCCCTGAGTGCCGCCAAGCCGGCGGAGGGTGGCAAGCGACCTGACATCATCGTCTGGCCGGAGACGTCCATTCCCTTCATCCTGACGGACAATCCCGACGCGCTGGTGCGTATCGCAGCCGTGTTGGAGGATGACCAGATGCTGATCGCCGGTGCCGTGCGCACCGAAAGCGCCGGCTCCGGCAAGGCTCCGCGCTACTACAATTCCATCTATTCCATTGACGGCAAGGGACAGATAACCGGCGCAGCCGACAAGGTGCATCTCGTACCCTTCGGCGAATACATGCCCTTTGCGGAGATGTTCGAAGGTCTCGGCGTCGACGCCGTCGCAATGCCGGGCGGCTTTTCTGCCGCCCGCGAGCCGCAGCTGCTGAGCGCGCTCGGCAAGGGGTTTTATCCGCTGATCTGCTACGAGGCGATTTTCCCCTCGGAGATTACCGGGTCGGCCGATACGGCCGCTGCTCTTCTGAACGTCACCAACGATGCCTGGTTCGGAAGGACGCCCGGCCCCTACCAGCATTTCCAGCAGGCGCAGCTGCGCGCTGTCGAGCGCGGTCTCCCGCTGATTCGCGCCGCCAACAACGGCATTTCTGCCGTGGTGGATGCCAAGGGCAGGGTGGTTGCGGGTCTTGCTCATGACGTTCCGGGCTTTGTTGATGCAACCGTTCCGGGAAGGTTTGCGTCCGGTGAGTTGGCAAAGTGGCGGAATTGGTCGTTTCTGATTGTGCTTGCCGTTCTATTCGTGGCAGCAGGCATTTCTCGCATTGGTTTTGGAAACAGGACGAATTGACCGAAAACCCCTAAAATAGCATAGTGCACGCCGTCGGCGGTTTTCTTGTATTGTGGCGACCTTCAGGGTTTGCGCATACAACGTGACGTTAAGTCTCCTGAGGGCCGTCGGCAGGGTGGGGCCATTTCCGCGCGTTAGGACACATTGATGATGGAAAACAAAAAGAAGCCGAATCCGATTGATATTCACGTCGGCAGCCGGATCCGGCTTCGCAGGACCATGCTCGGCATGAGTCAGGAGAAGCTCGGCGAAAGCCTCGGCATCACCTTCCAGCAGATCCAGAAATACGAGAAGGGCACGAACCGCGTCGGCGCCAGCCGTCTGCAGAACATTTCGAGCATTCTCAACGTGCCCGTCTCCTTCTTCTTCGAGGATGCGCCGGGCGAGCAGGCGGATGCCCAGACGGGCTTTGCCGAAGCATCGAGTTCAAACTATGTGGTCGACTTCCTGTCGTCCTCCGAGGGTCTCCAGCTCAACCGGGCCTTCGTCAAGATCGGCGACCCCAAGGTGCGCCGCAAGCTCGTGGACCTCGTGAAGGCGCTCGCTGCCGAGGCCGAACTCGAGTGACCTCCCGGTGAGATTGGCAAAGAAAAGGCGGTCCTTCGGGGCCGCTTTTCGTTTGTACGGGAGCCTGCCACGTGGGCGTGACAGGCGTGCGGCAACACCTGGAATGCCGGGACATAAACATATTCTTATGTCCTTCTGTGCTTGTCTTTCCCCTGCGAACTGAATAACAACGTCGAAGTCCATTTTCTTTGAGGGGAATTCCCGCATGCGCAGCAGTTATCTCTTCACCAGCGAGTCCGTCGCCGAGGGCCACCCGGACAAGGTGTGCGACCGCATCTCCGACGAAATCGTCGATCTGGTCTACCGCGAAGCCGTGAAGTCGAAGGTCGATCCTTGGTCGGTCCGTATTGCCTGCGAAACGCTTGCGACGACCAACCGCGTCGTCATTGCTGGTGAAGTGCGCCTGCCGCCAAGCCTTCTGAAGAAGGACAAGGACGGCAACGACGTCATCAACCCCTCCAAGTTCAAGTCCGCCGCCCGCAAGGCGATCCGCGATATCGGCTACGAGCAGGATGGCTTCCACTGGAAGACAGCGAAGATCGACGTGCTCCTGCACTCACAGTCCGCAGATATCGCCCAGGGCGTCGACAATGCCGCCGACAAGCAGGGCGACGAGGGTGCCGGCGACCAGGGCATCATGTTCGGCTACGCCTGCCGCGAAACCTCGGAGTTGATGCCGGCGCCGCTCTATTACTCGCACCGCATCCTCCAGCTTCTCGCCGACGCGCGCAAGAAGGGCGAGGGCGATGCGGGCAAGCTCGGCCCGGACGCCAAGAGCCAGGTGACCGTGCGCTATGTCGACGGCAAGCCCGCCGATGTCGCCTCGATCGTGCTTTCCACGCAGCATCTGGATGACAGCTGGGATTCCAAGAAGGTCCGTGAGGTCGTTGAGCCCTATATCCGCGAGGCGCTGCACGATATCGAGATCGCCGACGATTGCTCCTGGTACATCAACCCGACCGGCAAGTTCGTCATCGGCGGACCGGACGGCGACGCCGGCCTCACCGGCCGCAAGATCATCGTCGACACCTATGGCGGTGCAGCCCCGCATGGCGGCGGCGCCTTCTCCGGCAAGGACACCACCAAGGTCGACCGCTCTGCCGCCTATGCCGCGCGCTACCTCGCCAAGAACGTTGTTGCGGCCGGCCTTGCCGACCGCTGCACGATCCAGCTCTCCTACGCCATCGGCGTCGCACAGCCGCTCTCGGTTTATGTCGACCTGCACGGCACCGGCAAGGTCAGCGAAGATGCTGTCGAGGAGGCGATCCGCAAGGTCATGGACCTTTCCCCGTCGGGCATTCGCCGCCACCTCGACCTCAACAAGCCGATCTACGCCAAGACGGCCGCCTATGGCCATTTCGGCCGCAAGGCCGGCCGTGACGGTTCGTTCGCCTGGGAGCGCCTCGACCTCGTCAAGGCTCTCAAGGAAGCCCTGAAGAACTGAGGCCGACATGACGGATGCAGAGCGCCGCAGCCGCGCGAGCGAAGCCTTCTTCGGTCGTCGCAAGGGAAAACCGCTGCGGGAGCGGCAGGCGCAGCATCTTGAAACCGTGCTGCCGGTGCTGAAGGTCGACCTTTCGACCCCGGCACCGGCGGATATCACCACGCTTTACGATTTCTCTCCGAACCGGATGCGCCTCGAAATCGGATTCGGCGGCGGGGAACATCTCATCCACCGCGCGCAGGAAACGCCCGATACCGCCTTCATCGGCGTCGAGCCCTTCGTCAATTCGATGGCGAAGCTGATCGGCAGCATCGAGGAGACGGGCGCGAAGAACATCCGGCTTTATGATGACGATGCGACGGAGTTGCTGGACTGGCTTCCGGCAGCTTCGATCGATCAGATCGATCTGCTCTATCCGGATCCGTGGCCGAAAAAGAAGCACTGGAAGAGACGCTTTGTCTCGAAGGTCAATCTCCACCGCTTTGCCCGGGTGCTGAAGCCCGGCGGGCTCTTCTGCTTCGCGTCCGACATCGACACCTATGTCAACTGGACGCTTATGCACTGCGGTTCTCATCCCGCTTTCGTGTGGACCGCCGAAAACGCGGTCGACTGGCTGACGCCGTTTGCCGGCTGGCCGGGCACGCGCTACGAGGCCAAGGCCAAGCGCGAGGGCCGAAAGTCGGCCTATCTCACCTTCCGCCGTCTCTGACGGAAGGTTTTCGGGACATCAGTGCAGGCTGACGGTGCGCAGGTCGTCCTCGGCCGCCTTGTAGAAGGTGCTCGAGCGGTTGTCCGTCAGGAGGATCGGCGTGCCATCGGCGCCGAACAGGGCCCAGAGATCCAGGCTCGGGTCGATTTCCGGCGCTTCCGGGAAGACGCGCGAGACTTCATCGGCCTTCATCTTCCTGATGTAGCCGACTTCACCGGCGCCAAGATGTGCGAGGTCTGCCTTTGAAACGGTGGGGGTTACGCTCTTCAGTCCCATCTTTGCCTCCATGGCAATGCCGGCAGGGCCGGCCACCGGACGTCCATGGCCACCATGGCCCATCGGTACGTCAGGCGATCAGGTTACGCTTGAAACGTTCCGGCGGGTGTTCCCGCAGGAACGGCTCATGATCTAGTCTGATACGGAAATGTTAATTTTCTTTACCATTCGCACAGGCTCGGGCCGGATGAGGTCAACCGAGAGCAGGCCGTTCTTCAGCTCCGCTCCCGAAACGCGCATGCCGTCGGCAAGCACGAAGGTGCGTTGGAACTGACGGGCCGCAATGCCGCGGTAGAGATAATCCCGCTCGCTGCTGTCGACCTGGCGGCCGCGAATGACGAGCTGGTTTTCCTCCGTCGTCACATCGAGCTCCTCGTCGGAAAAACCTGCGACGGCAAGGGTGATGCGCAGCCGTTCCGGTGCGCCCGTCTCGCCGTTCGGCTGAAGCCGCTCGATATTGTACGGGGGGTAGCCATCATTGCCCTTGGCGATGCGCTCAAGGGTCTTTTCCATGGCGTCGAAGCCCAGGAGTAGCGGGCTCGTGAAAGGGGTCATGCGTGACATGCGTCTAGTCCTTGGCTTTCAAGCGACTTTGTGGCGGGACCCGGCCTCGGCATCCCGATGGTTGCAATATGGGGATTGCCGATGCAGGGCGCAAGACGCTTGCGAACGGCGATTTCGCAAATATAGTCGCCGCTTCGCCTGCGCAGCGCGGGCCAAGAACAGAACCAGTGAGGAAACGGAGACGGCATGTCTGAGCCACGGAAAATTATCATCGACACGGATCCCGGCCAGGACGATGCCGCCGCAATCATGCTGGCGCTCGGCAGCCCAGAACTCGATATCCTCGGTATCACCACCGTCGCCGGCAACGTGCCGCTGGCGCGCACGTCCTGCAACGCCCGCATCATCCTGGAATTCTGCTCCCGCACCGATGTGAAGGTCTATGCCGGCGCAGACAAGCCGATCGCCCGTCCGCTGATCACCGCCGAGCATGTCCATGGCAAGACCGGCCTCGATGGCCCGGAGCTGCACGAGCCTCGGATGCCGCTGGAGGCCCAGCACGCCGTGGACTTCATCATCGAGACACTCCAGCACGAACCGGCGGGCACGGTGACGCTCTGCACGCTCGGTCCGCTGACGAACATCGCGACGGCGCTGGAAAAGGCGCCCGACATCGCCGGCCGTGTGCGCGAACTGGTCATGATGGGCGGCGGCTTCTTCGAGGGCGGCAACATCACGCCGGCCGCCGAATTCAACATCTATGTCGATCCGGAAGCAGCCGCTGCCGTCTTCAAGTCCGGCATTCCGATCGTTATGATGCCGCTCGACGTCACGCACAAGGTTCTGACGCTGAAGAGCCGCGTCGCCGGGCTTCGTGCGATCGGCAGCCGCCCCGCCAAGGCCCTGGTCGAGATGCTGGATTTCTTCGAGCGTTTCGACGTCGAAAAATACGGCTCCGACGGCGGCCCGCTGCATGATCCGACCGTCATCGCCTATCTCCTGAAGCCGGAATTGTTCTTCGGCCGTAACTGCAACGTGGAGATCGAGACCGCTTCGCCGCTCACCGTTGGCATGACCGTCGTCGACTGGTGGCAGGTTACCGACCGAAAGCACAATGCGCGGGTGATGAAGGATGTCGATGCCGACGGTTTCTTCGCTCTCCTCGCCGAGCGCGTCGGCCGTCTCTGATGCGTGGCCCCCGCAGCGCCGAACCGGGTGCCGAAGGCCGTTTCCACAAGGAGATGATGGCGCTCTACGATCGCTTCGCGACGCTTGGCTTCCGCCCGGTCCTGCTGCGCCGCTTCGTGCTGCTCAATGGCGGCGTGGGGGCCGCGAAGGAACTCGTGTTCAAACCCGGCACGACCGGGCTGGAGCGGCTGCTCGACGCGGGCAAGCCGGAGCTCTCCATGGAGGCGATGATGCTGCGGCCTGAATATCGGGACCTCTTTTCCGAACTGGAGCTGAAGGAGGCCACGCAACGCCTTGCGAGCGCCAGCCGATCGCGCTCTCGCGGCCGGCTCCAGGCGCAGCCGACGGAGCGGAAGTAAGTCCCATAAACAAAAAGGCCGGCGTCTCCGCCGGCCCTTTTTTCGTTATTCGGTCCGCCTCAGAACTCTTCCCAATCGTCCTGAGCAAGCGCCGTGTTGCCGGCGACCTGCGGCATGGCGCGGGCCGTCGTGCGCGGCGCCTGATAGGCGGTGCGTTGCGGCTGGACGTCGCGGCGGGTTGCCTGCTGTACCGGCTGGGCGGCCATGGTGGCCGCGCCGGCGCGGAAGCGGGCGACGAGCGACTTCAGCGTCTGGGCCTCGTCGTTGAGCGCCATGGAGGCGGCGGTGGTCTCCTCGACCATCGCGGCGTTCTGCTGGGTCACCTGGTCCATCTGGTTGACGGCCGCGTTGATCTCCTTGAGGCCGACGGCCTGTTCGGAGGCGGACGAGGAGATCTGGCGGATGAGGCTGTTGATCTGGATGACCTGGTCGGCAATGTTTTCCAGCGCGCTGCCGGCCTTACCGACGAGATCGACGCCCTCGCGGACCTGCACCTCGGAGGTGTTGATCAGCGTCTTGATCTCCTTGGCGGCGTTGGCCGAGCGCTGGGCGAGCTCGCGTACTTCCTGGGCGACGACGGCAAAGCCCTTGCCGGCTTCGCCCGCGCGCGCCGCTTCCACGCCGGCATTGAGTGCCAGAAGGTTTGTCTGGAAGGCGATGTCGTCGATGACCCCGATGATGTTGGAGATCTCGTGCGAGGAGTGCTCGATGCCGCGCATGGCGTCGATCGCCTTCTGCACCACTTCGCCGGACTTGCTGGCGTCGTTGCTCGCCGTTTCCACCGATTTGGCAGCGACGCGGGCATTATCCGCGCTGGAGTTGACCTGCGAGGTGATCTGGTCGAGGGCGGCCGCCGTCTCTTCCAGGCTTGCCGCCTGCTGTTCGGTGCGGTGCGAGAGATCGGCCGCGCCCTTGGAAATCTCGCCGGTGCCACCGCCGATGTTCCCGACCGAGGCATTGACCGTCTGGATCGTTTCCTCGAGGCTGGCGATCGCCGAGTTGAAATCGTTCTTGAGCTTGCCGTATTCGCCCGGGAAATCACCGGAGAGGCGGAAGGTCAGGTTGCCGGAGGAAAGCTGGGCAAGGCCGTCGCCGAGGCGGGCGACGATGTCGCGCTGGAGGGCACTCGATTCGGCGCGCTCGGCTTCCGATCTGTTGCGCTCGGTCTCGGTCAGCTGGCGCTGGTTGTCGGCTTCGGCTTCCAGGCGCTTGGTGTCTGCAAGCTGGTGGCGGAACCCTTCCAGAGCCTTGGCGACCGAGCCGGTTTCGTCCGAGCGCTCCTGGCCGGCGATCGGCTGGGTATAGACGCCGCTGCTGAGCGTTGCCACGCCGGAAACGAGGCCGGCAAGCGGCTTCTGTACGAAGACGCGAATGGCGGTGTAGAGGCCGGCAAGCACGGCGCCGAGAACGATCAGGCCACCGAGGATCATCATGCGGGTCTGGTCGTTGATCGGTGCGGCGATTGCCGCGCGCGGCACGTCGACCAGCACGATCCAGGTCGTGTTGATGTCCGGCAGCGCAAAGGGGTAGACGACACGGTCGAAGGCGGCCAGCTCGTCGAAGGAGAGGTTCTCGATGCGGCCGGTCTTGCCTGTGGCAAGGGCTTCCTTGACAATCTCGGCACCCTGGCCGTCATAATCCGTCATCAGGAGGTCGGCGTTCGGCGCAACGATCCACTTGCCGGTCTGCGACAGCAGCATGACGCGGCCCTCACCGAAGGGCTTCAGCTGGCTGAGTTTTTCGTTGAGCGTCTTCAGCGAGACATCGACGCCGGTGACGCCGATCAGCTTGCCGCCCGGAGCGACCGGAAAGGCGATGGAGGCCATGGTGAAGCCTTCGCCGGTCGAGCTTTCCTTGTAGGGCTGGCTCATCGCACCCTTGCCGCTGCCGGCAGCCAGCGAATACCACTCGGCCTTGTAGTCGGATTCAAAGGTGGAAAGCGCGATGGAGCCGTCCTTGCGCTTCGTCCAGTAAGGGTTGAACGAGCCGTCCTTGAACGTGCCGGTTTCCAGCTGTTCGGCCGTCTCGCGCGATTTGCCGTCGAAGGCGTTCGGCTCTTCCGCAAACCAGCTGCCGAGCGCGAAACTGTTCTTTTCCGCATTCGCCTTGATGAGGTCGACCACTTCCTTGCGGTCGAAATGCCCGCCGGCCTGGCCCTGCTCGATCACGCCCGCCATGGAGCGCGCGGCGCTGGCCAGCTGGCCGATATCGGTCGCGATGTCGGCGGCGATCGCCTTCGCCTCGGTGTCGGCTTCGGAATAGACGAGATCGGCGACGCGGCTCTGCGTCTGGCCGATGAGTACGGTATTGGAGGCGAGCATCACCAGGGCGATCGTGCCGCCGGTAACCGCGATGAGCTTCGTCGCGAGCGACTTGGCCTGGAACTTGAACATAAAATCCTCACGATGAGAGACGTCCGCGGCGGCACCGCGGAGGAGCACATTCGTTTGCAGGGGGTCTCCATCATGGAGGTCGGGGCGCGCGACCAGCGCCGACGGCAGCCGACCGGAAGGGCCGCGCCTGAGGACTTCAGTAACCTATAAAATATTAATAAATAGCCAAATATCGCCACCACTTCTCGGCGCAACCAGCTGATTTTTCAGGCGCCGCAGCCAATGCGACGCCCGATGTGCCAATTGCGAAATCCGGCGGGCGGAGCCGCCGCATCGACGTCAGATTTCGGCGTCGACGGCGGGAGCGAAGGGGATGGAGGGCTGGGCGCCGGGCTTCAGGCAGGCGAGCGATCCGGCGACGGCTGCACGGCGCAGCGCCTCCTTGAAGCCGAGGCCGGCATCGAGCGAGGCGGCAAGATAGCCGCAGAACGTATCGCCCGCCCCCACCGTATCGACAGGCTCGATCTTGAGGCCGGCGGCGCGGAAGATCTCGTTCTTGCGGATCGCGACGACGCCATCGGCGCCAAGCGTTACGATGATCGTCTGGCCGCTGTCGGCATGCAGTGCGCGCATCGTCGTCTCGCGCGCCTCGTCGGAGAGCTCGCCCTTGCCGACGAAGAGGTCGAATTCCGTTTCATTGGCGACGAGGATATCGGCCATCGCGCCGAGGCGGCGGGCATCGGCGCTGAACGGCGCGATGTTGACGACCGAGATGGCGCCCTTCTGCTTGGCGCTGACGAGCGCGGCTTCGATGGCGGCATTGGGAATTTCGAACTGCAGCATCAGATAGTCGCCACGCGTCATGCCGCCGACGGTGCGCTTGGCGTCCTCCTCGCTGACGGTGCCGTTGGCGCCCGGTACGACGACGATGACGTTCTCACCCTCGTCGTCCACAAGGATATGGGCCGTCCCGGTCGCCTCGGCGGCGGAGCGTACGCCGTTGAGGTCCACGGCGGCGTCGGCGAGCAGGGCCAGCGCCTGGCTGCCGAGCCGGTCGTCGCCCACGGCGCCGGCCATGCGTACGATCGCGCCGGCGCGACGGGCGGCGAGCGCCTGGTTGGCGCCCTTGCCGCCAGCGGCGGTGGTGAAGCTGCTGCCCATCACCGTCTCGCCCGGCTTCGGCAGGCGTTCTGGCGTGGCGATGAGGTCCATGTTGATGGAGCCGAAGACGGTGATCATGAGAGGTGCCCCTTATGGTTTCCGCCGGACACTGCCCGAGGCGGTCAGTCTTCGTCAACCACCCTCAGGCGAAGCTGTCCCGTTCGGGTCTCGACAGCCGCCTCCGCCGGTGGAGAAAGCGGTGCGGTTGCCTCGAAATCCATGTCCCCGATGCGCGCGCCGCGCCGCGTGAGCTTCTCTGTCGAGGTCAGGATGAGGTCGACATCCTTCTGGGCTGCGGTGAAATGACCGGAAAGCTTGCGCACCCGGTCGTCGAGCCGCGTCAAATCGTCCATCAGCCTGGCGACCTCGCCCTGGATGACATGGGCCTGCTCGCGCATGCGCTGATCCTTCAGAAGCGCCTGCAATACCTGCACGGAGAGCATCAGCAGCGATGGCGAGACGATGACGATGCGTGCCCGGTGTGCCCGCTGCACGATAGCCTCGAAATTCTCGTGGATGCTGGCGAAGATCGATTCCGAGGGCACGAAGAGGAAGGCGGTGTCCTGCGTCTCGCCGGCCAGCAGGTACTTTTCGGCGATATCGCGGATATGGGTCTCCATGTCGCGGCGGAATTGTTGCGCGGCGAGCTTGGCGGCCTCGGGAGAGCGTCCGTCCGACAGGGCATTCCATGCCTCGAGCGGAAATTTCGCATCGATGACGAGGGGCGGCTGGCCGTTCGGCATGCGGATCGTGCAATCCGGTCTGACGCCGTTGGAAAGCTGCGCCTGGAACTGGTAGGCGCCCGATGGCATGGCATCGGCGATGATCGTCTCCATGCGCGACTGGCCGAAGGCGCCGCGCGTCTGCTTGTTCGACAGGATCGCCTGGAGGCCGACCACGTCTTTCGCCAGTGACTGGATGTTGCTCTGCGCATTGTCGATGACGGCAAGCCGTTCCTGCAGGCGGCGCAGGTTTTCGTGCGTCGAGCGGGTCTGTTCTGAGATCGACTGGCCGAGCCGCTGCGTCAGGCCGTCGAGCCTGGCATTGATCGCCTGGTTTGTTTCCGACTGCTTGGAGCCGAAGACCTCGGCCATGGCGGCGACGCGTCCCTGCATTTCCGTCTGCGCCTTCAGGAGTTCGGCAAAGCGCAACTCCGCTATGCCCGCAGCCTCGCGCTGGCGCGCCTGGCTGCGGCGGGCCGAAAGGAGGCCGAAAACGGCGATCAGCGCGGCTGCGAGCAGCATGAGTGCCGGGCCGGGGCCGCCAAGTCGAGTGAGGAAGGAGGCAAGCAACATGTCAAAGGTCGGATCGATCATGCCGCGACCATAACACGGATTGCGGCGGAAACCAGATCATAACGTGAACAGAGGTGCGCGCACTGCAGCGCCGGCGGCAGTCGAAGCCGATTGAAAGCGTCAAAAAACCGCGCTAAGGAGGCGCATGACCATCAAGCCGCTGATTATCCTTCCCGATCCGATCCTCCGCCAGGTTTCGAAGCCCATCGAGACCATCGACAGCGAGGTGAAGAAGCTCGCCGACGACATGCTGGAAACCATGTACGATGCGCCGGGCATCGGCCTTGCCGCCATCCAGATCGGTGTGGCGCGCCGCATGCTGGTGCTCGACGTCTCGAAGGAGGGCGAGGACAAGAAGCCACTCGTCTTCATCAATCCGGAAGTCGTCTCCGCTTCGGATACCCGCTCGGTCTACGAGGAGGGTTGCCTGTCGATCCCGGACTATTATGCCGAGGTCGAGCGTCCTGCCGTCATCACCGTCAAGCACCTCGACCGGGACGGCAAGGAGCAGCTGACGGAGGCCGACGGGCTGCTGGCGACCTGTCTTCAGCACGAGATCGATCACCTCAACGGCGTGCTGTTCATCGACCATATTTCGAAGCTGAAGCGCGAGATGGTGATCCGCAAATTCACCAAGGCGGCGAAGCTGCGTGGCAGCAAGGCGCTCTGAGGCGACAACCGCCCAGGTTTCCGTTTTCCCGCAATGCCGAGGCAAAACGCTTCGCGCCTTTGCCGGTATTGCTTTCATGGAGGCTGACCGATGGCCCTTCGCATCATCTTCATGGGCACGCCGGATTTCTCCGTGCCGACGCTGGAGGCGTTGGTGAAAGCCGGCCACGAGATCGTCGCCGTCTATTCGCAGCCGCCCCGCCCGGCCGGCCGCCGTGGCCTCGAACTGGTGAAGTCGCCGGTGCACCAGGCGGCGGAAAAGCTTGGGCTTCCGGTCTTCACGCCGCTCAATTTCCGCGAGGAGGCCGATCGCGCGGCCTTTCACGCGCTGAAGGCGGACGTCGCCGTCGTCGTCGCCTATGGTCTCCTGCTGCCGGAGGCGATCCTGACCGGTACCCGGCTCGGCTGCTACAACGGCCATGCCTCGCTGCTGCCCCGCTGGCGCGGCGCGGCACCCATCCAGCGGGCGATCATGGCGGGTGATGCGGAAACCGGCATGATGGTCATGCAGATGGAAAAGGGGCTTGATACCGGCCCGGTCGCGCTCACCCGCCGGGTGGCGATCGGCGACGGCATGACGGCCGGCGAGCTGCATGACGCCCTGATGCAGGCAGGTGGCGCCCTGATGACGGAGGCCATGGCAAAGCTGGAGGCCGGCGACCTGCCGTTGACCCCGCAAGCCGAGACGGGCGTGCTCTACGCCGCCAAGATCGACAAGACCGAGACCCGCATCGATTTTTCCCGCCCGGCCGGCGATGTGCACAACCATATCCGCGGTCTCTCGCCCTTACCCGGCGCCTGGTTCGAGCTGCCGGTCGGCGGCAAGTCGGAGCGGGTGAAGGTGCTGGCGAGTGCGCGGGCGAGTGAAACCACGGCGAAGGCTGCCGGCACGGTTCTCGACGACCGGCTCACGGTCGCCTGCGGTGATGGCGAAGCCGTGCGGCTCGTGCGCCTGCAGAAGGCGGGCGGCAAGCCGCTCGACGCAGCGGATTTCCTTCGCGGCACGCCGGTCGCGGCCGGCCAGGTCATCGGCTGATGCCGCGCTACCGCCTCCGCATCGAGTATGACGGCACGCCCTATGTCGGCTGGCAGAGGCAGGACAACGGGCACTCCGTGCAGGGGGCCATCGAGGCGGCCATCCTGTCGCTGACGGGCGAGGCCGTCTCGATCCGCGGCGCGGGGCGCACGGATTCCGGCGTGCATGCCATGGGGCAGGTGGCCCATGCGGATCTTTCACGGGTATGGAAGGACCACACGCTGCGCAACGCGCTCAACGCCCATCTCGGCATGGCCCGCGAGCGGGTCGTGATCCTCGATGCCGCTGAGGTGCCCGATGATTTCGACGCCCGCTTCTCGGCGGTGAAGCGGCACTATCTCTACCGCATCATCTCACGCCCGGCGCCGTTGGCGCTGGAGGCGAACCGGGCCTGGTTTGTGACCAGGACGCTCGACCACCAGATGATGCATGCCGCCGGGCAGATGCTGGTCGGCAGGCATGATTTCACGACCTTCCGGGCTGCCCAATGCCAGGCGAACAGCCCGGTGCGCACCATCGACCGGCTGGACGTGACGCGCAGCGGCGACCTGATCGAGATGCGCGTTTCGGCGCAGAGCTTTCTGCACAACCAGATCCGCTCCTTCGCCGGCACGCTGAAGCTGGCGGGGGAGGGCAAGTGGACGCCGGAGGATGTGCGCAGCGCGCTTGAGGCGCGTGACCGCAAGGCCTGCGGCCCCGTTGCGCCGCCGGACGGGCTCTACTTCATGGCTGTCGACTACTAACCGTTTCCGGACGCAGGAATGCCGGTCAGCCCGGCAGCGTGCCGAGAGCCTGTTGCAATTGCTGCCCGGCAATCATCGGCGGCAGCACGTAGATCGCCGTGATGGCGGAGGCGAGCAGCGTCTGCTTGCCGACACACATCCAGACGAGGCGGAATTGCAGCACGACGCTGGCGCCGAAGACCGCATAGAGCAGCAGGCCGGCAAAGGGCGCGCTCCCCGGCAGAACCAGCGTCAGCGCGAAGGGGATCGCCGCCGCATAGGCGAAGGGCACGGCGATCCAGTTGCCCGCCGTCACGACGGTTGCCAGATGCCTGCCGTAGCCGAGCGGGCGCGCAAGCGCCAGAAGCAGCACCAGGGGCAGCAGCCAGCCCGCCACGTCGATCACCAGGAGCTTGACGAAGAAGGGGAGGCCGGCAGGTGTTCCCGCCGGCATGCTGCCGAGAAAATAGAGCCGCCAGGACGCCCAGATGACGGCAAAGGCGGGAAGGCACCAGGCGAAGGCCCAGAAGGAACGGGCAAGCCCGCGCACCGTCAGGTCCAGCCAGCCGAAGCCTTCCTGCTTCTGCCGCACGAGCAGGAAGACGCCGGTGAGATAATACAGGACCTCGTCAAGCCTGGGCATCGCCGAACCAGCGCTGGATGAAGGTCTCGTAGATCACGGTCAGTGTCTCGAGATCGGCGACGGCCACGCGCTCGTCGACCATGTGCATGGTCTGTCCGACGAGGCCGAACTCCACGACCGGGCAATAGTCCTTGATGAAGCGGGCATCGGAGGTGCCCCCCGTCGTCGACAGTTTCGGCGCACGGCCGACCACGGTCTCCACGGCACCCGACAGCGAGGCGACCAGCCGGTCGTTGCGGGTAAGGAAGACGTGGCTCGGGCGTTCGGCCCAGGCGATGTCGTAGCGGAGTGGCGGGCGGCCCGGCCGCAGCCTTTCGTCGCGCGCTGCGGCATCAAGCCGGCGCACGATCTCGGCCATCACGGTCTCGGCCGTCCAGCTGTCGTTGAAGCGGATGTTGAAGCGGGCGATCGCCTGTGCCGGTACGACATTGGTCGCGGGGTTGCCGACGTCGATCGTCGTCACCTCGAGGTTCGACGGCTGGAAGTTCTCCGTGCCGGCGTCGAAGGGCGGGTGCATCAGGGCGTCGGTGAGCGCGATCACGCCGCGCACGGCGTTGTCGGCAAGATGCGGATAGGCGGCATGGCCCTGCACGCCATGCACCGTGATCGTGCCGGAGACGGAGCCACGCCGGCCGATCTTGATCATGTCGCCGAGCTGGTCCGGATTCGTCGGCTCGCCGACGAGGCAGGCATCCCAGCGTTCGCCACGCTCCGCGGCCCATTGCAGCAGCTTGATCGTGCCGTTGACGGCCGGGCCTTCCTCGTCACCGGTGATGAGGAAGGAGAGCGAACCCTTCGGCGGGCCGTTCTTTGCGATCTGGCGCGCGACGGCGGCGACGAAGCAGGCGATGCCGCCCTTCATGTCTACCGCACCGCGGCCGAACATCTCGCCGTCGGCGATCTCGGCGCCGAAGGGCGCATGCGTCCAGGCCGCCGCGTTGCCGACGGGTACGACATCCGTGTGGCCGGCGAACATCAGGTGCGGTTCCTCGGTGCCGATGCGGGCATAGAGGTTCTCGATGTCGGGCATGCCGGGCTCGCGCGCCGTCATGCGCTCCACCGTGAAGCCGAGCGGCTCCAGCATGGCGGCGAGCGCCGACAGCGCTCCGCCTTCGGCAGGGGTGACGGAGGGGCAGCGGATGAGCGTTGCGAGATTGGCGATCGGATCGGCGGGGGTCATGGACATGCGGTCACGGCACGAAAGGGAGGAGTGAGAATCGAGATTTAGCCGATCGCCCGTGCGCTGTCACGCGCGCCAGAAGAGGGCCTGTCAGTCTTTCGGCCGATTGGGCAGGCTGCCATAGTCGTTCGGCCCGTTCGTTCCCGGCCAGACCATGAAGGCGAAGAGCGCGAAGAAGGAGATGGCCGGGATGAACAGGCAGATGATCAGCGGCAGCGGCAGGTTCATGTCGTGCAGCCGCTTGACCGTCAGGAGAACGGAGGAGACCGTGGAGACGAGCGCCATGCCGACGAAGACGAAGGACCAGAGGAGGAAGGAGGGATCCTCCTTCGGCACGATGATGATGCGGGCGAGCGCCGCCGAAAGCAGCATGAGCCAGAACGCCCAGCCGAGCGCGAAGGGCACCCGGCTGACCCGGCCGGACCAGCCGAAGAAGAGCCAGGCGAGGCTCGGCCTCTGCTCTTCCACGACCGCCATGACTTAGTCCCGGAGCAGTTCGTTGATGCCGGTCTTCGAGCGGGTCTGCGCATCGACACGCTTGACGATGACGGCGCAGTAGAGGCTTGGCGCGGGCAGGCCGTTCGGCATGGTCTTGTCTGACGGCATGGAACCGGCGACGACGACGGAATAGGGCGGCACCTCGCCATAGGTCACTTCGCCCGTCGCGCGGTCGACGATCTTGGTCGACTTGCCGATGAAGACGCCCATGCCGAGCACGGAGCCCTCGCGCACGATGCAGCCCTCGACGACTTCCGAACGGGCGCCGATGAAGCAATTGTCCTCGATGATCGTCGGGCCGGCCTGCATCGGCTCCAGAACGCCGCCGATGCCGACGCCGCCCGAGAGGTGCACGTGCTTGCCGATCTGTGCGCAGGAGCCCACCGTCGCCCAGGTATCGACCATCGTGCCCTCGCCGACATAGGCGCCGAGATTGACGAAGGAAGGCATCAGGATGGCGTTCGGCGCGATATAGGCCGAGCGGCGCACCACGCAGTTCGGCACGGCACGGAAGCCGGCCTTCTCGAATTCGTTGACGCTCCAGCCGTCGAACTTGGAGGGCACCTTGTCCCACCAGGACGAATCGCCCGGGCCACCCTTGACGATCTCCATCGGGTTGAGGCGGAAGGAGAGCAGAACGGCCTTCTTGAGCCACTGGTTGACGGTCCAGGTGCCATCCTCGCCGCGCTGGGCAACGCGCACCTTGCCGGCGTCGAGAAGGTTGAGGGACGTCTCCACGGCATCGCGCACTTCACCGCGCGTGCCGGTGTTTATGCCGTCGCGTTCCTCGAAGGCGCGCTCGATGGTGGCGGAAAGGGTGGCGAGGTCGGACAGGCTCATCGGAATTCCTTAAACTTCGAGGCTTATTTTCGATTGTCGGGATGCCGGAAGGTTGATTTCATCGATCTGCAAAATGCTCTAGAGCAAGTGCCGGAAAAGATGAAGCCCCTTTCCGGCAGATACTGTCGCACGGGCGCAATGGTAATCCCGTGGGGCCGGAAAGCAGGCCAGCAAGCAGGAAAGTGACATGGCAAGACTGAAGAAGAAGAATCTGCGTCGCAAGGATGGCGTGTGGGATCCGTTGGCCGACAGCGCGCAGGACAAGCACCGCGCTGCGGTGGTGCCGCAGACGCCGCAGTCGGCCCATCCGGCCTATCGGCTTGCCTATGTGGATGACGATTTCCTCTGCCGCGAGGAGCTACGCCCGGTCCGCCTCCAGCTGGAACTCCTGAAGGTCGAGATGATGCTTGCCGAACGCGGCATCAAGTCGACGGTCGTGATGTTCGGCGGCGCGCGCATTCCCGCGCCCGGCCAGGAGGCCTGGGCAGCGCGCAACGAGACCCAGCGTATCAACCTCGAAGCCGCTTCGGTCTATTACGAGGAGGCGCGCAAGTTCGCGCGCATGTGCTCGGAAAAATCGGCCGAGCTCGACTTCAAGGAGTATGTCGTCGTCACCGGTGGTGGGCCTGGCGTCATGGAGGCGGGCAATCGCGGGGCGGCCGATATCGGCGCGCCGTCGATCGGCCTCAACATCGTGCTGCCGCACGAGCAGGCGCCGAACCCCTATGTCACGCCGGAGCTCAGCTTCAACTTCCACTATTTCGCGATCCGCAAGATGCACTTCCTGCTGCGCGCCAAGGCCGTGACGGTGTTTCCGGGCGGCTTCGGCACGCTGGACGAACTGTTCGAGACGGTGACGCTGATGCAGACGGGCCGCATGGCGCTGGTGCCGCTCATCCTGTTCGGCAAGGCGTTCTGGCACAAGATCATCGATTTCGAAGCGCTCGCGGCCTTTGGCACGATCGCGCCGGGTGATGTGGAGCTGATGCAGTTCGTCGAGACGGCCGACGAGGCCTGGGACATCATCGTGAAGTTTTACGAGAATCTGGAAGCCGAGCAGGCGGTTGCCGCTCAAGGCTGACACGCCGCGAGGCTGCTCCTCTGTCTTTCCCGCCCCGTATCGAGGCGAGGGAGTGGCTTCACCGACGGAAACGCCCCGGCATCGACCGGGGCGTTTTGTATCCGACGGGCTGATTACTTGTGGCGCTTGCCCATCTCGTCGGCGGTGATGAAGCCGTCGCCGTTGCGGTCGCGCTGCTTGAACATCGCCGCTGCGGCGGTTTCCATCTCCGTCTTGGTCAGCGCGCCGTTCTTGTCGGCATCGGCACGTTCGAACATGCGGCCGCCCATGCGGTCGAACCGGGCTTCGCTCAGCGCCTTGAGCGCGGCTTCCTTGGCCTCCCCATCGGTCGCCTTCACGGCGCGGTAGGCCTTGCGGGCATCACGAAAGGCTTCGCGCTTGGCATCGACCTCGGCCTTCGTCACCTCGCCGTTCTTGTCGGCGTCGAAACGCTGGAAGGTTTCTGCGGCGCGCTGTAGCAATTCGTCCTGCGAGACCTTGCCGTCGCTGTTGGCATCGAGGCGCTTCAGCATGCGCTCGGCACGCTCCTCGCCGCCCTTGCCGTGGTGGCCCTTGCCCCAGCCTTTACCCTTGTGGGGGCGCGCATCCGCCGTGTCGATCGCGCCGTCCTTGTTGCTGTCGCGGCGTTCGAAGATCGTCTCGGCAGAGGCGAGCACCTCGGCTTCGGAGAGCGTGCCGTTCTTGTCGGTGTCGGCGCGGTCGAACATGCGGCCGGCACCGGGCAGCATGAAGGGACCGGCAGCCCGCAGCGCCTCGCGGGCCTTGTCCTTGTCGGCATCGGCCGCATCGCGCACGACCTTGCGGGCCTCGCGGAACGCGTCGTGGCGGGTCTTGATCTCGTCCTTCGTCACTTGGCCGTTGCCGTCGGCATCGAAGGTCTTGAAAGTGGCGGAGATGTTGGCCTTGAACTCGTCGAGCGAGACCTTGCCGTCCTTGTTGGTGTCGAGACGCTCGACCATCGCGGCATGACGCGGTCCGTGCCGGCCCTCGCCCTTGGCGGCAAATGCGGGGGCGGCGACGCCCGAAAGAAGAAGGCCGGCAGCGACGGCGCCGAGAAGAAGTTCCTTTTTGGTCATGGTCATTCCTTTCCATCCATCAGCGTCCCTTGGGGAGGCAGGATAGGGGGAATGCCGGCCGGCACCAGTTACAAATTGGTAATTCAAGCTTTTGACGGAAAAGGGTTTTTTCCGTGTCGGTAATATGTCGGGCTCTTGCCTAGAGCAGCGCGTTGAGGAAGGCCGTCAGGTTTGAAGTCGCATAGTCGATATGCTTGTCGCCGTCCGTCCGCTTCTCCCAGGCATCGACGAATTCATGATTCTCGTCGCGCGGGGTCAGCAGAACGGTCTTCATGCCGAGCGTCTTCGGCACGATGAGATTGCGCGGCAGATCCTCGAACATCACGGCCTGTTTCGTGTCGACCCGGTGCAGCGCCATGAACTTGTCGTAGGTCGCGCCCGCCGGCTTCGGCACGTACTCCGCAGCCACGATATCGAAGACGTCGTCGAAATGGTGGAAGATACCGAGGGCCCTTGCCGCCATCTCGGCATGCTTGACGCTGCCGTTCGTGAAGATGAACTTGCGGCCCGGCAGCGCCTGGATCGCCTCGCCGAGCGGCAGGTCGGGCGACAGCACGTCGTAATTGATCGCATGCGCCTTTTCGAGGAAGTCCGCCGGATCGATGGCGTGATGGATCATCAGGCCTTTCAGCGTCGTGCCATGATCGAAATAATACTGCTTCTGCAGGGTGCGCGCGTCCTCGCGCGACAGGCCGAGCAGGGCCGAGACGTAAGCCGTCATGTTCTTGTCGATCTGGGCGAAGAGATCGACATGATGCGGGTACAGCGTGTTGTCGAGGTCGAAGACCCAGTCACGCACATGGCTGAAATCGGCTTTGTTCGGAAGATCGCTCATGGGCGTCTTATGGCATGGGCCCGCGCCGAGGGAAATGGAATTTTCCATGCCGTTCGGATCCGGTGATGGATTCGGCAAGGCCCGCGTGTTAGCGGCAGGATATGGAAATCTGGGTTCTCATCACAGTCGCGGCGGCCTTCCTCCAGAACGTCCGTTCCGCCATGCAGAAACATCTCAAAGGCAGAATGGGGACGACGGGTGCGACCTTTGTGCGCTTCGGCTTCGGCGTGCCCTTTGCGCTCCTCTACATGGGCATCCTCGCCGTGGTGCTGGCAAGGCCGCTGCCGGTGCCGGGGGCGGCCTTCTTCCTCTGGGCCGTTCTCGGCGGGATCGGCCAGATCGCAGCGACCTTCCTCCTCGTCCACCTCTTCTCGTTCCGCAATTTCGCGGTCGGAACGGCCTATTCGCGCACGGAGCCGGCGCAAGCGGCCGTCTTCGCGCTGGTCTTCCTCGGCGAGCGGGCTTCGGCCGGAACACTCGTCGCCATCGCCATCTCCGTTGCCGGCGTGATGATCATCTCGGTGGCCCGCAGCGTGGTGTCGCTGCGCACGCTCGTGACGTCGGTCTTTTCGCGGACGGCTGCGATCGGTCTGTTGTCGGGCACGTTCTTCGGCATCTCCGCCGTCGCCTACCGCTCCGCCTCGCTGGCGCTTGCACCGACACTGCCGGTGCCGGACTACATGATGCAGGCAAGCTATACGCTGGTCTTTGTGATCGTGTTGCAGACCGTGCTGATGCTCGGCTGGATCCTGCTGCGTGAAAGGAACGAACTGCCGCGCATCGCGGCCGCGTGGCGCCCGGCGCTTCTCGTCGGGTTTGTCGGCGCCACCGCCTCGTTCGGCTGGTTCATGGCGATGACGTTGCAGCAGGCTGCCGTCGTGAAGGCGCTCGCGCAGGTGGAGATGCTGTTCACCTTCGCCTCCACCGTCTTCATCTTCAAGGAGCGCATCAACCGTCTGGAAATCGCCGGTTGCGCGCTCATCGTCGTCGGGGTGCTGGCGCTGCTCGCCTACGGCTGAAGCAGCGCCGAAGCCGGATCAGGGCACGAGGAGCGTGCCGGCGCCATGCTCGGTGAAGATTTCGAGCAGCACGGAATGGGCGGTCTTGCCGTTCAGAATGACGACGCCCTGCACGCCGGCCTTGATGGCGTCGATACAGGTTTCTACCTTCGGGATCATGCCGCCGGAAATCGTGCCGTCCTTGATGAGGGCGCGGGCTTCGGCCACGGAAAGTTCCTTGATGAGCTGGCCGTTCTTGTCGAGCACGCCGGGTACGTCCGTCAGGAAGAGCAGGCGCGTCGCGTTCAGTGCGCCCGCGATGGCGCCGGCGAAGGTGTCGGCATTGATGTTGTAGGTATGGCCGTCGCGGCCTGGCGCGACGGGAGCGATGACCGGGATCATCTCGGATTTCGCAAGCAGGTCGATCAGGGTGCGATCGACCTCCACCACCTCGCCGACAAAGCCGAGATCGAGAATGCGCTCGATATTGCTGTCCGGATCGATGACGGTCTTCTTGGCCTTTTCGGCGAAGACCATGTTGCCGTCCTTGCCGCAAAGGCCGATCGCCCATTCGCCGGTCTGGTTGATCAGCGCGACGATCTCCTTGTTGATCGAGCCGGCGAGCACCATCTCGACGATCTCGACCGTCTTCTGGTCGGTGACGCGCAGGCCCCCTTCGAATTTCGATTCGATGCCCATCTTGCTCAGCATCGCGCCGATCTGCGGGCCGCCGCCATGCACGACGATCGGGTTGACGCCCGACTGCTTGAGCAGTGCGATGTCGCTGGCGAAAGCCTTGCCCAGTTCCGCATTGCCCATGGCGTGGCCGCCATATTTCACCACGATGGTCTTGTTCTCGTAGCGCTGCATGAAGGGCAGGGCTTGCGCGAGAAGGCGGGCTTGGGTTTCGCTTTCGGATAGGGACATGGCGGCCTCTTGGGAACGGGTGGGCGCCTGTTTAACGCATGTTTCGTGACGATGGAATGATTTGGATACGAGATTGCGTATGGTCGGGGAAAAAGACTAGGGTTGCGGCGCGACAGGCAGGGAGCGGCGCGTGACCGGCAATGACATCTCCTACCTCATCGGCCGCGTTTCACTGAAGGACCGCAAGGCCTTCGCCGTGCTCTACGAGGCGAGTGCCCCGAAACTTTTTGCCATCTGCCTCCGTATCCTGCGCGACAGGAGCGAAGCGGAGGAGGCGTTGCAGGAGGTCTATGTCAAGATCTGGCAGCGTGCCGATCGCTACGTGGCCGGCAATGTGCACCCGATGGCCTGGCTCGCCGCGATCGCACGCAACCACGCCATTGACGTCATTCGTGCGCGAAGACCGGTGGCAACGGACATCGATGAGGCCTATGATATTGCCGACCCGCTCATGACGCCGGAGGAGGCCGTCGTGTTGCAGTCGGAGGGCCGTCGGATCGATACATGCATGGAGGAGCTGGAGCCCGGACGGGCATCGGCCGTCCGGCGTGCCTATATAGAGGGTCTGAGCTATGAAGAGCTTGCCGAAATCCACAATGTGCCACTGAACACGATGAGAACCTGGCTTCGCCGAAGCCTTCTGAAACTGAGAGAGTGCATGAGCCGATGACGGCGCCCGACAAAGACATGAGAGACCCCCGCCGCGACGAGGTGATCGCGGGCGAATACGTGCTCGGGGTGCTTTCCGCCGAAGACCGCCGCAAGGTGGAGGAGCGGCTTGCCGAGGATCGCCAGTTCGCCGCCATGGTGAACCGTTGGGAAGAAAACCTCTCCACCTTCAATGACGATTACGAGGTGCTGCAACCACCGCCCCGCACCTTCTCCGCCATCGAGCAGCGCATCCTTGGCACCTCACCGCCGGACGCCGCCTTTTCCGGCAAGGTCTCCGGCGGCTTCTGGAATTCGCTGGCCCTCTGGCGTTCGCTTGCACTCGCCTCGCTTGCCGTTGCTGCCGGGCTTGCCTTCTCGATGAGCACGCTTCTGGCGCCCCGCCCGCAGAGCGGCGGCCGGCTGGTCGCTGATCTTGCCGGCGAGGGAGCTGCGATCAATCTCGTTGCGCGCTACGACGAGGCGAACGGTGCGTTGCGCGTCACGCCCGTCGCAGCCGGAAAGGAAAAGGAAAAATCGCTGGAGCTTTGGCTCGTCGAGGACGGAAAATCGCCGGTCTCGCTTGGCGTCCTGCCGCAAACCGGCGAAGGTGAGCTGGCTGTGCCGGCGGTCATGCGTAGCCGCATCGTGCAGGGTTCGGTCCTTGCTGTCAGCGTCGAGCCCTTTGGCGGATCGATGAGCGGTAGCGTGACTGGTCCGGTCATCGCATCAGGTGCAGCCCGCTTCGATTGATGGAACGAAGAAAACGAAGAGGGCCGCGCGTTTCGCGGCTTTTTCGTTTTCCGGACAATGGTTTGTAAGAAAGTTCGCCTGTCCTGAAACTCTTTTTTCAAGGCGCCCGTTGCTCCCAGTGATCGCCCCTCGGGCATCACAACCGGGAGGACCCGCATGCCGCGGGGCCGGAAAAAAGGACCCTATCCATGACCCGTTTCACGCTTCGCACCGCTGCCCTCGTCACGGTTTTCGCGCTTGGTGCCTTTGCGGCTCGCGCGGAAAACCCGATGGTTGGCGGCGCGCCGATGTACGACAACAAGACCATCGTCGAAAACGCCGTCAATTCGAAGGACCATACGACGCTGGTGGCTGCCGTGAAAGCCGCCGGGCTCGTCGAGACCCTGTCGGGTGCCGGCCCCTTCACCGTCTTCGCGCCGACCAACGAGGCCTTCGCGGCGTTGCCGGCCGGTACGGTCGACACGCTGCTGAAGCCGGAAAACAAGGATCAGCTGGTCAAGGTGTTGACCTGCCATGTGGTGGCGGCAAATGCGCTGTCGGAAGCAATCGGCAAGATGATCGCCGATGATGGCGGCAATCACCCCGTGAAGACCGTCGGCGGTTGCATGCTTTCCGCCAAGATGGACGGCGACAAGATCACGTTGACGGATGAGACAGGCGGCACGGCGTCCGTGACCATCGCCGACGTCAAGCAGTCGAACGGCGTCATCCACGTCATCGACAAGGTTCTGCTGCCGAAGGCCTGACCTCGAAAATCCGGGCCCGCGTTCTTTCGGCTCGGATCAGCCTTCGTCAGCCCTGGGCCGCCGGTTCTGCCGGCGGCTCTTTTATCGCGTGATCGCCGTGATGATGGCGCTGCGCAATTCGTCCAGCCCTCGACCCTTTTCCGAGGAGGTGGCCAGCACCTCCGGATAGGCGGCCGGACGCTTGGCGATCTTCTGCAGCGTTTCTTCAACGAGGCGCGGCACGCCGGCATCCTTGATCTTGTCGGTCTTGGTCAGCACGATCTGGTAGGAGACGGCCGCCTTGTCGAGCAGGGCGAAAACCTCCTCGTCGTTCTTCTTGATACCGTGGCGGCTGTCGATCAGCACATAGACGCGCTTCAGCGTCGAGCGACCGCGCAGGTAGTCGAAGACGAGCTTGGTCCAGGCGTCGACCTGTTCCTTCGGCGCCTGGGCATAGCCGTAGCCGGGCATATCGACGAGTGCCATCGGCGGCAGGTCGTCCTCCGCGCCGGAAAAGCCATCCGGGACGAAGTAGTTGAGTTCCTGCGTTCGGCCGGGCGTGTTGGATGTGCGTGCCAAGCCCTTGTGGCCGACCAGTGCGTTGATCAGCGAGGATTTACCGACATTCGAGCGACCGGCGAAAGCGATCTCCGGCGGCCCCTCGGGCGGCAGGAATTTCATCGCCGGCACGCCGCGGATGAAGATCCACGGCCTGCCGAACAGCGGCTTGTCGTCCTGCGACGTCGTCTCGGTCATAAATCGCGCCCTTGTTGTCCGGCCCCCGGCTTCCGGGTTTTGGCTGCGAAAGTCAAGCGCGCCGCTGCCGCCAGAGTTCGACGCCGAGATAACACAGGAGTGCCGCCAGCACGATGATGCCGCCGACGATCGTGCGCGCACCGGGCACTTCTCCGTGGATGATCGCCACCCAGAGCGGCGCCAGCACCGTCTCGGCCGTGCCGAGCAGGGCGGCGAGCGCCGAGGGAACCAGGCGGGCGCCGGTGACGAAGAGCGCAAGGCCGAGGCCGAAATTGAGCGCGCCAAAAACGATGAGAACGGCGAGTTCCTGGCCGCTCACGGCAAAGCCGGAAGCCTGGCTTGCCGCCACCGCGCAGGCGACGAGCGTGCCGAAGAAGACGGCGGGCGTCATGCGCACATGGGCAAAGCGCCGGGTGATGATCGTTGCGGTGGCGAAGGCGAAGGCGATCAGCAGGGCGAGCGCATCGCCCGTCATGGAAACGCTGCCGCCGAGCGATTCCGAGACCATGATGGCAACGCCGCCGATCACCGCCGCGATGGCGACCCAGGTGTGGACCGCGATCCTCTCGCGAAACAGCAGCCAGGCCATCAGCGCCGCGATCAGCGGCACGCCGGCCTGGATCAGCACGACATTGGCGACGGTCGTATAGGCCAGCGCGAGGATGAAGGACGTGGAGGCGGTGGCAAAGCAGAGGCCGACCGCGATGCCGGCAAGGCCCATGCCCCGGAACAGTTGCACGGTGCCGCGTGGGCTGTCGCGCAGCAGCATGAAACCGAGCAGGAAGAGGGCGGCAAAGAGTGAGCGCCAGAAGACGACAGTCCAGCCGTCCTCAATGGCGAGAAAGCGCGCCAGTGTGCCGCCGAAGCTCCAGACGACGGCCGAGCCGAGCACGAGGGCGGCGCCATAGCCTTGCCCCCTTCTGTCCGGAAGCGTGGGAGTGACCGGAAGCGTGGAGGCAGACATGATGATGCGCTCGCAAGGACAAGTCCGGCAAAAGGGCGGAAAGCCGTTCTGCGTTCGGAACGGTGTCGGGACAAAGGGATCGTCGCGAGCATGACAGGGATCCGCCCGCACCGCTTCCATGCCAGCGACGGGGCGATGTCGCAAGCGGGCCTTGCAGAAAAAACGGCAAAAGAAAACCCCGGCGCGAGGGCCGGGGTTTCCTGGAGTTTCGTTGTTCGGCCGTCAGGACGATCCGGCCTTCTTTCCGAACAATCCCTTGAGATTGTCGAAGAGCTCGATCTTCACGCCCTGGCGCTTCATGATGATCGCCTGCTGGATGATCGAAAGCGTGTTGTTCCAGGCCCAGTAGATGACGAGGCCGGCCGGGAAGGTTGCCAGCATGAAAGTGAAGATCAGCGGCATCCAGGTGAAGATCATCGCCTGGGTCGGGTCGGGCGGCGTCGGGTTCATGCGCATCTGCAGGAACATCGTGATGCCCATGATGATGGGCCAGACGCCGATCATCAGGAAGTGCGGCACGTCGTAGGGCAGAAGGCCGAACAGGTTGAACAGCGACGTCGGATCCGGCGCCGAAAGATCCTGGATCCAGCCGAAGAACGGTGCATGGCGCATTTCGATGGTGACGTAGATCACCTTGTAAAGCGCAAAGAACACCGGGATCTGCAGGAGGATCGGCCAGCAACCCGCGAGCGGATTGATCTTCTCCTCCTTGTAGAGCTGCATCATCGCCTGCTGCAGCGCCATGCGGTCGTCGCCGTGCTTGGCCTTCAGTTCCTCCATCTTCGGCTGCATCTTCTTCATGTTCGCCATGGAGGCGTACTGCTTGTTGGCAAGCGGGAAGAACAGGCCCTTGACGACGATCGTCGTGATGAGGATCGCGATGCCGAAATTGCCGAAGTAGCGGAAGAAGAAGTCCATCAGCTGGAACATCGGCTTGGTGAAGAACCAGAACCAGCCCCAGTCGATCATCAGGTCGAATTGCGGAATGGAGTAGGACGTCTCGTACTGGTCGATGATCGGCACTTCCTTGGCGCCGCCGAAGAACAGGTTCTTGACTTCCACGGACTGGCCCGGCGCAATCGAGATGTCGTCCTGGCGATAATCCGCCTGGTAGCGCGGACGGCCGTCCTTGAAATAGGAGAAGCGCGTCTCGTAGGGCGTCGTCTGCGGCGGCACGAGCGCGGTCGCCCAGTACTTGTCCGTGATGCCGAGCCAGCCGCCGGTCGCCTTGCCGGGCGAAACGGTCGTGTCGTCCTCGGTCTCGGTGTACTTCACCTCATGCAGGCCGAGTTCGCCAAGCACGCCGATAAAGCCTTCGTGCAGCACGTAGACGGACGGGTCCGTCGGCTTGAAGAAGCGCGTCGAGCGGCCGTAGGGTGAAAGCGCGATTGCCGCATCCGTCCGGTTCTCGATGCTGTCCGAGATCGTGAACATGTAGTGTTCATCGACCGAGATGGTGCGGGTGAAGGTGACGTTCTTGTCGTTGGTATAGGTGAGCTTGACCGGGGTGGTCTGCGTCAGCTTGCCGGTGCCGTCCTGCGTCCAGACGGTCTGCGGGCCGGGGACCTGGCCGGTCGCCTCGCTGCCGACATAGCCGATCTCGGCAAAGTAGCCGTGTTCGGTCTCGGCGGGGCTGAGCAGCGTGATGATCGGGCTCGTCTTGTCGACGGTCTCGTGGAAATCCTTCAGCTTCAGGTCGTCGAAGCGGGCGCCCGTCAGGCTGATGGAGCCGGAAAGCGAGGGCGTGTCGATCACGACGCGGGCGGATCGGGCCAGTGCCGTCTCGCGCGTCTCGGTCGCGGTGGTGGCCGCCGTGCCGCCGGGCAGCGTGCCGCTTGTGCCGGTCGCGGTCGTCGTGCCGCCGGAGGTGGTGGTCTGCTGGCTCTGGGCGGCCTGCTGCGCCTCGAGCGCGGCGCGGTCCTTCTCCAGCTTGGGGTTCACATAAAGGAACTGCCAGGCAACGAGGATCAGCACGGACAGCGCGATCGCCACGAAGTAATTGCGGTTTTTTTCCATCACTCTTTCCCGGGAGCAGCAGGGCGCTGCTGCTGCTTCTGTTTCTTGACCGTCGCGATCCTGTCGTTCAGACGGGCTTCAAGGGTTTTGAAGGGTGCGCTCAACACGTCCCGTCTGGCGACAACCACATAGTCGTGTCCGGGCTCCATTGCAAACCCGGCCGATAGCCGCACCGCCTCTTTCAGGCGCCGGCGCATGCGATTGCGTTCCACGGCGTTGCCGTGCTTCTTGGTGACGGTGAAGCCGACACGGGGCGCTTCGTCCGGCATCTGCCGGTCGCGCACTTCGAGAAGGAACAGTGGTCCCTTGCGTTTCTCGCCCTCGCGCACAAAAAGAAACTGCGGACGGCTTTTCAGCCGCCCGACAGCAGATTTCTCAACAGTTTTCGTCATATGCCCGTCGCCTCTGTTCGGGCAGGCACGGCCTTAGGCCGAGAGACGTGCGCGGCCGCGGGCGCGGCGTGCGGACAGGACCTTGCGGCCGCCCTTCGTTGCCATGCGGGCGCGGAAACCGTGACGACGCTTGCGAACAAGCTTGGAGGGTTGGTAGGTACGCTTCGACATTTATTTAATACCGCGGTGTGCGGCCCTTCTTGGGTTTGCGTTACGCAAGGAGCGTTGAAGTCCGGCATAGGATTGCCCTCGCGGGAAGCCATGCTTTCCGGACGTGCGCGGCTTATAAGGGCAAAAACGGTCGAAAGTCAATTGCGCAGGCGCTGGTGCGCGCGGCTGTCACAATCGTTAACGGAATAGCACCTAAAAGTTGTATATGAATTGTGCTTTGTCATGTTTTGGTCACGTTACGTGAGGCAATTCCTCCCGGATTTCCCGGTTTCCTCTCTTGCATCAATGCATTAGTGGTTGTGAATACGCTCAATATTTGGGCGGTTGTATCAAGGTCTAATTAACCTTTAGCGTTTACCGTCCTTCGCGAAGGTGAGGTGGGCCATGCCCTCTTGCCACCCACCGTTCTTTGGAGTGCGAACGTGAAGATACGCGGCAAGATCTATCTCATTGTGGGCTTGATGGGCCTCATCTCCGTCCTCATCGGCGGCATCGCCGTCCATGTGGTCTCGGAATACAGCAACAAGCTCCATGAATATGAGAATGCCGCAGACCGTGCCTTCCTCGGCGAGCACCTGAACCGGCAGGTCACTGCCGTCGTGATGGAAGCTCGCGGCATCTATGCCTCCAAGGACACCGACGGCGCCAAGAAATTTGCCGAAGGCATCGCCAAGGAACTCGACGGCATCGACAAGACGCTGAACGAATGGCGCCCGATCGTGCCGGAGACGCAGAAGGCCGCCTTTGACGCCGTCGTGGCGCGTGCAGCCGAATTCCGCACCTTCCGCATGGAAACGGCGAGCCTCGGCACAACGGTCTCGATCGTCGCGGCCAACGAACAGGGCAACAACGAGCTCAACCGTGCGAACCGCAAGGCCTTCCAGAAGGAGATCGACGCCGTCGTCCAGACGGACAACGAGAACCTCACCGCCATCAAGGCTGAGATCGCTGCCTTTGAAACTCTCATGCTGACTCTGGTGCTCGGCACTGTCGGCGTCGGCCTTGCTCTCGGTGGCGGTGTTGCCTTCTATATCGCGACCAATGAACTCAGCCGTCCGATCCAGAAGGTGACGGAGACCATGAACCGCCTCGCAGGCGGCGATCTCGACACGGAAGTGCCCTATGCCGGCCGCAAGGACGAGATCGGCGAAATGGCCGCAGCCGTCGCCATCTTCCGCCAGAACGCCATCACCGTGCGCGACCTCAACGCCCAGGAAGAGATCCTGCGCGAGAAGAGCGCTGACCTGCAGTCCTCGATCGCCACCGTCGTGCACGCCGCAGCGGCGGGCGATTTCTCCTCGCGCATCAGCAAGGACTACCAGAACGACGACCTCAACCGCTTTGCCCGCAGCGTCAACGAGCTGGTCGCCGGCGTGGAGGAGGGGATTGCCGAAACCCGCCGCGTCATCGGCGCGCTCGCCGAGGGTGACCTGACGCAGACCATGGACGGTTCCTTCCGCGGCGCCTTTGCCGAGTTGCAGCAGAACGTCAACGCCACGCTGGCCACCCTGCAGCGCACCATGCGCGAGGTGCGTGCCTCGACGGATGCGATCAACGCCAATTCCGGCGAGCTGCGCACGGCTTCCGACGATCTTTCCAAGCGCACCGAGCAGCAGGCCGCCGCGCTCGAAGAAACCTCCGCTGCCCTCGAAGAGATCACTGCTGCCGTCAAGAATTCGACGGAACGGGCGAACGAGGCGACATCGATGGTTGGCGAGGCGACGCAGAGCGCCAAGCAGTCGGGCGATATCGTGCGCAATGCCATCGGCGCGATGAGCCGCATCGAGCAGGCCTCGAACGAGATCAGCCAGATCATTTCCGTCATCGACGAGATCGCCTTCCAGACCAACCTTCTCGCGCTGAATGCCGGCGTCGAGGCTGCGCGTGCCGGCGAGGCGGGCAAGGGCTTCGCCGTCGTCGCGCAGGAAGTGCGCGAGCTTGCCCAACGTGCCGCCAGCGCCGCCAAGGACATCAAGGGCCTCATCACCAAGTCGGGCGACGAAGTGTCCGTTGGCGTCAAGTATGTGCAGGAGACGGGGGCGGCCCTCTCAGACATCGAAAGCCGCGTCGTCACCATCAACGACCGCATTCACGCGATCGCCACCGCCGCCCGCGAGCAGGCGACGGGCCTCCAGGAAATCAGCACCGCCATCAACCAGATGGATCAGGTCACCCAGCACAATGCCGCAATGGTCGAGGAAACCTCGGCTGCGACGCACAAGCTGAAGGGCGAAGCCGACGGCCTGGCCGACCTCGTCGCCCGCTTCCGCACGGGGGATGCCGTGCAGCGTGTGGCGGCCGTGCGCGCCGAGACCCGACCGGTCGAATCGCCCGCCCGCCGCATGATGGGTAATGTCGCCCGCGCCTTCGGTGGCAATCGCGGCGGCGCAACGGCAGCGGTCGCACAGGAGAACTGGGAGGAATTCTGATCGGTCATTCCCGGCGCGTTCGGGAGCGCTGCGGCATTTCGTAGCCGGATTCAGCCTTTCAACGCGGCGATCTCAGGATCGCCGCGTTTTTGTCGTTTCCGCGGCAGCGTTGGAAAATTTGCCGTAATCTCCTATAATTGGCTGAAATACGTCGTCGATCTTCGGTCACGATGCGTTTGCCGCGCTGCGGCCTGCCTGGGAGTTGAAACATGGTGGACAGAGACGGGACACCGTCCTTGACCGAGAAGCCGGTGCCGGCGGTCGGCTTTCTGTCCGGTCTATCGGGGCGGCTCCTCCTGGTCACGGCCATCTTCGTCCTGATCGCAGAAGTGCTGATCTTCGTGCCGTCGGTCGCCAACATGCGTCTTCAATGGCTGCGCGACCGCCTGAATACGGCCGCCGCCGCGAGCGTCGTCATCGAGGGCCTGCCGGATCACGAGCTGCCGCGCCCCGTGCAGGAAGAGGCGCTGATGGCGACCGGCACCAAGGCGATCATCCTGAGGCGCCAGGATGCCTCACGCATGGTTGCCGCCGTCGATATGCCGCCGAGCATCGATGCGCAATACGACCTCTCCGACGTCTCGACGCTCGCATCCGTCTATGATGCCTTCGAGACGCTGCTTTTCGGCGGCGAGCGCGTCATCCGCGTTTTCGGTCCGGTTGGGGAAACCAGCACGCGTATCGAACTCCTGCTTGACGAGCGGGCATTGCGCCGCGCCATGCTCGGGCATGCCCGCAATGTCCTGACCCTGTCGATGATCATCTCGCTGGTTACCGCAAGCCCCATCTTCTTCGCGCTCAATCGGCTGCTGATCCGCCCGATCCGCCGCATGACCGCGAACATCCAGGAGTTCGCCGCCGATCCCTCGAACCCGGCGCGTGTCCTGGAACCCTCCGGCGGTCGCGACGAGATCGCCGTTGCGGGCATCCATCTCGCGGCCATGCAGCAGACGCTGCAACGCACGCTGAAGGAGCAGAAGAACCTCGCCGATCTCGGTCTCGCCGTGTCGAAGATCAACCACGACATGCGCAACATCCTCTCCTCGGCCCAGTTGATGTCCGACCGCCTGTCCGATGTCGACGACCCCGTGGTCAAGCGCGTGGCGCCGAAGCTTCTGCGCAGCATCGACCGGGCGGTGGGCTATACCAACGAGGTGCTCTCCTATGGCCGCATGCGCGAGCCGGAGCCGCGGCGCCGCTTCGTCGCGCTGCGCCCGCTGGTGCAGGAGGTTTCCGAAGTGCTGGCGCTCGATTCGCGCAGTGACATCGATTTCGTGGCGCAGGTCGAGCCGGGCCTCCAGGTCGACGCCGACAGCGAGCAGCTCTTCCGCGTCATCCACAATCTGTGCCGCAACGCCGTCGAGGCGCTGTCGCAGGACAGCGGCGCAGAGCGGCGCACCGTGCTTGTCACAGGTCTGCGCACCGGAAGCGTCGTGTCCATCGCCATCGACGACAACGGCCCCGGCATGCCCGCAAAGGCCCGAGACAACCTCTTTGCCGCCTTCCGCGGCTCCGTGCGTTCAGGGGGCACGGGTCTTGGCCTTGCGATCGCCCGCGAGCTGGTGCTCGCCCATGGGGGGACGATCGCGCTGGTCGAAAAGCAGACGCCCGGCACGCTCTTCCGCATCGAACTGCCGGATCGTCCCGTTCCCCTCGATGCGTTCCGCCACCGCGCCTCATAATCCGGGGTTTTGCCGGTGCTGTGTGACGGGCCGAAGAAAAAAGTACATTTTTTCTGCGAAAGACGCTTGCAATAGGCCGGAGGACCCTTTAGAGACCGCCTCGCAGCCGGGCAACACACCCGCAACTGCCAGCGCACCCGTAGCTCAGCTGGATAGAGCACCAGACTACGAATCTGGGGGTCAGGAGTTCGAATCTCTTCGGGTGCGCCATTCTTTTCCAAAGATCTAGATTAAGACGAAGTCTCCTCGGTTTGCAGGGGCATATGGCTCGATGCTGTAAACTGGCACGGCGAACGAGGTTTTGTCGCGCCGCAGCCGAACGCCCGAAATCACCCATGGCACTATGGTCGCGTTACGGCGGCAGGCCGATTTCGACCAGGTTGCTGCTGATTTTCCCGGCAGCGCGGAGATAAGCGTCGCTTGCATTGTCCTTGCGCAGGGCGATGTTGGTGGCCGTCGTTCCCGGTCGTAGCGCCAGCCCATTCGCGAGCGCTTCCTTGGCCTCGGAATCCCGGCCAAGACGGTGGTAGGCGACGGCGAGAAGCATGTGAGCCCGCCCCGAGGCGGGCGTGATCGCGATCGAACGCTGCAGCCAGCCGAGCGCCTCCTCGTTGCGGTCCTGGACGATGCAGACGAGGCCCGCGCCCAGAAGCCACGTCCAGCGGGAAACATCCGGCGTGTCGAAACCGTCTGCCTCCAGGAAGGTCGCGAACGCATCCTCGAAACGGCCGAGCTGAAGTTGCGTCAGGCCGAGCTGAAAAAGGGCGGCGCCATCCCAGGGATTGAGCGAGAGGGTCTTCGTGCAGGCGACAAGGCTTTCGGCGAACTGGTTCGTCGCCGTCAGGAACCGGCAATAGGCGCCCATGGCCGATCCGGAAAGCGGCTGCGCCGCCACGGCCTCTTCAAGCAGCTTGCGTGCGTCATTCTCCGCTGCGTTGATCTGCGCAGGGCTGTACCAGGTCATCTGGATGCCGCGCAGATGCAGCGTCGCCAGTGCAACCTGCAGGTCGACATTGTCCGGATCGCCGGCGAGATACGTCTCGAGAATCGTGCGCGCCGTTGCAAAGCGCTCCTTCGTCGTCTGGTTGATCGATGCGGCGGCCTGCTGGATCGCGATATCGGCCGTGCTGCTCCCGGGTGTAGGGCTGTCCTCACGCAACCTTCCCAGCTTCAGGGCCAGCGTATATCCCACGCCGGCAGCAAGCCGGGATTGCACCCGTTGCGCATCGGGTTGCTGTGCATCGACCTTGGCCTCGGCAACCGACAGGACTTCGCGGCTCGCCGTATCGATCAAGCGGGTCTGAAGAATCCAGGATTGGGCGCTCTTGCGCAGCTCGCCCTGGACCAGATGGGTCGGGGCGGTCCTGGCTGCTGTTGCCTGTCCCGCCGAGGCAATGAGCTGGAGGCCGTCGATGCGGGAGAGGCCGGCGATCAGCTGCGCCGACACACCGCGCGCGAGGGCTGCCTCGCGCGGCTCGGCCGCCGTATCGACGAACGACATGACCTCGACCACCGGGGCTGATCGATCGGAAAAAAGGCCGGATTTCACGATGGCAAAAGCCCCGAGCAGCAGGGTGGCGGTGGCGCCCACTGCAATCATGCGTGCCGTGGTCCTGCGTGTCCGGAGAAACCGGGAGGATGCGCCGGAGGCCTCGATCGGCAAGGACTGGATGGCCGGCTTGGCGTCGGTCGCGGTGGAGACATCGACCGCGAACAGATACCCGCGGCCCGACACGAGCTTGACCATCTGCCGCTCGTGATCGCCAAGCGCAGCGCGAATTTCGCGAATGCATTGGAAGAGGCTGTCTTCCCCGACATGAACGCCGGGCCAGACCGTGTCCAGCAGGACCCGCTTGGGAAGAAGCTGGTGGCTGTTGGCCACGAGCAGCCGCAGGAGCTCGAAGGCCTTCGGGCGCAGCCGGATGACGGCGCCGTCTGGACCACGCAACTCGGCGCGGTCCGGATCCAGAACGAATCCCGAAAAAAACAACACCGGCTCCTCACGATCCCCAGTCGCGGTCCGGCGCAAAATAGAGAAGCGCCGGTGCCGCCGTCAACCGGTGGATGCCTCCGCCTGTCTGCTTGCCTGGGATTTGCATGCGTGGCGCCATCGGCCCCGTTTCAGAAAAAATCAGAAAATTTCAGAACTGCGCCCCCGCGCCGTCAGGACATTCGCGCGGCTTGAGACCTATCACACCGTGAAGGCCGGAAACCGAAGCGCATGCGTGGGTCCGGGGAGACGTGATGCCAAGCTGTTTGATGAGAGAAAACGATGAGCGGCCGGGTGCCCCGGCGGCAGGCCCACTCCGGTCTGCTCGGGGCGGGAAGGCGGCCCACCATTCCGGTCCCCCTGGAGGTATCAGATATTTGCCTGCCGCCAGCAGTGCAGCAAGCGGGTTCCGCAGATAGGCTGATCGCGGAGCGGGCGTTCCCGCTGGCTCTCCGCTTCATGGCGCGGGGGTTCCTTGCCGCGCACGAGGCTGCGCCGCGTACGGCCGCGCTCTTCGCCACCCAGCAACGGTGGCTGCTCTGCCATGCGGGCCTGGCGCAGTATTTCCTGGCGGCCCGGTGCGGCGGTGCGGGGCTCACGCGGCGTGGCCTCGGCCTCCTGGCGCGCCAGCACGGCATTGCCAGCCGCAACACCGCCTACGCCTTTTTCGATGAGGCGCTGAAATACGAAGTTGTTCTCCCGGTGGGCATGGGAGAAGAGGTCGTCCCGTCCGCCCTGACCCTGTCGATCCTGACGCAGTGGTAGGCCTGCATCTTCATGTCTTCGATCTTATCGATGGCCGATGCCGGAGCGCGCGCTTCCTGGCCGAACCCGAGCGGCTGTTGACGCATCTTGCGCCACGCGTCGGGATGGCCCCTGGTTTCGGATGCTGATCTCTACAGGCCCGGCCCGTTCTACACCATCTTCACCTGGGCCGATGCGGGAGGGTTGCTGATGGATCGGTTCATCGCCGGCCTCGAAGAGGGGGTGGTTCCGGAGGCGGGAAACATGCTGACGGACGTGAGCACCATCTCTTCCCTCGCGGAAGCCTTCGGTCTTTCGCGTGCCCATACCAGCCGGCAGGAGATCGCTAGCGTTTCGACCCGCTCTCGCATGGCGACCGCCTCCCGCCGTAACAGAATGAAGTCGGTTGCCTTGAGGTTGATTGTTCCGTCGAGCAGGATCGAGACATCAGCATCCCCATCCCCATCGCCGTCGAGATCGCTGAGGACCGTCGTCTTGCCGTCCTTGATCTCGTAGCGCAGTTCCCCGGCCTTGCCGGTGAATGCCCCCTTGCCGAGGAAGGTGAAGAACGGGTCTTCCCCGTTGCCTTTGTCGAGACCGATCCTGCCGAGGTCGATCTTGTCGCCTCCCTTCTGGCTGAAGTCGGTGATCGTGTCCCGTATCCTGGCATTGGTGCCGGAATCGCTCTTGGCGGTGAACAGGAACACATCCGCCCCTTGCCGCCGGCCAGCACATCGCGGCCCGCGCCGGCAAGGATATCGGCGTCCTGGCCGCCGAACAGCCTGTCCGTCCCCTCTCCACCGCCCATCGTGTCATGGCCCCTGCCGCCGGAGAGGCTGTCGGAACCCTTGCCGTCATAGGCCTGGTCGTTTCCATCGCCGCCGCTCAGGCTGTCATTGCCCTCGCCGCACACATCGTATCATTGCCGTTCATCGACCCGTCGATCCAGGTTTCACCGCCATTGCGCGTTCCGGTTGCATTGAAGGCCCGCTGGTAAACATCAGTCCGCCCAGTGGACGTGTTCTCGGACGACCAGGTAGCGACCCAGCCGCCGTCGCTGAGGCCGGTAACAGATGAGGCCCTCTCCAGAAAATCCAACTGCGTGTCTACACGCGTGATCGTGCCTCCGACCATTGCCATGAAAGCGCTCCTTGCCTGTCAATTTTTGAACAAGGTCCCTGTCCGTATCGCGGTCTCGGGTCCCGTCGTCCGGCGGCCGAATGGCCGCTCATCCCGGGTAGGCTGGAGCACGGACCTCCCGTGGTCTCCGTCCATTTTTGATCTGGGTACGATTGATTGTCGCCAGCAAGTCCATGCTCGGTCACCGGCAGGCGACGTGACCGATATGCCACGCCTTGCCGCCGTACGCCCTGCTGGGTGCTTGCCGCTCTTCAAAACCGCGCGCCGCTCGGCTAAGCAGGTGAAAGCGGTGCTGCCTGCACCGGCGAAACCAGAAAGCGGAAGGAAGCGGGGCATGATGAACCGCGAAATGCCGCGCGTATTGCGTCGCGTGATCTTCGCCGGACTGCTTGCCCTTGCGGGCTGCGCCGGCCGGCCGGAAGGTGTGCTCGTGCCGAGCGGCGAAGCGCCGGCGGGTGTCTCAACGGTCGATCTCCTCGTCGCCACCACGCGCGCGCCCTCGCACCAGCCGGGCGTGCTGTTCTCCGGCGAGCGCGGCTCCGAACTCGTGATGCGCGACATCAGGGTTTCCATTCCTCCGGATGACAAGCGCAAGGTCGGCCAGGTGCAATGGCCGGAAAAGCTGCCGGCCAATCCGCAAAAGGATTTTTCGACTGTCAGCGTGACGCCGGTCGACAGTGCCCAGAAGAGCCGTGCCTGGCTTGACGGGCACCTGCCGAAGAGCCGGCGCGTGCTCGTCTTCGTACACGGCTTCAACAATCGCTATGAGGATGCCGTTTATCGCTTCGCGCAGATCGTGCACGATTCGAAGACCGATGCCGCGCCCGTGATCTTCACCTGGCCCTCGCGCGCCAGCATTTTCGATTATTCCTACGACAAGGAAAGCACCAACTACTCACGTGACGCGCTGGAAGAACTGCTGCGCGCTGCGGTCAACTCGCCCGAGGTCGGCGAGATCACCATCATGGCCCATTCCATGGGCACCTGGCTTGCGGTGGAGACGCTGCGCCAGATGGCGATCCGCGATGGCCGCGTTCCGAAGAAGATCCAGCAGGTGATCCTTGCCTCGCCCGATCTTGATGTGGACGTCTTCGGCCAGCAGTTGCGCGCCATCGGCAAGGAGCGTCCGCAATTCACACTGTTCGTCTCGCAAGATGATCGGGCACTGACGCTCTCGCGGCGTATTTCCGGCAATGTCGACCGGCTCGGCCAGATCGACCCCTCGCAGGAACCCTATCGCAGCATGCTGGAAAAGCAGGGCATCATCGTGCTCGACCTGACGGCGCTGAAATCCGGTGACAGCCTCAACCACGGAAAATTTGCCGAAAGCCCGGAAGTGGTGCGGCTGATCGGCAACCGCTTGATCGCCGGCCAGACCGTCACGGATTCCGAGGTCGGTCTCGGCGACCGGCTCGGTGCGGTGGCGCTCGGCACCGCCCAGACGGTGGGCAGCGTCGCCAGCATCGCCGTCTCCACGCCCATCGCGGTCTTCGATCCGGTGACGCGCAAGAACTACAACGACCAGTGGCTGCGCTTCGGCCAATCCGTGGAAGACACTGCGGTGACGGCGACCGGGCAATGAAAAGGCGGCTCTCGCAGGAGCCGCCCTCGCTTCGCAAATCCCGTGGGGTCAGCGGACCCAGATGACCTCACGGGTATTGCGATCGACCAGAACCGGGCGCTGATCGATATAGATGTACCCGTAGCTCGGGCTCTCAGGCACCTCGACGATCTCAACCGTATCCGGGATGAGCGCACCGGCCTCCACCGGGCCTTCCAGCACGACGGGCTCCAGCGGATGGCGCTCGACATAGGTGATCGCCGCTTCCGGAATGTCGGCGGAGATGCTGGCTGTCGTTTCGACCTCCGGTGCATAGATCACCTGGCGGCTACCGGTGCGCACGATCACCGGGCGATTGTCGATATAGACATAGGCAAGGTCCGGGTGCTCGGGGATCGGCGTCAGCGTGACGGTGTCGTCAAAACGCGTGTCCGACGTCACCTGACCTTCCAGAATGACGGGCGGTGTCGGGTTTTCCAGCACGTAGACACGGGCATCGTCCGGCACGGCAGCCTCCGCGCCGATGGCAACGCCAACGGCACCGCCGACAATGGCGCCAACCGGGCCGCCGACGACGGCGCCGGCGGCCGCGCCCGCTGCGCCGCCAGCCGCACCGCCGAGGACTTCCTTGTCGCCGTCATCTGCATGGGCCGCGGTGGCGCCGATGAGCGCCAGTGCGGCGCCGGCCATCAGAAACTTACGCATGTCATTCTCCTTCGAATGTGGTTTTCCCACCCCTTCGGCAGAGACAACGTCACTTTCTGTCTTCGGTTCCGTGCAGGACACGGTGGCGCATCACGATGTGTAACGCGCGTTAATCTCTCCCTCAGGCAATTTCCGAATCGCGCCGTGCGATTTCGTAGTCCTCGTTGTGTACCTGCAGGCCATCTTCCGTGACGACGACGATGCCATAGGCCGCGGGCTCGTCGACCGAGAGCGACGCGTTCGGCGCGTCAAAGGGCATCGGCTGCTGGTGCACGGGGCTCTTGAGGATCGAAAAAGGAATGCCGCGGTGCGAGCCACCGATCGTACGGTGCACGTGGCCGGCGAAGATGTGGCGCACATTGCCGTGTTTCAGCACGATTTCGTAGAAGGCGTCCTCGTTGGAAAGCCGGATTGCGTCCATCCCGGTAAAGCCGGTCTTGTGCGGCGGATGGTGCATGAAGAGGAGGACGGGACGCCCGCCGGCATCAGAAAGCGTATTGTCGAGCCAGGTCAGGCGCGTTTCGCAGAGATAGCCGGCATGGCTGCGCGGATAATCGTAGGGTGGGGCGAAAAGTGTATCGAGCAACACCACGCGGCAATCGTCGAAATCGATCACCTGCTGCACAAAGCCATTCTCGTCCGGCTTTACATAGGAGAAGGTTTCGAGAAAGCGCTCGCGATAATCGTGGTTGCCGATGGTGATGGCGGCCGGCGGCACGAGCAGTGACAGGAGATCGCGCAGGCGCTCGTAGGATTGCGTGTCCGCGCGGTGCGTCAGATCGCCGGTGAAGATAACCCGGTCGGCATCGGCATGGTAGCGGTTGACGTGTTCGATGCCGGCGAGCAGGCGCTTGTAGGGATCGAGGCCGATAATGGTCGATCCCTCGGGCACCATATGCAGGTCGGTAAAGACGATGAGCTTGGTCATGAAGAGGTCTCGCAGCAGGGATGATATCCGGCGATTGCCGGATGCCCTTTCGTAGCGTGTGAACCTGTCGCGTGAAAAGCTGTTGGAATGCACGGCAATCTGATATATCAGGGAGTAAAAAGGGCCGAGCCTGGCCGAGACGGAGCAGACCGACATGAGATGGAAGCGCACGATCCAGTTGCTGGATGTTCATTGCGAAGGCGAAATCGGCAAGGTGGCGATCGGCGGCGTGCCGAAAATCCCCGGCAACACGATCGCCGAGCAGCTGAACCACATCAACACGGTTGACGACAGCCTGCGTCGTTTCCTCTGCCTGGAACCGCGCGCGGCGGCGACCGGCTCGGTAAACCTTCTGGTTCCCGCCAAGCGTCCGGAGGCAGATGCCGGCTTCATCATCCTCCAGGCCGACCAGGCGCATGCCTCCTCGGGCTCCAACTCGATCTGTGTCACCACGGCGCTTCTGGAATCCGGCATTGTCGAGATGAAGGAGCCGGAGACGGTGGTGGTGCTCGATACGGCCGCCGGTCTCGTCAAGGCCACGGCGACTTGCCGCGACGGGCGCTGCGAGAAGGTCAAGCTCACCATGGTGCCGTCCTTCGTCGAGGCGCTGGACGTGGAGATCGACACGCCGCACTGGGGCCGCGTACGCTTCGACATCTCCTATGGCGGCATTTTCTATGCGCTGGTCGATGTCGACCAGATCGGCACCAAGATCGAGAAGGGCAATGCCCGCGCACTGGTCGATGCCGGCATGGCGCTGAAGGATCTGATCAACAAATCGATGACGGTCGTGCATCCCGAGATCCCCGAGATCAACGGCGTCGCCTATGTCATGTTCCGCGATCGTGATCCCGATGGCCTGGTGCGCACCGCGACAACCATGTGGCCCGGCCGTGTCGATCGCTCGCCTTGCGGCACGGGCAATTCCGCCAATCTTGCGGTCCTGCATGCCCGCGGTCTCGCCAAGGTCGGCGATACGTTCCGCTCGCGCTCGATCATCGGCTCCGAGTTCGAGGTGGGGCTGGCGGCAGAAACCGTCGTTGCCGGCCGCACGGCGATCATCCCCACCATCACCGGCCGCGGCTGGACCTTCGGCCTGCACCAGATCGCGCTCGATCCGACCGATCCGCTCGCCAACGGTTTCGCCATGACGGACACCTGGGGCCCGCAGGCCGGCGAGATCGTCTGACCTCGCCGTTTACTTCGCGGCGTAGTGCTTCTCGATGGCGCCGAGGGTGATCGGGTCGATCTCGGCATTCTCGGCGCCGGCGATCAGCTTGCGCTCGGCGAGCACCTGCTTGATGGCGAGGCGGGCGTCGGCGCTGAGCTGCTCCGGTGTATCGCGCAGGATGACCTCCAGATCGACGTCACGCATCTCGAAGGCCGCGACGAGGCTGTTCACCGCCTGCTCGACATTCTTGACGATGCCCTTGCCGCTTTGCTGCATCAGGCCGAATTTCAAGTTGCCGTAGCTGTCGCCAAGGTCGGCGGCCTGCTTGAAATAGCCGGCGGCGGATGCAAGATCCTGCGAAACGCCTTCGCCGGATTCCAGCATCAGGCCGAGATTGATCATGGCGTCGACGACGCCCTTTTCGGCGGCGAGGCGATAGAAGGCAGCGGCGCGTGCGTTGTCTTCGGCAATCAGGCTGCCGTCGTCGAAGAGCACGCCGAGATTGAAGGCGGCGGTCTCGTCGCCATTTGCCGCCGCCTTGTCGAACCAGCGCGCGGCTTCCTCGCCGTTGATGTCGGTGCCGATGCCGTCGCGATAGGCGACGCCGAGATTGTAGGCGCCGAGCATGTCGCCCATTTCGGCGGCCTTCTTGTAATGATTGAACTCGGCAACGGGATCGCCGCGCTTGCCGAGCATCGCGCCGTAATTGACCATCGCCACGGTATGGCCGAGCGCGGTGGCCTCGGCATAGAGCTTCATGGCGTCGAGATCCTGGCCGGCGCGCTCCAGCGCGCGGCCGAGCTGGAAGGCCATGCGAGCGCCGCCGCCGGCATTATAGGCTTCGCGGCAGGCCGACAGCGCCGTGCCGATCCGGATGTCCTCACGGGCAACCGACGCGAAGGCCGTGTTGCGCGTCATATCGTACTGGCTGCCGGCCGCCGCGTCGCATTGAGCTTCGATCGTGCTGGCCGACGCGCCGCCGGCGACGCCGGAGAGAAGGACCGCGAAGAAAAGGGCGCGGCCAGCCGTCTTCATTCCATTGGATCGCATGAACATGATCCGTCTCCCTTCGTTGATGACCGCACCATAGAGGTCTGGCAAACCAAGGCTGTTTCCGCGGGAACAGAAAGCTGGAAGAGAGCGGAGCATAAGAATTGCAGGCGAGGTACATCCACCGCGCCCGCAAAATTCCGGTAGGACACCTTGCGGATTTGCCTTGGAAACTGCGTATAGAGAAGAGGGAGAGCATTTTCGCAGCCGGAAGGCGCAGCGGATGCTCAGGTTCAATTCCATGCCGCCGGGTTCGGCTGCGCGTGAAAGGCACGTCAATGGAAGCGCTCAAGGTTTTTCGTCCGGTCCGTCTCAGCCGCCGGCTCTTCATGGCCGGGGGCGCGCTCGCGCTGACGGGCATCGGTATCCGCGCTACCCAGGCGAACGCCGTGATCGGCAAGGCGGTGGAGATCACCGGCGAGGTCAACCGCAAGCAGGCAAACCTGCTGGAGGGTCTGAAGGCTGGCGCGAGCCTGATGGATCATGATTTCGTGACGACCGGCAAGAAGAGCTTTGCCGCGCTGGAGCTCGGCGAGGATACCAATCTTCTGCTCGGCAGCGAGACGGAGCTCCTGATCGACACCTTTATCGCCGGGCAGGGCGGCACGATCGAGCTCGGCACGGGGCAGATGATTTTCGACCGGCCGGAGGGCCTCGCCAAGATCGACCTTACCGTGCGCACCGCCTTCGGGATGATCGGCGTGCGCGGCACGAAGTTTTTCGCCGGCCCCAGCCGCGGTCCCTTCGCCGTGTTCGTCGAACATGGGCTCGTCGAGGTCTCCGGCGGCGGCGTCACCAAGGAGGTCGGCCCCGGCCAGGGCGTTGAGATCGCTGCGCCGGGCGCAGCTCCCGGCGAGGTCACGCAATGGGGCGAGGCCCGCATCCGCGAGGCCTATGCGAGCGCCGGCGTCCGTTGATCGGGTATCGGGGAATGAGAGGGCTGCCGCACCTTCCCTTCTCCCCGAGAGGAGACGGGGACAAGCGGCAACGGCATGCCATCCCTTCTGCGCTAATCCAATGTAAACAGCGCCATCGTGCCGAAGCCGCGGATCTCGTGTTCGCCGATGGCACGTAGCGTGCGGTTGGTTTCCCCGGCCGCGCGCGGGCCGACGCAGATCTGCGTTCCCAGGAACTTGTTGGCGTCCTGAAGCCGCGCGGCAAGGTTCACCGCATCGCCATGGGCGGTATAGTCGAGCTTGCCGCCTGCGCCGACCTCGCCCAGCACAGCCATGCCCGTCTCGACACCGATGCGCGTGCGCCCGAACTCCCGTTCGATAAAGAGGGGGCGGCGGCGCATCTCTTCGGTCAGGGCGCGGATCTCGTCGGCGCAGGCGAGCGCCTTGTCGACGTGCCGGTCAAGATCATCGGGTGCGTTGAAGAGCGCGTGCACCGCGTCGCCCACCACCTTGTCCACCATGCCGCCATGCTGCGCGACGAGCGCGTTCACCTCGGAAAAATAGATGTCGAGCAGTTTGACGAGGTCGTGCGGGCCGATTTTTTGCGCCAGCGTTGAAAACCCTTCGATATCGGTGAAGAGTGCCGTCACCTGTCGTTCCTCGCCGGCAACGCGGCCGAGGTCGGGATTGTCGATGTAGCGCGCCACGACGGATTGCGGCAGGTATTGCGCAAAGCGCTGCCGTGCCGTTGCTTCGGCGCGGCGCACATGGGCAAATTGCAGAAGGCCGGTGACCAGCGCCGCAGTAGCGATGACAAGCGCAACCCCGATCGCATCGGAGAGCAGCGCCGTGCGGGCATAAAGCAGAACCGAGGCCGTGAAGACGAGGCCGACCAGCGCGACACCGGCAAGAGCGGCGAAGAGCGGGCGGAGCCGTGCCGCCGCGAAGGCTGCCGCCGCACCGGCGAGGAAGGCGACGCCCGCCTCGAACGGCAGGAGCCCGAGATCGCGCGCCGGAATGTGGTCGGTGAGGATGGCGTTCGCGACATCCGCGTGGATCTGCACGGACGGCTCGAGCGGCATGGAGGCGCTGGTCCTCAGCCCCCCGAGATTGGGCAGGCTGCTGCCGATCAGGACGACCCTGCCGGCGATCTTTTCCGCCGGCACCGCGCCCGCCACGACATCGCCGGCGGAAAAGGTGCGCGCGCGGATCGCATCTGCATCGCTCGCCACGAAACGCAGGCTGCCGTCCTCGTCGAGCCGCAGGATACGGGCATCGTGCCGCAGCCAGACGGGATTGCCGCCGAGAACCGGCGTGCGCGCACCGGCCGCAAGCCGCGCTGCCTCCACGCCGAGTGCCGGATAGGCGGCATTGCCGACGATCGCGTAGGCCTGCACGCGACGCACCACAGCGTCCTCGTCGCCGACGAGGAAGGCCGCTGCCGCCGCTGACGACTTGTCCTGCAGGAAGGCGCAGGAGCTTTCCGTGCCGTCGATGAACCAGAGGTCGGGCACCGCGACAGGCCGTTGTAGCGCAAGCGCCGGCACGGGATGCGGCGCCCCGTCGGGCGTCTCGCCGATGAGGAAGCCGAGGATGGTCGGCGCCTTGGCGATTGCGCTGGCGAGCGCGGCATTTGCCGGTTCTTCCGGGGCGCAATCGGTGCTGAAGATGAAGTCGAAAGCGATGGCGGCGGGTTTGGCGGCGGCGAGGCGGTCGATGAGATCGGCCGTCTCGGTGCGCGTCCAGTCGCGGTTCGGCGCGGACTGAAACGCCTTTCGGTCGATGTCGACGACGACGATCCGGTCGCTCCCCTCAGGGGGCACGCCTTGCGTCAGCGCGTCGAAATAGAATTCACGCTGCCGCTCCAGCGCCGTCTCGCCGAGCGAAAACAGCGCCAGCGCTCCGGCAAGGCTCGCGATGAGGCCGGCGAGAAGGGGGCGGTATCGCTTGGCGATCATGATCGGCCGTTCCCGGCTGCTTAATCGTCATCCGGCTCGGCGATGTTTTGCAGCCGGCCGATATGGCAATGGATGATGCCGTCGTTGCGGCGGATGGCGCCGGCCTCCTGGAGCGCGAGGATCGAACGGTTGATCTTCGGCCGGCTGGCGCCGACGATGCTGGCGATCTCCGTCTGGCTCAGCGAAATCTGGAGATTTGCGCTTTCCGGCAGCTCCTCGCCATGGATGTTGCGCAGCGTCGCCAGGAAGAAACGTGCGACGCGGGCATCGAGATCGTAGAGCGCAATGGTCTCGAGCTGCTCCGTCGTCTCGCGCAGCTTGGTGCAGAGATAGTGGATGATCGCCTGCGCTGCCGTCGGGTTGCGCATCAGGATTTCCAGGAAATCCCGCTTGGAAATGACGTAGCCTTCCGTCGCGACGACGGCGGTGGCATCGGCCGAGCGTGGCTGGCCGTCGAGGATCGCCATTTCGCCGAGCACCGAGCCCGGTTCAAGCTGGCGCAGCGACAGTTCCTTGCCCTGCGGGGTGATCAGCGAAAGCTTGATGCGGCCGGTGACGAGCACGATGAGATAGGTGCCTTCATCGCCCCTCTGGAAGATCACCGTGCCGGCCGACCATTTGCGATAGGTGGCGATGCCGGCGATCTCGCCGAGCGTTTCCTTGCTGAACCCTTCGAAAATCGCAAAGGAACGCCAGAACGCGGCGCTTTTGTTGATCTCGTTCATATCCTGATGCCCCCGACCGCGCTGATGCAAAACGAAACGCGCCGCCTTGCCGAAATCTTCGCCCAGCCGCCGGACGCTTGCAACAGAAAAGAACGGAGAGTTCCGGGCAGGTCCTTGGGATTGCTGGGAGAGCGCCTACTGGCAGATACGGACGCGTTTGGTGATGGTCTTGCCATATGGGTTTTCCATGCGGATGCGCTTGGTGATGCAGGTCTGCTGATAGTGCCCGTAGTAGCCCTCACCATAGGACGTGCCGGCATGGCCGGGGGCGGTGAAAACGAAAGAGGCGGCGGCGATGGCGAGGGCGGCAAGATAGGGGCGCATGAAGGCTCCGGAAGGAGAGAGGCAGGATGTGACGCCCCCTTGTCGCATGGCGGGCGCCGCCTCTCTGTTTCGCCGGGAACAGGCACATCGTTCACAAAAAGAGAACGATCTGTAGTCTGATCGCCTGACTAGTTTGACGACCGAAAGCTGATATCTCTTTGCCAACGCAAACGCCAAGCCTCAGGAGCTTACCATGCAACAGAACGTCGTCGTCCTCGTCGGACGTATCCTTCTCGCCCTCATGTTCATCACGGCGGGCTATCCCAAGCTGATCGATCCCTCGGGCACCGCGGGCATGATCGCCGGCGCCGGCCTGCCGGCCGCGACCGCGCTCGCCTATCTCGCCGGCCTCTTCGAGCTTGTCGCCGGCCTCTTCATTCTTGTCGGTTTCCAGACTCGGATCTCTGCCTATCTTCTCGCCGCCTTCAGCGTGTTCACGGCACTCGTGTTCCACAGCGGCGCGATCAACGTTCCGGACTTTCCGGAAGGCGCAAACGGTCTTCTGACCCTCTTCAACGGCCTGATGATGTGGAAGAACATCACGATCGCCGGCGGCTTCCTCGTGCTCGCCGCCTTCGGCCCGGGCGCCTACTCGATCGACGCCCGCTCCGGCGCTGCCAGGACCGTCGCTGCTTAAGCGGAATACACCGATCCTCCAAAAGCCCTCTCCGGTTTCCGGGGAGGGTTTTTTGTTGCCGGGCTACGGGGAAAAATCCCGAACCGCTGGAAAGCGGAGGCTCTTGCTGCTATGCGCACGGGCGAACAGCCATGTGGGGAGATGCCGATGTTTTCCAATTCCTATCCGGACAAGAGCGTGATGGCGGAGCTGATGGCCCGCATGCTGTGGGAGATCAAGGCGGTGCATTTTCGGCCGGAAGAGCCCTACAAGCTCGCCTCCGGCATGGCCTCGCCGGTCTATATGGATTGCCGCAAACTGCTCTCCTATCCGCGCATCCGCTCCGCGATCATGGATTTTGCCGCCGCCACTCTGACGCGCGAGGTCGGCTTCGAGCGCATCGACGTGATTGCCGGGGGCGAGACGGCAGGCATTCCCTTCGCAGCGCTGCTTGCCGATCGCCTCGCTCTGCCGATGGTCTATGTGCGCAAGAAGCCGAAAGGCCATGGCCGCAATGCGCAGATCGAAGGCGTGATGCCGGAAGGCGCGCGCGTACTCGTCATCGAGGACCTGGTGACGGTCGGCGGCTCCATGTTTACCTTCATCGATGCGATCCGCGCCGCCGGCGGCGTGGTCGATCACGGCATGTCGCTGTTCTACTATGGCATCTTCAAGGAAGCCGAGGCCCGCTATGCCAATGGCGGCGTCAAGCTGCACCGCATCGCCACCTGGCAGGACGTGCTCGCCGTGGCGCGTGCGGAAAAGCTCTTTGACGATGCGACGCTCGGCTCCGTCGCCGCGTTCTTCGATGCACCGCTTGCCTGGTCCGCCGCCCATGGCGGCGTCGCGGAACTGCCGACGTCGTAAAAGCCTCTGGCGCTTTTCGCCTGGATCGTTTAAATCGATTGAAAATCTCTTGGGAGGACCGATATGATCCTGTGTTGTGGTGAAGCGCTGATCGACATGCTGCCGCGGACGACGACGCTGGGCGAGGACGCCTACGCGCCCTATGCCGGCGGGGCGATCTTCAACACGGCGATCGCGCTCGGCCGTCTCGGCGTGCCGACGGGCTTCTTCACCGGCCTTTCCGACGACATGATGGGCGACATCCTGCGCAAAACGCTGGCGGAAAGCGGCGTCGACTACAGCTATTGTGCAACGCTCTCCCGCCCGACGACGGTCGCCTTCGTCAAGCTTGTACATGGCCACGCCACCTATGCCTTCTACGACGAGGGCACCGCCGGCCGCATGATCACCGAGGCCGAACTGCCGGCGCTCGGAGATGATTGCGAGGCCCTGCATTTCGGCGCGATCAGCCTGATCCCGGAACCTTGCGGCTCGACCTACGAGGCACTTCTTGCGCGCGAGCACGAAAAACGCGTCATCTCGCTCGACCCGAACATCCGCCCCGGCTTCATCAAGGACAAGGCCGCCCATATGGGTCGCATCCGCCGCATGGCTGGCATGGCCGACATCGTGAAATTCTCCGACGAGGATCTTGCCTGGTTCGGGCTTGAAGGGGACGAAGATGCGCTTGCCTGCCACTGGCTGCACCACGGCGCAAAGCTCGTCGTCGTGACGCGTGGCGCGGAAGGCGCGGTCGGCTACACGGCGGACCACAAGGTCGTCGTGCCGAGCGAGCGCGTCACGGTGGTCGATACGGTCGGTGCGGGCGATACGTTCGATGCCGGCGTGCTGGCCTCGCTGAAGATGCAGAACCTCCTCACCAAGGATCAGGTGGCGAAGCTTTCCGAAGACCAGATCGCCAAGGTGCTGGCGCTCGGCGCGAAGGCGGCGGCTGTCACGGTGTCGCGCGCCGGGGCGAACCCGCCCTGGGCGAAGGAAATCGGGCTCGCCTGAGCCTTCATTCACCTGTCATCGCAGCATGGTCAAAGGGGCCATGCTCGACCATACCGCTCCAGATTCTCTCCCTCTTGCCCGCTCCGATGGACGGGCTCCGACCATCCTCGTCGTTACGGATGCCTGGCGGCCGCAATTGAACGGTGTGGTGCACACGCTCGAAGAGCTGGCCCGCTCGATGGCGGAAGAGGGCGTCGATGTCGTCTTCCTGACCCCGCAGGAATTCACGACGGTGCCGTTGCCGTCCTATCCGGAGATCCGGCTGGCGATCACCTCCAGGCGCCGCGTGCTCGCCGAGATGGAGAAGGTTGCGCCCGACTATATCCACATCGCCACCGAAGGGCCGCTCGGCATGGCGGCGCGTGCCGCCTGCCTCGAACGTCAGCTACCCTTCACCACGGCCTATCACACGCGTTTTCCCGAGTTCATCAGTGCACGCCTGCCCATTCCTGAAAGCGTCAGCTACTGGTGGCTGCGCCGCTTCCACAATGCCGGTGACGGCATGATGGTGGCGACCAAATCGCTCGCCGCGGAAATGGCCGCACGCGGCTTCGTGCGCATCAAGCGCTGGTCGCGCGGTGTGGATACGAAACTGTTCGATCCGGTCAAGCGCCGCGACCTCGGCCTGCCGCGGCCGATCTTCCTGAATGTCGGGCGGGTTGCGGTGGAGAAGAACCTGCCGGCCTTCCTCGGTCTCGACCTGCCGGGCAGCAAGGTCGTCGTCGGCGACGGGCCGGATCTCGCAACGCTGCGCCAGCGCTATCCGGATGTGCATTTCCTCGGCCGCAAGACCGGTGAGGACCTGGCATCGGTCTATGCCTCGGCCGACGTCTTCGTCTTCCCGAGTCGCACCGATACGTTCGGCAACGTCATGCTGGAGGCGCTGGCAAGCGGCGTTCCCGTCGCCGCCTTCCCGGTGACGGCGCCGCGCGACGTTCTGGGCGAGGGCGGCGCCCTGTCGGAAAATCTTCGCGAAGCCGCCCTCGCCGCCCTCGATGTCCCGAAGGACGCCGCGCGCGGCCGTGCCATGACCTACAGTTGGCGCGCCTGCGGTCGTGAATTTTTCAGCAATCTCACCCGCGTGCCGCGCGATGCATTCGCGGCACGCCGTCTCAGCCTTCGTTAGTTCGCCGCTTTTAGGAGCGCGGCGACGAGGCCAGCCGTCGACGAATCGTGGCCGGCAGCACTTTCCTTGCCCTCCACGACCGGCAGCAGCCCGGTCGCCAGTTCCTTGCCGAGCTCCACGCCCCACTGGTCGAAGGAATTGATGTTGAAGAGCGCGCCTTCGACGAAGACGCGGTGCTCGTAGAGCGCGATCAGGCGGCCGAGCGCGAAGGGCGTCAGGCTGTCATGGACCATCGTGATCGACGGCCGGTTGCCATCGAAGACACGGTGCGGCGCGATCCTGTCCGCCTTCGCCTCGTCCATGCCCTTGGAGGTGAGCTGCGCCTTGGCTTCCTCGAGCGTGCGGCCTTTCATCAGCGCTTCGGACTGCGCCAGGCAGTTGGCGATGAGGAGCTGGTGCTGGTGGCGCAGGTTCTTTTCATGGCCGTTGGCGGCGATCATGAATTCGGCCGGGATGATCGAGGTGCCCTGATGGATGAGCTGGTAGAAGGCGTGCTGGCCATTGGTGCCGGGTTCGCCCCAGACGACCGGACCGGTCTTGTACTTGACCGGTTCGCTGTCGAGGGTCACGGACTTTCCGTTCGATTCCATGTCGAGCTGCTGGAGATAGGCCGGGAAGCGCGACAGGCGCTGGTCGTAGGGCAGGATGGCGCGCGAGGGATAGTTCAGAACATTTCGGTTGTAGAAGCCGATGAGCCCGAGCAGCATCGGAATGTTCTCGCGGATCGGCGCCTCGCGGAAATGCGTGTCGATGACATGGGCACCGGCGAGGAATTCGGCAAAGTTCTCCTTGCCGATGGCGATCATCAGCGGCAGGCCGATGGCCGACCAGATCGAATAGCGCCCGCCGACCCAGTCCCAGAAGCCAAAGACGCGGTCGGCGCCGATGCCGAAGGCCGAGACCTTGTCGAGCGCCGTGGAGACCGCGCAGAAATGGTGGCCGACAGCGGCGTCGCCGAGCGCATCGGCGATGAATTTGCGGGCCGTCGCGGCATTGGTCATCGTCTCGATCGTCGTGAACGTCTTGGAGGCGACGATGAACAGCGTCGTTTCCGCGTCCAGAAGCTTCAGCGTATCGGCGATATGCGCGCCGTCGATGTTGGAAACGAAGTGCAGCCGCGGGCCGTCGTGGTAGGGCGCCAGCGCCAGCGTCGCCATGACGGGGCCGAGGTCCGAGCCGCCGATGCCGATATTGACGACGTCGGTGATCGTCTTGCCCGTCGCACCCTTCAGCGCGCCGGAACGGATGCCGTCGGCGAAAGCGCCCATGGCGTCGAGCACGGCGTTGATGTCCGGCATGACGTCCGTGCCGTCGATGAGGACGGGTGTGTTCGAACGGTTGCGCAGCGCGGTGTGCAGCACGGCGCGCTCTTCCGTGATGTTGATGATCTCACCGGAGAACATGGCGTCGCGCTTCTTTTCGACGCCGGCATCCTTCGCCAGCGCCTCCAGCGCGTCGAGCACGGCGTCGTTCACCGCGCATTTGGAATAGTCGAAGAGGAAGTCGCCGAGTGTGGTGCTGTAGCGCGAGAAGCGCTGCGGGTCGGCCGCGAAGGCGGCGCGGATGTCTGTGGCGTTGGTGTCGCGGACGATGGATTTCAGCTTTTCGACAAGCGCGTTCATCGGCGTGGTCCTTGGCTTTTGACGATGCCGCTAGCTAGTCGCTTTGTCCTATCCAAATCAAGACCGCAAAGGTCACTCTACCGAAAAAATTAAATCGGTTTAACTCTCGCTCGTTCAGCCCCGCAAATCCTTGCGCAATATCTTGCCAACATTGGATTTCGGCAGTTCGGTGCGGAACTCGATGAACTTCGGTCGCTTGTAATTGGTGAGGTTTGCCGCGCAATGGGCCTTCACGTCCGCCGCCGTCACTGCCGGGTCCCTCTTTACGACGAAGAGTTTCACCGCTTCGCCAGAGTGCTCGTCCGGCACGCCGATCGCTGCGCATTCGAGGATGCCCGGAAGCGACATTGCGACTTCCTCCACCTCGTTGGGGAAGACGTTGAAACCAGAGACGAGGATCATGTCCTTCTTGCGGTCGACGATCTTGGTGAAGCCTTCCGGCGTCATGAAGCCGATATCGCCGGAACGGAAGAAACCATCCGGCGTCATCACCTTGGCCGTCTCGTCCGGCCGCTGCCAGTAGCCGGCCATGACCTGCGGGCCGCGAATGCAGATTTCACCGACTTCTCCGAGGCCGAGTGTCCTGCCATCGTCGTCGCGGATCTCGATGTCGGTGGAGGGGAGGGGCAGGCCGATCGTTCCCGTGAATTCCGGCTTGTCGAAGCGGTTGGCGGTCGCGACAGGCGAGGTTTCCGAAAGGCCGTAACCCTCGGTGATCGCGCAGCCCGTCATCGCCTGCCAGCGTTCGGCGACCGGCCGTTGCACCGCCATGCCGCCGCCGAGCGTCAGCACCAGTTCGGAAAAGTCGGCCTTCGAAAAATCCGGATTGTTCATCAGCGCGTTGAACAGCGTATTGAGGCCCGGGAAAATGTGCACCCGGATATTGGCCAGCTCCTTGATGAAGGCCGGGATGTCGCGTGGATTGGCGATCAGCACGTTGTGGCCGCCGAGCGCGATGCCCATCAGCCCGTTCACCGTCAGCGCGAAGATGTGGTAGAGCGGCAGCGCGCAGATGAAGACGAGCTGGTCCGGCCGCTTCTTGATGCGGAAGGTCGGCTCGATCCACACTTTGATCTGCTCCATGTTGGAGAGCAGGTTGGAGTGGGTCAGCGTCGCCCCCTTGGAGACGCCAGTCGTGCCGCCGGTATATTGCAGGAAGGCGGTATCGTCAGGCCCGATGCTGACCGGTTTGATGCGGCCACGCGCACCTTCCGCCATCACCAGGGCAAAGGGGATATGTCCCGGCAGCGACCAGGCCGGCACCAGCTTCTTCACCCGGCGCACGACGAGGTTGACGATCAGTCCCTTCAGCCCGAGCATGTCGCCCATCGTGGTGACGACGACGTGTTTGACCGCCGTCCGCGCGACGACCTGTGCGACGGTGCTTGCGAAATTCTCCAGCACGAACAGCGCTTTGGCGCCGGCATCCTTGAGCTGGTGCTCGAGCTCGCGTGGCGTATAGAGCGGATTGACGTTCACCACCACGAGGCCGGCGCGCAGAATGCCGAAGATGATGACGGGATTTTGCAGGATGTTGGGCATCATCACCGCGACCCGGTCGCCTTTTTCCAGCCCTCGTGCCTGCAGCCAGACGGCGATCTTCGCCGAGGCCAGTTCGAAGTCCCGGAAGGTCAGTGTCTTGCCCATGCTGGTGAAGGCCGGGCGGTCGGCGTATTGCGCGCAGCAGCTTTCGACAAGCGCGCCGATGGAGGTGTGGCCGAGCGGCGCGATCTGCCCTGCCATGCCCTCCGGATAGGAGGCCAGCCAGAACCGGCCGGAGGGCTCAGTGGAAGGGGCTTCGATCGTGGCGGTCATGCATGCTCCTCCTCGTTGCGCGCGGGGCGTCATCCGTCCCGTCGGCGCGAACGGTCCTCCAACCATTCGTAGGGACAAGATGATGCTTTTGAAAGGCGCCATCAAGAGACATCGCTATATTACATTGACGTAAACGTCAATAAATGCAGGCGCTTCCCGCTGTGCTCGCCACGATTCTGCTGTGCCTGCGGCGTCTCAGCGCGCCTTCGCCGAAAAAACCGCGTATATGTTTAACATTCTTGGGCTACACATTATCTAGGTTGCCCGGCCCCAAGCGTGGGCCTCATGGGAGTAGACGCGTTTGCTGCATCAGGAACATCGCAGAAGTGAGCCTCGGTTTCTCGGCGCGGCGCGCCCGAGCAGCGTCGCGCTCATATCGCCCATCTCGGCGGCGCGCTGGCTCCTCGTGCTCATCGTCTTCGCCGGCATCTATTTCTTCCACGGCTTTGTGGTGCCGGTGCTCGCAGCCCTCGTCATCGCCTTTGCAAGCTGGCCGCTCTATTCGCGCCTGCTCGCCCAGGTGAACGGCAACCGCACGCTCGCCGCTTCCATCGCCATCCTCCTGATCCTCGCCTTCATCGTCGGGCCGATCATGTTCGCTGCGACTTACGCTTTCCACGAGGTTCGCGAGTGGATCGGCTGGGCCGTCGAGACGAACAGCACCGGCGCGCCGACGCCGGACTGGATTCGCGCGCTGCCGGTCGTCGGCGGCTGGCTCGACATGCAGTGGACGCGTTTCCTCGATCATCCCGGCGCGATCGGCGAACTGACGCAGATCGTCAGCGGCGCCAATATCGGCAATATCTACCGGGTGGCACTTGCCGCCGGCGGCAAAGCCTTCGGCCTGCTGCTCGCCATGCTCTTCATGCTGATCGCACTCTTCTTCATCTACCGCGATGGCCAGTCCTTCGCCGGCCAGGTGGACCGGCTCGGCGAGCGCATCCTGCCGATGCGCTGGGAGCGCATATCCCGCATCGTGCCGGCGACGATCAGCTCCACCGTGACAGGAATGACGCTGATCGCCATCGGTGAGGGCATCGTGCTCGGCATCGCCTATTGGGTTGCCGGCGTGCCTTCGGCGGTCACGCTCGGCGTCCTCACCGGCATCATGGCGCTCTTTCCCGGCGGCGCACCGCTCTCCTTCACGCTGGTCTCGGTCTATCTCGTCTCCAGCGGCTCGCCCGTCGCGGGTCTTGCGCTCTTCGTCTGGGGATCGGTCGAACTCTTCATCGTCGACAAGACGCTGCGTCCTCGCCTTGTCGGCGGCCCGATCAAGCTGCCGTTCCTGCCCACCTTCTTCGGCCTCATCGGCGGGGTGAAGACCATGGGCTTCCTCGGCCTCTTCATCGGCCCGGTCCTCATGGCTCTCCTCGTCGCCATCTGGCGCGAGTGGATTCGCGAGGTCGACGCGACGGAGCCGTCCTCCGCGATCATCCTCGACCCCCATGCGGAGGTGCCGCCACGGTCCGACCCGGAGCGCAATGTCGGCTGATGCGGGCAAGGAGCCCTGCACGCCAACGCCGCCAGATCCGTTTTGGGATTAAAAAAAGCCGGACTGAAATGACGGGACGCTTGCCGTGTATTCGCTTGCAAGTTTCCCCGCCGCCGCCATAGTCTTCCTCCGCGCATATCGCGCAACTTGGGGGACTTCCACATGACATCCATGAAGCGGACAGGGCTTGCGGCCCTGGTCCTTGCGACGGCTCTTGCCGTATCCCACAGCTCGGCACTTGCCTGGGGCTGCATTGCCGTATCCGAAGAGGGGACCTACGGCTACAGCTACGACTACGACAACGAGGGCGCCGCGCGCGAACGGGCCTTGAACGAATGCGCGAACCGCACGACGGAGGAATCCGTCTGCGAAATCACCGAATGCAACGAGAGCGACTGAAGGTCTGCATCGGGGTGCAGTTCTGCAGTTCCGCCTTTCTTCCGCCCGCAAACCCATCGTGCCGATGGGTTTGCGGATGCGGTCAAAGCCCGGGCCGTCGTCTGCCGTGCGGGAATATGCTAGCCTCGCCACATGAACAAACCTTCCAGCGAAACGTTCTTCAATACGCTTCCCGTCTTCGTCGATTTCGCCGGCGTGGCGGATGGCAGGAACTATCGGCCGTTGCCATCCGACTGGGCGCTTGCGACGGCCGATATCGTCGATTCCACCGGTGCCATCGAGGCGGGGCGCTACAAGGCGGTCAACATGGCCGGCGCCAGCGTCATCTCGGCCATTCTCAATGCGGTGGGCAGCAATGACCTCCCGTTCGTCTTCGGCGGAGACGGCGCGGTCGTCGCCGTTCCGCTTTCGGGCGTGGAGAAGGCCCGCAGCGCCCTCTCGGCGGTGCAGAGCTGGGTCGGCGAAGAACTGCAGCTGACGCTGCGCGCTGCGCTCGTTCCCGTTGCCGATATCGCGGCGGCGGGTGTCGAAGCCCGCGTCGCCCGTTTCCAGGTCACGCCCGACCTCTCCTATGCGATGTTTGCCGGTGGCGGATCGAGCTGGGCCGAGGCCCGCATGAGGGAGGGCCTTTATGCCGTTCCCCCGGCCTCGCCTGGCGCCCGTCCGGACCTCGCGGGGCTCTCCTGCCGCTGGAATCCGATCCGCTCCCGGCACGGTTCCATCGTCTCGATCATCGCCGTTCCCGTCGGCTCGGCCAGTGTGCCGGCCTTTCAGGCGATGGTGCTCGACATCGTCGCGCTCGCATCCGGTGAGGAAAGGGAGGGCCATCCCGTGCCGCCGGAGGGCCCGGAGATCGGCCTGTCGGCGGTGGGCCTGTCGGTGGAGACGAAAACCGCGCCGAAGGATCGGCGCATCCGGCACCGGCTTTTCATCCTCGGGCAATATTTTCTCACGGTCGGCCTGTTTCGCCTTGGCCTGACGCTCGGCCGCTTCGACCCGAAAATCTACAAGCAGGACATTGCCCGCAACGCTGATTTCCGCAAGTTCGACGACGGCCTCAAGATGACCATCGACGTTGATCCGGACCGGCTTCGCCAGATCGAAACGCGGCTGGAGCAAGCCGCAGATGCCGGCATCTGCCGGTTCGGCCTGCATCGCCAGGATTCCGCGCTGATGACCTGTTTCGTGCCGACGGCGATGCGGCGCGACCATATGCATTTCATCGACGGCGCGGCCGGCGGTTATGCCATGGCCGCCAGCCGCCTGAAGAAGCAGGGAAACGGCACGACGCTGACGCAGGCCGAGATGTGAGCGCACGATGCCGGCGCAGCGTCGCCGACTCCGTCTGCAACGCCGGCCGGCCCCGGAAAGGCCAGCAACCCCTTCCCGGAGCCAGCCGGCCCCCCGCCGCGATCAAAGGAGGAAATCGGCCTTGGTGAAGTCGATGGCGCTGTCGATACGGATCGAGAAATCCGCCTTTCCATCGCCGTTCACGTCGCCATAGACATAGGTGCCGCCATCCTTCCTCTCGTAGCGCAGTTCTCCAGCCGTCTTGCTGAACGTATCCGCGCCGATGAAGCTGAAGGCCTGGTTGCCGCCGGCTGTCGTGCTGGCGTCGATGCCCTTCAGGTCGATCCTGTCGCCTTCCTTGCGGCTGAAATCGAAGATCGTGTCACGGCCGGCTGCGGCGACGGTGCTGTCCTTGAGGGACGCGAAGATGAACATGTCGGCCCCACCGCCGCCGTGGAGCTTGTCGGCCCCGGCCCCGCCGCTCAGCCTGTCGCTGCCCGCGCCGCCGTACAGTGCGTCCCTGCCGCTTCCGCCGGAAAGCGCATCGCTGCCGGCCCCGCCATAGAGGCGGTCGTCCCCGCTGCCGCCATGGGCCTTGTCACCGCCGTCGCCGGCATAGACCGCGTCCTTGCCCGTGCCACCATAGAGCGCATCGCCCCCATTGCCACCGGCCAGCACGTCGTTGCCGCTGCCGCCGAAAAGCGCATCGTCGCCATCGTTGCCAAGGAGCTTGTCGTCGCCCGCGCCGCCGGAGAGCGTATTGCTTGCGGCATTGCCGGTGATCGTGTTGGCAAGCTCGTTGCCGGTTCCGTCGATCGATGCCGTGCCGGTGAGCTTCAGGTTCTCGACATGGGCGCCGAGCGTGGAATCGACGGAGGCCTTGACGAGATCCGTGCCTTCCCCGCTCTTTTCCTCCACATAGTCATCGGCATTGTCGGCGATGTAGATATCGTCGCCGATGCCGCCACGCATGTCGTCGGCGCCAGCCTTCCCATCGAGAATATCGTCGCCGCCGTAGCCGTAGAGCGCGTCTTTCTGGCTGCCGCCGACAAGCGTGTCATCGTCGGAGGTTCCCTTGATCGTCTTGGCCGGCGGGGTCTCCTTCTCGACGGTGAGGGTGAAGCTGGAAACAGCGGTCTCGCCCTCCATATCCGTTGCCGTCACGCGAATGCCGATCGCGCCGATATTGGTGTAGCCAGGCGTGCCGGAAAACGTGCGGGTCGCCGCATTGAAGACCAGCCAGGACGGCAGCGGGTCGCCGTTTGCGAGCGTCGCGGTGATGGTGATCTTGTCCATGGCATTGGGATCGACAAACGTGTTCGCCGCATAGGTGAATTTGAACGGCCGGGCTTCCGTCGCCGTTTGGGCGGCTATGGTCTGCACTATGGGCGCTTCATTGATCCAGAACGCCCGCTGGTGGATCTCGGCGCTGCTGGTGTTCTGCTGAGAGGCCACCCATGTGACGACCCAGCCGCCGTCCGCCAATGCCGAAATCTGGGCGTGGTCCTGTTCGCCGACGGTTTCCGTGTTGACGCGGCTTTCAGCGCCGCGTGTCGTGCCATCGGCATTGTAAGCCTGCTGGTAGATGCCTGAAAGGGAACCGTCCTGCCTATCGGACCTCCAGGTGACAACCCAGCCGCCATCTGACAGCGCGACCGCCTGCTGGCAATCCTGCGTTCTAAAAGTGTAGGTGTTGACCTGCGTTTCCGCGCCGCTTGAAATGATCATAGCGTGTCCCTCTCGGCTCGCCCGGACCTGATGCGTCTGTCCTGGCGGCAGAGGTTACGAGGGCACGCTGAAGGCGTCTCCGTCCATTTTGGTCTGGCGCGGGCGGATCGGCCCTTCACTTGCAGCGGGCTATGGCACGCAGATGCCGGGTGATGCCCCGAGAGGAGGCTGCTCGCGGCGCAATGCAGATGAACGGCCTTCCGACCGCAGAGCGTCGATTAATACGTGCCCGTGTTATGACGGAAAGATCGGGGGGAGAAGGAAGTGGTGCCGCTTACGTGACTCGAACACGTGACCCCGTCATTACGAATGACGTGCTCTACCAACTGAGCTAAAGCGGCCTTGCCGGGTCCCGAAGCGTGTCGGGACCGGAATGGGTGCGCTGATAACCGCAATGGGAAGAGATTTCAAGCGGGGAGTTTCAACTTCCGCATTTTTCCCGTGCGATACAGCAAAATCAGGGGGCTGAGGCCGCAAGGATGCGGTTTTTGGCGGTGCGGTACTCGTGTTCCAGCCGCGTGACGAGATCCTCGACGGGGGCGACCGCCTTGACGGCGCTGATTCCCTGGCCGCAGCCCCAGATGTCCTTCCAGGCCTTTGCGCCCGTCGTTGCCTTGTCGAAATCCATCTTGGAGGGGTCGGCTTCAGGCAGATGGTCGGGGTCGAGACCTGCCGCGATGATCGAAGGTTTCAGGTAGTTGCCGTGGATGCCGGTGAAATAGTTGGAATAGACGATGTCGGCTGCGGCGCTGTCGACGATCATCTGCTTGTAGGCTTCACTGGCGCGGGCCTCGCTCGTCGCGATGAAGGGCGAACCGATATAGGCCATGTCGGCGCCGATCGCTTCGGCCGCGAGGATCGCGCCACCCGTCGCGATCGCGCCGGACAGCAGGAGAGGGCCGTCGAACCATTCGCGGATTTCCTGGACCAGGGCGAAGGGCGAGAGCGTGCCGGCATGGCCGCCGGCGCCGGCGGCAACCGCGATGAGCCCGTCCGCACCTTTTCGGATCGCCGATTGGGCATGGCGGTTGTTGATGACGTCGTGCAGCACGATGCCGCCATAGGAATGGATCGCTGCATTCACCTCCGGCACGGCGCCGAGCGAGGAAATGACGACAGGCACCTTGTATTTGACGCACATGGCAAGGTCATGCTCGAGCCGCGTGTTGGAGCGATGGACGATCTGGTTGACGGCAAAGGGGGCGGCGGGGCGATCGGGGTTCTTCGCGTCGTGCGCGGCAAGGCCTTCCGTGATCTCTGCAAGCCACTCGTCGAGCTGGGATTCCGGGCGGGCATTCAAGGCCGGAAAGGCGCCGATGACACCGGCCTTGCATTGTGCGAGGGTCAGCGCGGGATGCGAGACGATGAAGAGCGGTGCGCCGACGACGGGCAGGCGCAGCTTGTCCTTGAGAATCGCGGGCAGGGCCATGAGGGATGTCCTGTATTTTTGACGTTTACGGAAACGTCAAAACCATAGCAGCGGGATGGTGTTCTGAAAAGGGGCGATGGCTGCCTCCCTGCCGGCGGCGACACACATGTGCGGACGGGTGCTGGAATCCCCCGGAAAGAAAAAGGGGGCGGGGTCTCCGGCCGGGACGGCGGAAAGGTCCGGCTCGGCGGAGTGCGTGGCGTCCCGCCATCGCTTTTCCCCGGTGAAGGGCGGGCAGTTTCCGCGGGAAGGCTTGCGCAAATTCCCGGCAAACGTTACGCAAAAGCTAACGAAAGCCGGAAAGTAGGGCTCTTTCCACAGGTGTATCTTCGCCGCGTGTTGGGCGGTTCCCGCAGAAGGGTCGGATGTGAGCGGACTGGAAACGGCAATCAGAAACGCGCTGGCGCGCTCCGAACGCGCCAATGCCGAGGTTCGGGCGCGCATCTACCAGTCGGCGCGCAATGCGCTTGAGGCGGGCCTGCGCAAGCAGGAGATCAGTGATCCCGAGACGATCACCGCTCAGCGCCACCGGCTGGAAGCGACCATTCACCAGATCGAGGCGGAAGAACGCGCCGGGCTCGCCGCCATTCCCAATCATGACGTTCGCGTGGATCCGGTCGTCGAGACGCGGCCGGAGCCGGTGATGCGCGTCGAACGTGAGATAAGGCCTGAGCCGGTGCTCGATACCGGGCCGCGTGTCGAGACGGAACGGCGCGTGGAGGCCGAACGGCCCGCGACCAGCGATATCGGTGCCATCCGGCCGGAACGTGCGGATGGCTTTGGCAAGGGCGGCAAGGCGGCGAGCGCCGGCGACGTTGCGGCTGCGGCGGAAGCCACGGACTTCAAGCCTGAACGCGCTGCCAAGCCGCGCAAGCGCCGCGGTCGGCTGTTCTCCTTCCTGCTGGTGGTCGCCACACTGATTGCCGCCTTCGGCGCCCTGGCCTGGTGGGTGCAGACGAGCGGTCTGCTCGAGGAGTTGCAGAACGGCGCGGACAATTCCACGCCGCCGGCGACGGTCTCGGGCGAGGATTTTGCCGGGGAGGACCCGATCAAGAAGGCGCTCGACACCCAAAGCCGCTTTACCGCCGACTGGCGCGCGGTCTTCGCGCCGGCCGAGACGAAAAAGCTTTCGGCGGGGCCGGCCGGCCGTTTCGAGGCGGTGAGCACGAGCGAAGGTCCGGCGGTGCGCGTCACGTCCACCAATCCCGAGCGTGACGGCGCGGTCGAGATCGCGGTATCACCGGATGTTCTCGGTGAAATGGGCGGCAAGACATCGACGATCGCCATGACGCTGCAGGCGGTCGGTGACAAGCCGGTCCAGGTGACCGTCGAATGCGACTTCGGCACGATGGGGGGCTGCGGGCGCCACCGTTTCACGGTGTCGGAGCGCACCGACGTCCTGTTTCAGGTGGAGTTCGAAGGCTCGCTCTCGCCAAGCGAGCCAGGCCAGCTGCTGCTCAACAGCGACATTACCGGCGGGGATGCGAGCGTGAACCTCTATGCCGTCCGCATCCTGCCGGGCGAATGAGCCGGCTGCTGTCTATTTGACGAAGCCCGGCCCCGCGCCGACGATCTTCTTGTCGATCTCGCCGATCGCCTTCTCGTCCTTGCCCTCGTAATCGAGCGTCGTGAGGATGTGGCGGATGAGGTTGAGGCGAGCGCGGCGCTTGTCGTTGCCGCGCACCACCGTCCAGGGTGCCTGGTCCGTATGGGTTTCCTTCAGCATGCGGTCGCGCTTTTCGGTGTAGTCATCCCACTTGTTGAGCGCGGCGATGTCCATCGGCGAGAGCTTCCAGACCTTGAGCGGATCGTGCCGGCGGTCGTGGAAGCGCTTCAGCTGCATTTCTCGGCCGATATTGAGCCAGAACTTGAAGAGCTGGATATCGTCGGAGACGATCATCTTCTCGAAGCGCGGTGTCGCCTTGAGGAATTTTTCGTACTGCTCCGGCGTGCAGAAGCCCATGACCGGCTCGACGCCGGCGCGGTTGTACCAGGAGCGGTCGAACAGCACGAACTCGCCCGCCGTCGGGAAGGTCGCGACATAGCGCTGGAAATACCATTGGCCACGCTCGGTTTCGGTCGGCTTGGTCAGCGCGACGATGCGGGCCGAACGCGGGTTCATGTTGGACATGGTGGCATGGATCGCGCCGCCCTTGCCCGCCGCGTCGCGTCCCTCGAAGACCGCCATGATGCGTTTGCCGGTCTTCTGCTGCCAGAACTGTACCTTGACCAGCTCGATCTGGAGCTGTTCGAGTGTTTCCTCGTATTCGTCGTCGTCGAGCTTCTTTTCGTAAGGGTAGTCGTCGGAGCCGAAGGCCTTTTTGTCGATCCAGTCAGGAAGGTTCGGGTCGTCGATATCGAAGATCCGCTTCTTGCCGTCGATATCCAGTTCCACGGCCCGGCTTTCGGCATTTTCCGCCATCGTCCACTCCTTCAAATCGAGGTGCGGCGCATGCCGCGTCGCAGAAGGTGGTCACAACCGGATTGCGAATTCAAGCGCACCGTGAAAAACATGTCATGAAGCCGCGCTATCCATGGAGAATCGATGGAGGCTGCGGAGGATAGGATGCTTGCGAGGGAATGGGTGGCGGTGACGGATCAGCGGACGGGTCTCGGCTGGCTGGCGGCGCAACTGTGGGGCGAACGGGTGCTGATCGCCTCGGCCGTCTTCGTCGGCTTCATGATGTGGCTTGCGGGCCTGCATCTCGGCTGGGTGTCCTTCGCCGTCCTCCTGCTCGTCATCGCCGGCCTGCTGCGCACGGAGCGGCGCATGGTGGAGACCGGTGGCCGGACCATGGCGGCCTCCACGGTACCGGTGCCGGAGGTTCAGGTCGTCGTACCGCCCGCGGACGATCTTTCCGCCATCGCAGCGGTCCTTGGCGCGCTCGATGCGCCCGCCCTGCTGCTTTCGGGTCGGGAGACAGTCAAGCTGCAGAACCGTGCGGCCGAGGCGATCTTCGGCGCCATTCCGCTGGGTAGCGACCTCGCCGGCCGCATCCGCGCCCCCGGTATTCTCGACATGGTGCGTGACGCGATCGCCAGCGGCCAGCCGCGCGAGACCGAGCACGCCGAGCGCCTGCCGTCGGAGACTGTCTATGTCGTGCGCATTGCGCCGCTTGCCGAACGGATGAACGAACCCCTCTGGCTGCTGACCTTTCGGGATGTCTCGCAGGCGCGTCGCATCGATCGCATGCGTTCCGATTTCGTCGCCAATGCCAGCCACGAGTTGCGCACGCCGCTCGCCTCGCTGCGCGGCTTCATCGAGACCCTGCAGGGGCCGGCCAAGAACGACGTGAAGGCGCATGAACGCTTCCTCGGCATCATGCACGAACAGGCGACGCGCATGAGCCGCCTTGTCGACGATCTGCTGTCGCTCTCCCGCCTTGAACTGCGCTCGAACCTGACGCCGGACCAGACCGTCGATCTCGTGCCGCTGCTCGGCCATGTGCGCGACAGCCTGCAGCCGCTCGCCTCCGACCTCGGCGTTGAGGTCGTGCTGGACCTGCCCAAACATCCCGTCACCGTGCCGGGTGAGCGCGACGAGCTGGTCGAGGTTTTTGAAAACCTCATCGAGAATGCCTGCAAGTACGGCCAGGAAGGCAAGCGGGTCGACGTGGTTCTGTCCGGTGGCGGCGATGTCCCGGTCGAGCTCTCTGTCACCGATTTCGGCCCCGGCATCCCCCCGGAACACGTGCCGCGCATCACCGAACGTTTCTACCGGGTCAACGTGGAAGCGAGCCGGTCCAAGAAGGGCACAGGCCTCGGTCTGGCCATCGTCAAGCACATCCTCACCCGCCACCGGGCACGTCTCGTGGTGAAGTCCGAGGTGGGCAAGGGCACGGTCTTTACCGTCAAGTTCTGACACAAAGGGCGACGCTTTCGTCGTATCGATAAAAATAGACAAGCAATTTCAATTGCTTGATTTGTCACAAATGTTTCGTCAAACTGACATAAAAGAGAGGGCGAACGGGGGCTAGAGAAGAGCCGCCGGTCAACGGCAGAGAGCGCAGAACAGCGCACCACACATGTCCTCTTCGGGAGAACCCAGATGAAATCTCTTAAGCTCACTGTTGCGGCGCTTGTTGCCTCCGCCGCATTCGCAGGCGTTGCCGTTGCGCGCGACCAGGTCCAGATCGCCGGCTCCTCCACCGTTCTTCCCTATGCCAAGATTGTCGCCGAGACGTTCGGCGAGACCTTCCCCGACTTCAAGACCCCGATCGTCGAATCCGGCGGCTCCTCGGGCGGTCTGAAGGAATTCTGCAAGGGCGTCGGCCCGAACACCATCGACATCGCCAACTCCTCGCGCCCGATCAAGGACAGCGAAGTTGAGGCCTGCAAGGCGGCCGGCGTGACCGAGATCCAGGAAGTCAAGATCGGCTATGACGGCATCGTCTTCGCCACCGACAGCGGCAATGCCGACCTGAAGCTCGAGCCGAAGGATCTCTACCAGGCGCTCGCCGCCGAAGTCGTCGTCGACGGCAAGCTTGTTGCCAACCCCTACAAGAAGTGGTCGGAAGTCAACAAGGACCTGCCGGACGCCGAAATCGCCGCCTACATCCCGGGCGAAAAGCACGGCACCCGCGAAGTCTTCGAAGAGAAGATCCTCGCCAAGGGCTGCAAGGACTCGGGCGCCCAGGACGTCATCAAGGCTGCCGTTGCCGATGAAAAGGAACAGCATTCCAAGTGCGTCGCCGTTCGCAAGGACGGTCTGGCTGTCGACATCGACGGCGACTACACGGAAACGCTCGCCCGTATCGCCGCCAACAAGTCCGGTATCGGCGTGTTCGGCCTGTCCTTCTACGAAAACAACGCCGACAAGCTGAAGGTTGCCACCGTCAGCGGCATCGTTCCGTCGACCGAGACGATCGCTTCCGGCGAATACCCGGTTTCCCGTCCGTTGTTCTTCTACGTCAAGAAGGCGCATCTCGGCGTCATCCCGGGCCTGAAGGAATATGTCGAGTTCTTCACGAGCGACGACATGATCGGCCCGGACTCCCCGCTGGCTGAATACGGCCTCGTCGCCGCTCCGGATGCCGAGCGCGAAGAAATCCGCAAGGCCTTCGTCGACGGCAAGATCATGTAATTGGCTTCGGCCGGCGCGGTTTCTCTCAGGAGAGATTGCGCCGGTCGCTCTCTTTCGGGCGGTTTTGCCCGCGTCTGTCGAAAGGTCGGGGCGGGTGGTCTCGCCGGGAGAATTTCCTCAATGAGTATTTCCCTTCTTCTGCTCGTCGTCGCCGTGATTGGCGTGGTGGGCTATCTTATTGGCAGCTGGCGCGCCAACGCGCTTGCCGGCGGCAAGCTTTCCAATCTTCATTCCCGGCCGGGTTACTACGGCTCCTTCGTCGCCATCTGGTCCATGCTTCCGGCCATCGCCCTCCTGCTGGTCTGGATCATCGCGAGCCCGATCTATATCGGCTCGACGGTTCGCGCCGGCTTTCCCGATGAGGTGAAGGCCGAGCCGCAGGCGACGCAGAACCTCAACTACAACATGATCGGTGCCATCGCCCGCGGCTTCAAGCTGCTCTCCGCCGAGGAGCGCGATGCGCTGTTCAAGGACGGTGCCGCCGCCCGCCAGGTGCTCGGCAGCAAGGGCGTGCCGCTCGCCGCGGATCCTGCGCCCTACATGCTGACGGCTGCCGACGATCTCAACCGCATGACGACGGCAAGCAGCACCTTCCTGTCGATCCTGGTCGTGGTTGCCGCACTTGCCGGCGGCGCTTTCGCCTACCGCGCGATCGCGCCGAAGTTCCGCGCCCGCAACCGCGTCGAAGGCGTCATGCTGGTCGGCCTCATCGTTGCTTCGTCGATCGCGATCCTGACGACAGTCGGCATCGTTGCCTCGATGGCGACGGAGGCGATCAGCTTCTTCAACATGGTTTCGGCCTGGGAATTCTTCTTCGGTACGACCTGGGATCCGCGTTTCGCTGCTGCCGGAGCCACGGATTCCTCCGGTCAGTTCGGCCTGATCCCGCTGCTTGCCGGCACGCTTTACATCGGCTTCGTCGCCATGCTCGTCGCTGTGCCGGTCGGTCTCTTCGCCGCCATCTACATGTCGGAATACGCCTCGCGCACGGTCCGTTCGATCGCCAAGCCGCTGCTCGAAGTGCTCGCCGGCATCCCGACCATCGTGTACGGCTTCTTTGCCCTCATCACGGTCGGCCCGTTCCTGCGCGACATCTCCGCCCAGCTGAACGGCCTCGTCACCGGCAACTATGCCAACTTCATCCAGGCGCAGAGCGTGCTGACCGCCGGCATCGTCATGGGCATCATGCTGATCCCCTATGTCTCCTCGCTGTCGGACGATATCATCACCGCCGTTCCGCGCGCCCTGCGTGATGGTTCGCTCGGCCTCGGCGCGACGTGGTCGGAGACCATCAAGCGCGTCATCCTGCCGGCCGCCCTGCCGGGCATCGTCGGCGCGCTGCTGATGACCGCCTCGCGTGCCGTCGGCGAAACCATGATCGTGGTGCTTGCCGCCGGTGTTGCCGCCCGCATGCAGCTCAACCCCTTCGAACCGATGACGACGGTGACGGTCAAGATCGTCAACCAGCTGACGGGCGACCTCGAATTCACCTCGCCTCAGACGCTCGTGGCCTTCGCGCTCGGCATCACGCTCTTCGTCATCACGCTCTGCCTTAACATCTACGCCCTCTACATCGTGCGCAAATACCGGGAGCAGTACGAATGAGCCAGGTCTCCACGAGCCCTTCGATGGCCGCCCTCGGCGTTGCCGCCAAACCCGAACGCCGCGATATCGGCCTTGGTCGCCGCTATGCCGCCGAACGCCGCTTCCGCCTCTACGGCATGGCTGCGATTGCCTTCGGTCTGCTCTTCCTGTTCCTCCTGCTGTTTTCGGTCGTCTCCAAGGGCTACACCGCGTTCCAGCAGACGATGATCACCATTCCGGTCGAGTTCTCCGAACAGGTCATCGACAAGAACAACGAGCGTGCCACCAACCCGCAGAAGCTGGTTACGGCGAACTACCCGATCGTTGCCCGCAATGCGCTCGCCAAGGTGCTGGGCGTCGACGAAAAGGACCGGGCCGGCCTGAAGGCGGTCAACGGTATGATTTCGGACAGCGTCCGCGTGCAGTTGCGCGATCTCGTCACCGCCGATCCCGCGATCATCGGCACGACGAAGACCGTGACGTTCCTTGCCCATGGTGACCTCGACTCCGCCTTCAAGGGCCAGATCGACCTCGCCGTGCCGGAAACGAACCGCAAGGTCTCCGACAAGCAGGTCGGCTGGATGAACACGCTCGCCGAAAGCGGCGCGCTCGCCAAGCACTTCAACACCGGCCTCTTCACCAATGGCGCATCGAGCCGTCCGGAGGCTGCCGGCGTTGGCGTCGCAGCGATCGGCTCGCTCTACATGATGCTGATCGTGCTCGTGCTCTCCCTGCCGATCGGTGTCGCTGCCTCGATCTATCTGGAGGAGTTCGCTCCGAAGAACCGGTTCACGGACCTTATCGAGGTGAACATCAACAACCTCGCCGCCGTACCGTCCATCGTCTACGGTCTTCTCGGCCTTGCTGTCTTCGTCAACTTCGCGGGCTTCCCGCGCTCGGCGGCCCTCGTCGGCGGCCTGGTGCTGACCCTCATGACGCTGCCGACGATCATCATCGCGACCCGTGCCGCGCTGAAAGCCGTGCCGCCATCGATCCGCTCGGCTGCGCTTGGCCTCGGTGCCTCGAAGATGCAGACCGTGTTCCACCATGTCCTGCCGCTCGCGATGCCCGGCATCCTGACGGGCACGATCATCGGTCTTGCTCACGCACTCGGTGAAACCGCCCCGCTGCTTCTCATCGGCATGGTCGCCTTCGTCGCCGATGTTCCGGCAACGCCGATGGACCCTGCGACGGCGCTTCCGGTGCAGATCTACATGTGGGCCAACGAGGCGGAACGCGCCTTCGTCGAGCGCACCTCCGGAGCCATCATCGTGCTCCTCATCTTCCTCATCCTCATGAATGTTGGCGCCATCCTGTTGCGCCGCCGTTTCGAACGGCGCTGGTAGAAGGACCGGTCATATGAACATGATGTCAGAAGCAGCAGTCGAGAAAGCGCTGGACAAGAAAATGAACGACATTTCCTACAAGATGATCGGCAAGGACGTCTCGGTCTACTACGGCGAGAAGCGCGCCCTCTACGATGTGAACCTCAATGTTCGCGAAAACACGGTGACCGCCCTTATCGGCCCGTCGGGCTGCGGCAAGTCGACCTTCCTGCGCACGCTGAACCGCATGAACGACACGATCGACGGTTGCCGCGTCACCGGCCGCATCACGCTCGATACGGACGATATCTACGATCCGAACATCGACGTCGTGGAGCTGCGTGCCCGCGTCGGCATGGTCTTCCAGAAGCCGAACCCGTTCCCGAAGTCGATCTACGAGAATGTCGCTTATGGCCCGCGTATCCACGGTCTCGCCAAGGGGAAGGCCGACATGGACGCCATCGTCGAGCAGAGCCTTCAGAAGGCCGGCCTGTGGAACGAGGTGAAGGATCGTCTGCATGAAGGCGGCACGGGCCTTTCCGGCGGCCAGCAGCAGCGCCTGTGCATCGCCCGCGCCGTCGCCGTCAGCCCGGAAGTCATCCTCATGGACGAGCCCTGCTCGGCGCTCGACCCGATCGCGACCGCCAAGGTCGAGGAACTGATCCATGAACTGCGCGCGAACTTCACCATCGTCATCGTGACGCACTCGATGCAGCAGGCGGCCCGCGTCTCGCAGCGCACCGCCATGTTCCACCTCGGCAACCTCGTCGAGGAGAACGACACCGACAAGATGTTCACCAACCCGGATGACCAGCGCACGCAGGACTACATCATGGGCCGCTTCGGCTGACGCCTTCGTCGCCGAGCATCCCTGGAACCCGAGCGCATTAAGGACTGAGCCATGTCATCGAGCCACATCGTCTCCATCTACGACGAAGAACTGAAATACCTCTCCCGCCGCATCTCCGAAATGGGCGGCACCGCCGAGCAGATGGTCGCCGATTCCGTCCGCGCCCTCGTCACGACCGACGCGGCGCTGGCCCAGAAGGTGATCTCCGAGGACGTCATCCTCGATACGGCAGAGCGCCAGATCAACGACAAGGCGATCGTCACCATCGCCAAGCGCCAGCCGATGGCGGCGGACCTGCGCGAAATCATGGGCGCGATCCGTATCGCGGCCGAACTGGAGCGCGTCGGCGATCTCGGAAAGAACACCGCCAAGCGCGTCATCGCCGTCCAGAGCTCGGGCATGCCCCGCAAGCTCGCCCGCGGCCTGGAGCATCTCGCCGAGCTCGCGCTGATGCAGCTCAAGGAAGTGCTCGACGTCTATGCCACCCGCTCGATCGAGAAGGCCAAGGCGATCCGCGAGCGCGACGACGAGATCGATGCGATCTATACCTCGCTGTTCCGCGAACTCCTGACCTACATGATGGAAGACCCGCGCAACATCACACCCTGCACGCATCTCCTGTTCTGCGCCAAGAACATCGAGCGCATCGGCGACCACGCGACCAACATCGCCGAAACCATCTACTACATGGCAACAGGCTCGCAGCCGGAAGGTGAGCGTCCGAAGGACGATACCTCGACCTCCGTCGTCGCGGCCGATGTCGCCGACGCGTCCGAGTAAAGAGCAAGGTTCAACTCCATGGTGCCCAGAATTGCCGTCGTGGAAGACGAGGAGGCCCTGAGTGTTCTCCTCCGTTACAATCTGGAAGCGGAAGGTTTCGAGGTCGATACGATCCTGAACGGTGACGAGGCCGAGATGCGCTTGCAGGAGCGCATGCCGGATCTCCTCATCCTCGACTGGATGCTCCCGGGCGTTTCCGGCATCGAGCTGTGCCGACGCCTGCGCCAGCGCCCGGAAACCGAACGCCTGCCGATCATCATGCTGACGGCGCGCGGCGAGGAGAGCGAGCGCGTGCGCGGGCTTGCCACCGGTGCGGACGACTATGTCGTCAAGCCCTTCTCGACGCCGGAACTGGTTGCCCGCGTGCGGGCGATGCTGCGCCGTGCCAAGCCCGAGGTTGTCTCGACGGTGCTGCGCTGCGGCGACATCGAGCTCGACCGCGAGACGCACCGCGTCCATCGTCGCACCCGCGAGGTCCGCCTTGGCCCGACGGAGTTCCGCCTTCTGGAGTTCCTGATGACCTCGCCCGGCCGCGTCTTCTCACGCTCGCAGCTTCTCGACGGGGTCTGGGGCCATGACATTTATGTCGACGAGCGCACCGTCGACGTGCATGTCGGGCGTCTGCGGAAGGCGCTCAACTTCGCCAACATGCAGGACGTCATCCGCACGGTCCGCGGCGCCGGCTATTCGCTGGAAACCTGAGCGAGCGGAATTCCTCCCAAGGACGGAAATGGGCCCTCAGGGGCCTGTTTGCGTTTTGGGGGAATAGTAGAGGCACCACCATCTCAAACGAAAACGGACCCTTTCGGGTCCGCATCGCATTTTCTGCCGTGGTAGATGTTATCGCATCCGGCGGCGCTCGGCCGAGGGCTGGTAGGCGAGGCGCTGGTGGTAGGTGCAGTAGGGCGAATTGTCGGGGGACTCGTTGCCGCAGAAGTGGAAGTCGTCGTTGAGCGGGTCTCCGATCGGCCACTTGCAGGTGCGCTCGGTGAGCTGGGTCAGCTCGAGACGACGCGACATCGGCACGACCACGTTGTTGCGGTTGGCCGGAACCGGAAGGGTCTCGGCCTGCATTTCGAAATCGGCGTCGATCTCTTCCTTGACAATGGCGTTGCCGGCCGGACGGGCGACCGGACGGGCGGCGACGGGACGGGCAGCGAAGTTCGACGGACGCGGCGTCGCCGGAGCCGGACGCTTGGCGCGTGTCGCGGTCTGGGTGCCGCCGGCCTTGGCGCGGCCGGGCAGATTCAGCCGGTGCACCTTGCCGATGACGGCATTGCGGCTGACGCCGCCGAGCTGCGCCGCGATCTGGCTCGCGCTCAGGCCCTCGCTCCAGAGCTTCTTGAGTTTCTCGACGCGCTCGTCTGTCCAGTTCATGTTTTTGTCTCCGCTCGGCGTTCAGGATGCGGGAATCCCTCGTCGTGCTCCGGACGGGTCCGGAACCTGAACGCCCTAACTCTCTTGCTGACTAGTTCCGCCGCATGCAGTCTAGTAATTGGTCTTTAACCTAGAGACCGGTGGACTCTGTGACAAGAGTCGCCGGAATCCGGGCGAATCGATTTCGGAGTTTTCCCCAACTTGCTGGTCGGGTGTGACTCGATAGAGACACCTTCCATGCGCGTCGCGAATCCTCACCTTGCGGGATGTTCAGCGCCATTTCGGGTGCGATTTTGTTGACATCCCAATATGAAATGCTGATAGTGCGGCATGCCGCCGAAAGGCGGCTTTTGGTTTTTCTGAGGCTTGGAAAAGTCAAGCTGCATTTCTGTTTTTCCGCATCTCTTTTCGGAGGATCCACGCATGGCCGATGTCGCGCCGCTCTATGAAACCTACATGCGTGCGCCGCTCCGGTTCACGCGCGGGGAGGGCGTGTGGCTGACCACCGAAGATGGCGAGCGATATCTCGATTTTGCCGCCGGTGTTGCCGTCAACTCGCTCGGCCATGCGCATCCTCATCTCGTCGCCGCGCTGAAGGAGCAGGCCGACAAGGTCTGGCACCTGTCGAACCTCTATGAGGTTCCGGGCCAGGAAAGCCTCGGCAGCCGGCTGACGCAGGCCACGTTCGCCGACAAGGTGTTCTTCACCAATTCAGGTGCAGAGGCGCTGGAATGTGCGATCAAGACCGCCCGGCGCTACCATTTTGCCAAGGGCCATCCCGGCAAGTACCACATCATCACCTTCGAGGGTGCCTTCCACGGGCGCACGATCGCGACGATCGCCGCCGGCGGTCAGGAAAAATACATCGAGGGCTTCGGCCCCAAGGCGCCGGGCTTTCTCAAGGTCCCCTTCGGCGACATCACGGCCGTCAAGGACGCGATCACCGAGGAAACGGCCGGTATCCTGATCGAGCCGGTGCAGGGCGAGGGCGGGCTGCGCCCGGTGTCGAAGGAGTTCATGCAGGAGCTGCGCCAGCTCTGTGACGAATACGGCCTGCTGCTCATCCTCGATGAGGTGCAGACCGGCGTCGGTCGCACGGGGCGGCTCTTCGCTCACGAATGGGCAGGGGTCGCGCCTGACATCATGGCGATTGCCAAGGGTATCGGCGGCGGTTTCCCGCTCGGTGCCTGCCTTGCCACGAACGAGGCGGCGGCCGGCATGGTTGCCGGTACGCACGGCTCTACCTATGGCGGCAACCCGCTTGCCATGGCCGTCGGCAACGCCGTGTTGGACGTGGTGCTGGAAGACGGCTTCCTCGAGCATGTGCGTGATGTCGCGCTCGTCTTCCGCCAGGGGCTGGCCGCGCTGAAGGATCGCTTCCCCGATGTCATCGAGGATGTCCGCGGCGAGGGACTGATGCTCGGCATCAAGGCAAAAATCCCGGTCGCCGATCTCCTGAAGGGCGTGCGGGCGGAAAACCTGCTTGCCGTGCCGGCCGGCGACAATGTGCTGCGGCTGCTGCCGCCGTTGACCGTGACCGCGGAGGAAGCGCGCGAGGGGCTTGCCCGCATCGAGCGCGCTGCGGAAAAACTCACGGCTGCCAAGGCCGCATAGGCCTGCAGCGCCGTGCGTCGTGATGGCGCGCCAGGGGCGCTGCAGCCACAAAAGGATCCCGGGACAGACAGGACATATCATGGCCAAGCATTTTCTCGATCTTTCCGCCGTTTCGGAAAGCGATCTTCGCGTCATCATGGACGATGCGCACACGCGCAAGGCTGCCAGCAAGGCTGGCACGGAAGCCAAGCCGCTTGCCGGCAAGATGCTTGCGATGATCTTCGAGAAGCCCTCCACGCGAACCCGCGTCTCCTTCGACGTCGGCATGCGTCAGCTCGGCGGCGAGACGCTGTTCTTGTCGGGTACGGAAATGCAGCTTGGCCGCGCCGAGACGATCGGCGACACGGCGAAGGTCCTGTCGCGCTATGTCGATGCCATCATGATCCGCACGACGGACCATGCACGCATGCTGGAGCTTGCCGAACACGCCACGGTACCCGTCATCAACGCGCTGACGGACATGACGCATCCCTGCCAGATCATGGCCGACCTCATGACCTTCGAGGAGCATCGCGGCTCCACCAAGGGCAAGACCTTCGCCTGGACGGGCGACGGCAACAATGTGCTGCATTCCTTTGTCGAGGGTTCCGCCCGCTTCGGCTACAAGATGAAGATGGCCGTGCCGATGGGCTCCGAGCCGGACGACAAGATCCTGAACTGGGCGCGCGACAATGGCGGCGACATCCTGCTCGGCCATGATCCCGAGGCGATCGTCGACGGTGTCGATCTCGTCGTCACCGACTGCTGGGTGTCGATGAACCAGGAGCATCGCGCCCGTGGCCACAACATCTTCCAGCCCTACCAGGTCAACAAGCAGCTGATGGAGCGCGCCGGCAAGGATGCGCTCTTCATGCACTGCCTGCCCGCCCATCGCGGCGAAGAGGTGACCGACGAGGTGATCGACGGCCCGCAGTCCGTGGTCTTCGACGAGGCGGAAAACCGCCTCCATGCGCAGAAGTCGATCCTCGCCTGGTGCTTCGGCGTCGTCTGACGCTCATCTTGAAAAATGCCGCCAGCGGCACGATCTAGGGGCCATCACGGAGCGTCGCGAGGCGCTTTCTCTGGCGCATGCCTGCCCGGTGTGGAATGATCGGGCAAGAGCGAGTGCGATATCACGGTAGAACGCCTGTCGGCAGCAGGCCGGGCCCATGGCCTCGGCGGGGCCGAAGCGTGCAAGGAGCAGAATGATGATGATGGCTGAAAATGCCCTGAAACTCGGTGAACCCGGTTTTACCGGCGATGACCATGTCCTGCCGTTCCAGGTGGATGGCCTTGATGTGCGCGGCCGCGCCGTGCAGCTTGGCCCGATGCTCGACGGCATTCTCGGTCGGCACGACTATCCCGCGCCCGTCGCCCGGCTGCTTGCCGAGGCGATCACGCTCACCGTGCTGCTCGGCACCTCGCTGAAATTCGAGGGCAAGCTGATCGTCCAGACGAAGGGCGACGGCCCTGTCGATCTGCTGGTGGCCGATTTCTCTGCTCCGGAAAATGTCCGCGCCTACGCCCGCTTCGACCAGGCGGCGCTTGACGCTGCGATTGCCGCCGGTGCAACGGAGCCGCACGAGCTTCTCGGCAAGGGTATTCTCGCCTTCACCATCGACCAGGGCGCGCATACCCAGCGCTACCAGGGCATCGTGCCGCTCGACGGACATACGCTGGAGGAGATCGCCGGCGTCTACTTCCGCCAGTCGGAGCAGATTCCGACCAAGGTGCGCCTCGGCGTTGCCGAACTCTACGACCGCGATGCCGCCGGCAAGGCGCGCCATCGCTGGCGAGCGGGCGGCATGGTCGCGCAGTTCCTGCCTCAGGCGCCGGAGCGCATGCGCCAGGCCGATCTTCCGGGCGGCGACGGCGAGGAGGCCGGGCACAAGATCGCCGATGACGACAACTGGGCTGAAGCCAAGGCCATGGTCGAAACGATCGACGCAGACGAGCTGACAGATCCCAATGTCGGCACCGAACGGCTGCTGTTCCGCCTTTTCCACGAGCGGGGCGTGCGCGTCTACCAGCCGCAGCAGGTCTTCGATCGCTGCTCTTGCTCGCGCGAGAAGCTGAAGGGTGTTCTGGCCGGTCTCAGTGCCGAGGAAATCGCGCATACCGCCGACGACAAGGGCGAGATCGCGGTCACCTGTGAGTTCTGCTCGACGACCTACCGCTTCGAGGCGGCGGAAGTCCTGCCGCAGTAGGGGGATTTTCTCCGCCCTCAGTTGAGGGTACGCGCCTGCCCTGGCGTATCCAGTGAAAAGGCGGGAATGGCGACGTCGAAGGCTTCGCCGTTCTCCGCCTCCATACGGTAGCGGCCGAACATGATGCCCGAGGGCGTTTCGAGCGGGCAGCCGGAAGAGTACTCGTAAGTGTCGCCGGGGCGCAGCACCGGCTGCTCGCCGATGACGCCGGGGCCGTTCACTTCATCGACCTGGCCGTTCTGGTCGGTAATGTGCCAGTAGCGTGTCATCAGCCTGACGGCGACGTCGGAATGGTTTGCGATGACCACCCGGTATCCCCACACATAGCGGCTGTCGTCGGGGTCGGACTGGTCGGCCAGGTAATACGGCTCTACGGTCACTTCGATGTCGCGGGTCAGCGCACGATACATAGGCAAGCCTTGAACTGATTAGCTTCTGCTATTCTACACGAATGTGGTTTCGTCAAGGATAAGCAGAGAAAGCACCGGCCTCCTCGGCCGGTGCTTCCGTATTTGTCCATCGCTCTGGCGAAGGGCTCAGGCCTTGACCCTGGAAAGTGCCCGCGCGAAATCCTCGAGCAGGTCTTCGCTGTCCTCGATACCCGCCGAAAGGCGCACCGTGCCGGCCGAAATGCCGAGCTCGGCGCGCGCCTCGTCGGTGAGGTTCTTGTGCGTCGTCGTCGCCGGATGGGTGATGAGGCTCTTGGCGTCGCCAAGATTGTTGGAGATCTTTACGACCTCCAGCGCGTCCTGCAGTGCGAAGGCCGCGTCCTTGCCGCCCTTCAACTCGAAGCAGACGAGCGTCGAGCCGCCCGCCATCTGCTTGGCAATGATGTCGGCCTGCGGATGGTCCTTGCGGCCCGGATAGATCACGCGGGCGACCTGGCTCTGGTCGGCGAGGAAGTCCGCGATGCGGCTCGCATTCTCGGTTTGCTGCTTGACGCGAAGCGGCAGCGTTTCGATGCCCTTCAGAAGCGTCCAGGCATTGAACGGCGACATGGCCGGGCCCGTGTGGCGGAAGTAGTCGTGCAGGTTCTCGTCGATCCACTGCTTGTCCGAAAGCACCACGCCGCCAAGGCAGCGGCCCTGGCCGTCGATATGCTTGGTGGCCGAATAGACGACGACATGCGCGCCGAGCTCCAGCGGCTTCTGGAAGAGCGGTGTCGCAAAGACGTTGTCGACCACGACCTTGGCGCCGATCTGGTTGGCGAGTTTGGCGACGCCCGCAATGTCGATCACTTCGAGCGTCGGGTTGGTCGGGCTTTCGAGGAAGAACACCTTGGTGTTCTTCTGGATGGCCTTTTCCCAGTTGGAAAGGTCGCGGCCGTCGACCAGCGTGCATTCGATGCCGTATTTCGGCGCGAGCGTCTCGACCACCCAGCGGCAGGAACCGAAGAGCGCACGGGCGGCCACGATATGGTCACCGGCCTTGAGCTGGCAGAGGATTGCGGCGGTAACGGCGGCCATGCCTGACGCGGTGGCGCGCGCATCTTCGGCGCCTTCCAGCATGCACATGCGCTTTTCGAACATGTCGTTGGTCGGGCTGCCGTAGCGGGCGTAGATGAAACCGTCGGTTTCGCCCTTGAAGCGGGCTTCGGCCGCCGCCGAGGTGTCGTAGACGAAGCCTTGCGTGAGGAAGATTGCTTCTGCGGTTTCACCGTGCTGGGAACGGGTGGTTCCGCCGTGAACGAGTTGGGTGGCCGGGCGCCAGGACTTGCTCATGTGATCGTCGCCTTCAAACAAAAAAACCGGCCGCAAAAGCAGGCCGGTTTCGAACCCGGCCTTTTTAGCTACTTGTTTTACGTGGCTGCAAGCCGGCCGGCCAAATCACCACGGGATAATCTGCTAATACTGCGCCCCCGCGCTTGCGTCAATTGGCGGCATTTGGTTTTGTGCGGGCCTTCCGGGTATTGTTCCGAAACGTGGGCATCGGCTTTCGGAAGAAACGATACGAAAAGCAGGCGGCCGGAGCATCTGGCCCGCTGCTGTGACGGGACGGTATGACGATGAGTGGTTCTGCAACGCGCAGCACGGGCATTCTGGCGGACAGCGCCATTCGCGGCTTGTTCGAAAGTGGCCGGCTGAAGAGCGAGGCTGCGCTGGATGACGACCAGATCCAGCCTGCAAGTCTCGACCTGCGGCTCGGCGCAAGGGCTTTTCGCGTCCGGGCGAGTTTCCTGCCGGGGCCGTCCCACCTCGTTGCCGACAAGCTCGACCGGCTGAAGCTGCACGTCATCGACCTCACCGACGGCGCGGTGCTGGAGACGGGTTGCGTCTATATCGTGCCGCTGATGGAAAGCCTCGACCTGCCGGCGGAACTGGCGGCTTCCGCCAATCCGAAGAGCTCCACCGGCCGCCTCGACATCTTCACCCGCGTCATCACCGATCGCGCGCAGGAATTCGACAAGATTCCAGCCGGCTATTCCGGCCCGCTCTATCTCGAAATCTCGCCACGCACCTTCCCCATCGTCGTGCGTCGCGGTTCGCGTCTGTCGCAGGTTCGCTTTCGCAAGGGCAATGCCCTGCTCGGTGAAAGCGAGCTGCTCGCCCTCCACAGCACGGACACGCTTGTCGCCAGCGAGACGCCGAACGTCTCCGGCGGCGGCATCGCGCTTTCCATCGACCTCAAGGGCACCGGCCCGGACGGGCTCATCGGCTATCGCGGCAAGCACCACACGTCCGTCGTCGATGTCGACCGCAAGAACCAGCATGACATCTTCGATTTCTGGGAGCCGCTGTTCAGCCGCGGCCGCAACGAACTGATCCTCGATCCCGACGAGTTCTATATCCTCGTCTCCCGCGAGGCCGTTCATGTCCCGCCGCTCTATGCCGCCGAAATGACCCCCTTCGATCCGCTCGTCGGCGAATTCCGCGTCCATTATGCCGGCTTCTTCGATCCCGGCTTCGGTCATGCCCCGGCGGGCGGCTCCGGCAGCCGCGCCGTCTTGGAAGTGCGCAGCCATGAAGTGCCCTTCATCCTGGAGCACGGTCAGATCGTCGGCCGCCTCGTCTACGAGCACATGCTCGGTGCACCGGAAGGTCTCTACGGTTCCGGCCTCGGCTCCAACTATCAGGCGCAGGGCCTGAAGCTGTCGAAGCATTTCCGCGTCGGATAACGCCGCTTTCACAAGAGCTTGCGCCGGTCGTATCGTGGCCGGCCCCCTGCCGTGACCATCGGTCCGGCAGGGTGTTTCGCGCATTTCATTTTCTACTTTACAAATTAAGTTAAACGTTTTTATTATGATATAAACGTTTAACAAGGGCTGGGGAGCCCGGACGTTTCGCCGACAGGGAGGACGCCGTTGGCATCGATCCGCATCGAAAATCTCCGAAAAGGTTTTGGCGCTCTGGAGGTGCTGAAGGGTATCGACCTTGAAATCGCCGATGGTGAATTCGTCTGTTTCCTCGGCCCCTCGGGCTGCGGCAAGAGCACGTTGCTGCGCTCCATTGCCGGTCTCGAGGAGCTGGATGGCGGCACCATCCGCCTCGGCGAGCGCGATATCACCCATGTGCCTTCCGCCAAGCGCGACATCGCCATGGTTTTCCAGAATTATGCGCTCTACCCGCATATGAACGTGCGGAAAAACCTCTCCTTCGGTCTCGCGCTGAACGGCATGAAGCGTGACGAGATCGACCGCCGCGTCGAAGGCGCCGCGGATATCCTTCGCATCAAGGAGCTGCTGGCCCGCAAGCCGCGCCAGCTCTCCGGCGGTCAGCGCCAGCGTGTCGCCATCGGTCGCGCCATCGTGCGCGAGCCGAAACTCTTCCTGCTCGACGAGCCGCTGTCGAACCTCGATGCGGGCCTGCGCGTCACCATGCGCGTCGAGCTTGCCGCGCTGCATGCCCGTCTCGGCGCAACGATGATCTATGTGACGCATGACCAGGTCGAGGCGATGACGCTCTCCGATCGTGTCGTCGTGCTCGACAAGGGCAAGGTCAGCCAGTTCGGCACGCCTCTGGAGCTGTTCTACCAGCCCGCCAACCTCTTCGTCGCCGGCTTCATCGGCTCGCCGCGCATGAATTTCGTGGAGGCGGAGGTCGCGGGGCAGGAAGGCACGCACATCACGCTGTCGGGCGGCGGCCTGAAGCAGCCGGTCGTCTTCGAAGCCGACGCCACCCCGGCGATTGCCGGCAAGGTCACGCTCGGCATCCGGCCGGACAGGATCGAGATCGTCCCGGCCAGTGAAGGGGAGCTTGCCGGCACTGTGCGCCTCGTCGAGCGGCTCGGTACGGAAAGCCACGTCCATCTGAGCCTCGAGGACGGCCGCGACATGACGGCGGTGGTGCGCGGCACGCATCCGGTCGCCAACGGCGAAACGGTCCATCTCTGCCTGCCGCCGCAGCATTGCTACCTGTTCGACGCGGAAGGCCGGGCAGTGCACCGCCGCCTCGATGCGGAGACCGAGGCGCTCATCGTCAACGAAAAGGGGAAGCGGGTCGCCTGACCCGGTAAAGGAGGAAATGGAATGAGGAAGAACACGATAGTCATCGCCGGTTCGCTGGCTGCCTTCCTGCTGGCGGGCAGCGTGTCGGCGCATGCTGAAGACGTGCTGCGCTTCGCGACCTGGGATTCCGATGAGAGCCTTGCCATCCAGCAGGCCATCGCGAAGAAATTCGAGGAGAAGCATCCGGGCGTGAAGGTGCAGGTTGAGCCCTATGCCGATGGCTACGACCAGAAGCTCGTCGCCGCCTTTGGCGCGGGCAGCCCGCCCGACGTCATGTATATGTGGAACTTCCCGCAATACTACACGTCGCTGATGCCGCTCGACGATCTCATCGCCAGGGACGCCGCCGAGATCAAGCCGGACGACATTCCGCAAGGTCTGATGAACACGACCCGTGTCGAGGGCAAGACCTATGGCATGCCGGCGGGTTTCACGACCCAGGTCGTGTTCTACAACAAGGACATGTTCAAGGCGGCGGGTGTCGAAGAGCCGAAGGACGGCTGGACCTGGGACGATCTGCGCGCCAAGGCGGCGAAGTTCCGCAACAAGGAGAACAAGGTCTACGGCTTTGCGGTCGACGCGAAGCCGGATCCCTATGATTTCGAACAGTTCCTCTGGTCGAACGGCACGAAGTACATCTCTGACGACGGCAAGACGATCGATGGCAACATGAACAGCGAAGCGGCGGTTCAGGTGCTCGACATGTTCGGCGACATGGCGAAGAAGGAAGAGGCTGCCACGCTGCATGTGGGTGACGACACGTCCGGCGATACGCTCTTCAAGGGTGGCAAGATCGCCATGTTCCAGAGTGCCATGTGGTCGAAGTCGGGTATCGATTCCGCCGGCTTCAGCTACGGTGTCGCGCCGTTGCCAAAATTCGGCGACAAGCCGGCCCATTCGGCGCTCGGTGTTTCGGCCATGTCGATCGCGAAGGATGCCAAGCAGCCGGATCTTGCCTGGGAGTTCGTCAAGTTCTTCTCCTCGCCGGAGGCGGTCGCCATGCGCACCAATGACCTTCCGGTCCGCACCAGCGTGGCGGAAGGGATGGGCATGACCAAGGACCCGGTCTACAAGCCGTTCTTCGATATCCTCGCGACTTCCAGCACCGAGACGCACGCCTTCCTGAAGAACCGGAACTGGGGCAAGGTGCAGGACAACCTCGCCCGCGCCATCGAGGCGACGATGATCGACCAGGGCAACGCCAAGGCGCATCTCGACGACGCCGTGAAGCGCTCGCAACGTTTCCTGAAGTAATCCCGCCTCCTTGCTGTCCCCTTCTCTCTACCGGGAGAAGGGGCAGAAGGCGCCCTTTTCGTTCCAAAGCGAAGTCCAGGGGAGTGAAACGTGACCATTGCTACAACCGTACCCGAGGTCGTGCAGAAACGGCGATCCGCCTTCTCGCGCCATCTGACGGCCTATCTGTTCATTTCCCCGTGGATCCTGGGTTTTCTGTTTTTCACCCTCGGCCCGCTGCTCTTCTCGCTCACCATGAGTTTTCATGACTGGCCGGTCGTCGGCGAGCGCACCTTCATCGGCTTCGACAACTACCGGACGATGCTGTTCGACGACCCGCAATTCTGGGAAAGCCTCTGGATCACGGTGAAGTTTGCCGCGATCTACGTGCCCTTCAACATCGTCATGTCCTTCCTCGTCGCGCTGATGCTGCATCACGCGAATTTTGCCAGCGGCTTCTTCCGCACGGCCTTTTATCTCCCGAGCGTCATTTCCGGCGTCGCGCTGGTGACGATTTGGAGCTGGATCTACAGCCGCGAATATGGTCTCCTGAACTTCATGCTGTCGCTCGTCGGCGTGGACGGGCCGAACTGGCTCGGCGAACCCGGCCTTGCCATCGTCGCCATCATCATCGCCAGCCTCTGGGGGTTCGGCGGCACCATGCTGATCCTGCTGACGGGCCTGAAGGCCATTCCCAAGGAGCTTTACGAGGCGGCGACCGTCTCCGGCGTGCCGGGCTGGGCACAGATGCTGTTCATCACTTTGCCGATGCTCGGTCCCATGCTGCTCTTCACCTTCATCACCTCGATCATCGCCGCCTTCCAGCAACTGACGATCGCGCTTTTGATGACCAAGGGCGGCCCGCTCGGCTCCACCTATTTCTTCGCCATGTATATCTACGACAACGCCTTCAAGTATTTCGACATGGGCTATGCCGCCGCCGGCTCCTGGGTGATGTTCCTCATCGTGCTGGTGCTGAGCCTGCTCGTCATGCGCTGGTCCTCGGCCTGGGTCTATTACGAGGGCGAAGTGAAGGGAGGCGACCGCGATGCGTAAGACGCTGCTCTATTCCGCGCTGATCCTGCTGTCGGCGCTGTTCATCGCGCCCTTCTACTGGACCTTCATGACGGCGGTCAAAAGTCAGGCGGACCTTTACCAGTTCCCTCCGGTCTTCTGGCCCTCCGAATGGCACTTTGAAAACTTCTTCATCGCCTGGAACAAGCAGCCCTTTGGCACGTACCTCACGAACTCGCTGATCGTCGTCACCTTCTCCACCATCGGCCAGCTCATCTCGTCGTCGCTCGTCGCCTACGGTTTCGCGCGCTTCCGGTTCCCCGGCCGTGATCCGCTGTTCATCCTGCTGCTCGCCACCATGATGATCCCGTGGGATGTGAAGATGATCCCGCTCTACATGGAGTTCAACCTGCTCGGCTGGATCAACACGTTGAAGCCGCTCATCGTGCCCGCCTATTTCGCCGATGCCTTCTTCGTCTTCCTGCTGCGCCAGTACATCATGACGGTGCCGGTCGAGATCGACGAGGCCGCGCGCATGGACGGGGCCAATGCCTTCGATATCTATTGGCGCATTCACCTGCCGCTGATGATGCCGGCGCTGGTGTTGGTCGGCACGTTCCACTTCATGAATGCCTGGAACGACTATCTCGGCCCGCTGATCTTCCTAAACGACCAGTCCATGTACACGCTCACCCTCGGCCTCTCCATGTTCAAGGGCCTGCATGAGGTGGACGTGACATCGATCGCGGCGATCACCGTCGTGCTCTGCCTGCCGCCGCTCGCCCTGTTCTTCCTGGCGCAGCGCTACATCATGGACGGCGCCGTCGGCTCCTCGGTCAAGGGGTGACGATGCTCTTCGACATCGACCATATCCCGTTCAGCCGGAAGGGCCGTTTCCTCACCCTGTCGATGATGGCGGTGCCGGGTGGCGAGGGTGAACGTGCCCTTTACCTCCGCTTTGTCACTGGCGGCGACGAGCGTCCCTCGCTCGGCCGCCTCTGCCGGGTGGCGTTTTTCGATGCGGCCGGCAACCCGGCGACGCCGATCTTCGAACTCGCGCCCGAAAAGCTTGTCGCGCGGATCGGCAAAGGCGAAGTCGGCTTCGTCATCGGCGAGGGCGAGCGGCTACACGTTAGCGGCGTCGCGGCCGGTGTGCGCTTCCACCTCGAAGGCTCACGCTACGATTACGTCTACCGCACGCCGCAGGGCGAACCGTGCCTCGTCGCGGCCGTCGAAAACGTCAAATTCATCCCGCGCGTCGTCACGGGCACGCTCGACGTCACAGGCGCCTGGCAGAGGGATCATTCGGAAAAGGTGAGCGTCGCCTTCTCCGGTACCACTTTCGAGGCCAGCGTCGATTTCTTCCGCACGGTGCCGTGCACGGAGCATCCGGGGCGCTATGGGGATGCGCTGGCGGGCGCATCGGCGGATTTTGCCGGCTGGCGCACGCGCATGCCAATAGCCCTCGCCGGGCAGGGGGAGGCGCACCGTCTCGCCAGTTACCTGCTCTGGGCGAATGGCGTGCCGGCCGGCGGCGTGCTGACGCGTCCGGCGATCTACATGTCCAAGAACCACATGATCAACATCTGGAGCTGGGACAACGCCTTTTCCGCCCTCGGCGTCGCGGGAGCCGATGCAAGCCTCGCCTTTGACCAGCTCGCCGTCATCTTCGACCATCAGGATGCCTCCGGCTTGCTGCCCGATTACATCAACGACCGCGACGTGCTCTTCGCCTTCACCAAGCCGCCGGTGCACGGCTGGGCCGTCTCGCTGATCGAGGCCGAACATCCCGGCTTCCTGACGCCCGAACGCAAAACCTATCTCAGGGACAAAATCGGAAAACAGGTCGACTACTGGCTCACCCACGCCCGCGCCGGCGAAGGAAACCTGCCGGGCTATTTCCACGGCAACGATAGCGGCTGGGACAACGCCACCTTCTTCGCCGAAGGCGGCCCCGTCGTCTCTCCCGATCTGCCGACCTTTCTGATCCTCGCCTGCGACACGCTCTCCACCCTTCTGGAAGACGAGCCTGTCCGCGCCGCCGCCTGGCGGGCGAAGGCGGAAGGTTTGAAAAACCTGCTGATCAAAACCCTCTGGACCGGCGAAACGTTTTGCGCCCGGCTCGCCGACGATCCGCAGCGCGTGCTGCCCGACCAGAACCTCATCCAGTTCATGCCGCTTCTCCTCGGCGACCGCCTGCCGCGCGCGATCGTACAAAAACTCCTTGCCCGGCTAACGGACGGTGGTTTCATCACCGAATGGGGGCCGGCGACGGAAAGCCCGAAAAGCCCACTCTACGAGGACGACGGCTATTGGCGCGGCCCCATCTGGGCGCCGACGACGCTGCTCCTCTGGGATGGCCTTCGCCGGCAAGGGGAAATGGAACTTGCGACGACGATCGCGGAAAAGTTCTGTTCTCTTGCCTCCAAAAACGGTATGGCCGAGAACTTCGATGCCCGGTCGGGGAGGGGCTTGCGGGACCGGGCGTTCGCCTGGACATCCGCCGCCTATATTCTCCTCGCCGCCTCCCTCAGCCAGGACCAGCCGTAGCGAGCCGAGACGCGATGCAAAGACCGACGATCAAGACCATCGCGCAGGAAACGGGCCTTTCGATCGCCACCGTATCGAAGGCGCTGAACGACAGCCCGCAGGTGCGGCCGGAAACCCGCGCCATCGTCGTCGCCGCCGCCGAGCGCGTCGGTTATCAGCTCAACATGCATGGCGTGCAGCTGCGCACCGGAAAGACCTACCAGGTCGCCGCCATCATGACCGCGCCCGGCCCCAAGCAGAACGAATGGGAAGGCGTCGAATACGCCCAGCTTCTCAGCGGTATCTCCTGGGCGCTGGAGGAAAGCCCCTACCGCGTCTCGCTCTATGCCGTGCGCAATTTCGAAGAAAGCCTTGCGACCATCCAGCAGATCGTCTCGCTGAAGAAGGCCGACGGCATCATCGTCTCCGGTACTCGCGCCGACGACCCGCGCGTGCGCATCATGCAGGATGCGGATTTCCCCTTCGTCACCTACGGCACGACGATCCGCAACGCGCCGCATGCCTATGTCGACGCCGACAACGAGCAGATGATCCGCCACTCCGTCGCGCGTCTTGCCGAGCGCGGCCACCGCCGCATTGCGCTGATCAACCCGATGGCCGAACTCAGCTACGCGATGACGCGCCTGCAAGCCTATCGTCAGGCGCTGGAAACCGCCGGCCTCGCCTTCGATCCCGCGCTCATCGCGCACGGCCACCTGACCCCCGCCTTCGGCCGCGAGAACGTGCTGCACATGTCCGAGCTGGCGGACCCGCCGACCGCCTATATCTGCGCCAACGAAGCCTCCGCCCTCGGCGCCTTTTCCGGTTTCCACGCGCGCGGCCTCGTGCACGGCCGCGATGCCGTCATCAACGCGACCGACGACCTCAATGTCAGCCAGTATTTCGCGCCGCCGATCACCACCTACTTCCTGCCGATCCACGAGCCGAGCGAAATGCTCGGCAACTACATCCTGCGCCGCATGGAGGGCGAAGCGCCCGAGGCGCTGCAGACCCTCATCATGCCGAAACTGATCGAGCGTTCGGACGACCGGCTGGCAAAGGGTTAGAGGATGAAATCGCCCTTCGCGAAGGCGAGGGTGGCATTGAACCGGATGGAAAAGTCCGCCTTGCCGTCTCCATCAACATCGCCGGAGAGAAAGGTGTCGCCGCCCTTCGCCTCATAGCGCAACTCGCCCGCCTTCTTGTGGAACGCCTGCGCGCCGATGAAGGCAAACGCCTGGTCGCTGCCGGATTTCGTGTTGGCATCGATAGCCTTCAGGTCGATCCTGTCGCCGTCCTTCCGGGAAAAATCGAGGACGGTATCGCGCCCGGAGGCGGCGACCGTCGTCTCCTTGATGGACTTGAAGACGAAAATATCGGCCCCGGCACCACCCTTGAGCCGGTCCGCGCCAGCCCCACCCGTCAGCGTGTCCCTGCCTGCACCGCCATAGAGCGAGTCGTTTCCGGTCCGGCCGTCGATCCTGTCGTCGCCCGCCAGCGCATGGATCGTGTCTGCGAGCTTGGAGCCGCGCAGCACATCGGCCTTCGCCGAGGGTTTGATGTAGGCCGGGTCGCCGTCATGGGTGCCGACCAGCCGGTCGAGATCGCGATCGGGCGAGGCGAAGGGAATGAAGCCATCCTCCAGCGCCAGTTTGTTGAAGTCGGCGACCCGCTTTTCGCCGTTGATGTAATCGACGACGAAGACCGGCTTGCCCTTGTCGAGAAAATCGCGTTTGAGGATCGCGATGGTCTCCTCGTCCGGACGGAGCGTATTGTTCTCGTCCTTGTCGCCGCGAAAGTAGAGGTCCTCCACCGCAATGCCGCCGATGGCGTCGAGATAGGCTTTTTTGCGCGCAGTGTCGGACCCGAGATCGTTGAGGATCCAGGCGCCGTTCTGCGGGATCACGAAGAAATCGGGATTCGTCTCGCGCGCGTGGTCTGTCAGCGCGACGATGAAATCCACCATGCGTTGCGCCGCCTGCTTGACGGTCTTCGGATCGCCCGCTTCGCGGTCCTTGGCCGAGACTTCCGCACCCCAGAAATAATAGCCGTCGACGATATCGAGATAGGCCGCGTCGAAGCCGGCCTTGACGATGGCGTCCACCTCGCCGGTCTTCTTGTCGTTGAAGATGATCTTCTGCCAGTCGCTATCCCAGTAGCGGACCTTGCGGCTTTCCGGCCAGTCCGGATTGACCGGTCCCAGCCAGTCGGGTGCCTTGTCGGTCAGTTTGCCCGTTGCGATGCCCGTGGTCGTCCAGCCGTCACGCCAGTAGTCGCGGAAATCGGAGGCTTCGCCGATCGAGGTATAGGAGACGACGACGGAGCGCCCGCCCATGCCGTCCTTCATCCGGGTGAGGTCGTCGGCGGAAAACCGTCCGGCATCGGTTCCGTCGCGCGAGGCATCGATTACCAGGAGGTCGTGCGTTGCCGAAGCGAGCAGGGTGGGGTCGAGGGCATTGCCGTTCAGCCCCTGCAATTCGTAGCCCCAGTTGTCGACCGAGACGGTTCCGGTGGAGGTCTTGAACTTGATCATCGTGTCCTGTCTTGTCGCGGTGGGCGGGTCGCCGCGGCACCCTAACACAGGCTGGTTGGAGCGATAGCGGCCCGGCATCGCGGCGCAGCATGAAATCGGCCGGCTGGCCGACGCTTCTCCGCACCCTCGCTTGACACGTCCGGCGAACTGTTGAATGACTGCGCCGTCGCGCTGCCTTGCGGGTATGATGTAATGGTAGCCTGTCAGCTTCCCAAGCTGAACGCGCGGGTTCGATTCCCGCTACCCGCTCCAGCCCGGGTTCTCAGGGCATTGCGCGACATTCAAGCAGATTCTTTTTCGTGCGGTTTTACAGCTTCCGTTGTGGTCTCGGCCTGCCGGTTTTGGGATGATCCGCTTGGCCGGAAGCCATGATGGCGACAATGCCCAGCGTTGTTTTGATCTTGGCGCACGCGATGCATAGGCGGAAATAAAAACGTTTATATTTTATCTTGAAAACGTTTATATTCCTTGTTACCAATTTTACGGAGCGAGGATGAGGTCCATGTGTGGCAGGAGGTGCTGCGGATGGGCGCGTGGTCCGTTCAGGGGATTTGTCGAGCACCTTCCGCGCATGGCGGGCGCCGACGGTTGAGGAGGAAGAGATGAAAAAAATCGTTGCAACACTCGCGCTTGCCGTCTTCGCGGCGGGTGCTGCGCATGCAGCCGATCTTGGCGGCAAGCTTCTGAAGGTTGGTTCCGACACCACGTCGCCGCCGATGGAAAGCGTCGATCCGGCCTCCGGCCAGATCGTCGGCTTCGATGTGGATGTGGTCAACGCCATCTGCGCCAAGATCAACTGCCAGGCCGAATTCGTGACGACCGGCTGGGACGGTATCTTCGCTGCGCTTGACCAGGGCAGCTTCGACCTCGTGGCCTCGGGTGTCTCCATCACCGACGAGCGCAAGAAGGCGATGGATTTCTCCGACCCCTATATCGTCAACAGTCAGGCCGTGCTGACGCGGGCCGAGGATCAGGGCATCACGCTGGAAAAATTCAAGGCTGACGGCAAGAAGCTTTCCGCCCAGGCCAACACGACGGATGCGCAGGTTGCCGAAGGCGTGGTCGGCAAGGAGAATGTCGTCGCCTATGACAGCTTTAGCGCGGCGATTATCGCGCTCAAGAACAAGGACGTCGACGGCGTGGTGATCAACGGCGCCAATGCCGCCGCCTATGAGCGCGAATTTGCCGGTGACCTTGTCGCCTCCATCAAGGACCTCGAATCCGACCCGCTCGGCCTGGTCTTCCGCAAGGGTGACGAGAATGTCGCCGCCTTCAACGAGGGCTTGAAGGCGATCAAGGACGACGGCACGCTCGACCAGCTCATCGCCAAGTACTGGGGCCTCAAGTAAGAGGCTTTTGCCGGAAGCGCGGTGCGGGCGCTTTCGGCAATCCTTCTTGATCATGATGCCGGAGGCCAAAATGTCGTTCGTCAGAAGCGTGAGGCCCAGCAATCTGGTCATCCTCGCTGCACTGCCCTTCATCGTCTATTTGTTCGCCTCTTCCGCGGACTACCAGCGTTCGCTGCGTGCCATCCTGGGCGTGGAGCTGGGCTCGGGCGTGTTCGTGCCGGGTTTCCTGCTGCTCACCGTTGCCTTTTCCGCCGGCTTTGCGGTGCTCGTCCTGTCCCGCAGTGCGATGGCGCGGCCGCGTCTCGCGATGGTTGTCGGCCTTGTCGGGCTTCTCGCGACGGCGGCCATTCTTGCCGGCGATCTCGCCCATCCCTTCATCGCCTCGGTCGTCGCGAACGGCGTTGATCCCTTCAAGTCCACTCTCGTCGTCAAGGGCGCGACGCCCCGCCAGCTGACAGAGGCGGCCGACCTGATGGTGCGCGGTGTGGAGGCCTGGCTGTGGCCGGCCTATGCCGTGCTGCTCGTCGCGGGTCTCGGCCTTACCTTTGCCGGCAGTCGCGCGCGGGTGCCAGCGGAAAGCCGCCTGCGCCGGGCAGGGGCCTGGCTGCTCGGCCTCGTCAATGGCGCGGGCCTCGTCTTTGTCTTCCTCTTCGCGCATCTCGCTTTCGCTTCCGGTCTCGCCACGACCATCCGCGCGGCTATCGCCGCCTATATCCTCGCGGCCATGCTCGGCCTCGTCTGGGTGGGGCTTCTGAAGCTGCGTTATACGCGCCAAAGCCTCTATTTCTTCGCGGCGATGACTCTCGCTTTCGCCGTGCTCTCCACCTGGTTCCTGATACAGCCGCGCGACAACTACGTGCTGGTCGGCACGCTGGAGGGCAAGGTCGGCATCATCACCGGCACTCCGTCCGGCCTTATCGGCGCGGTGCGCTTCGGGCAGTACGAGGGTGGCCCGGTTACCGAGACGCCGGTGCGCACCTTTGTCACGCCCGAGCAGGCGATCGAGGCCGTCGGCAAAAAGGAGGACGTCAGCGGCGCGCTGCTGCCCGCCGCCACCGCGCCTGCCGATTGGCCGCGCCTCTGGCAGGTCGAAGCGCTGAACGATCGCGACCGCGCCGCGGGCATCACCTTTGCCGTCATCGCCATCGTGGCGGGCCTCTTGACCTTCGGCGGCTTCCTGCATCGCCGCCATCCGCTGTCCATCGGCTCGGAATTCATCGTCGATACGATCCGCGGCATTCCGATGCTCGTCATTGTGCTCTATGTCGGCCTGCCGCTTTCCGGCGCCTTGAAGGATGCGACGGCCGGTGTCTTCGATCCGCCGAATCTGGTTCGCGGTATCGTTGCTATGGCGATTGCCTATTCCGCCTATCTTGCGGAAATCTTCCGTTCGGGCATCAACGCCATCCCGGCCGGTCAGATCGAGGCGGCAGGTAGTCTTGGCCTCAACCGCTGGCAGACGGCGCGGCTCGTCATCCTGCCGCAGGCATTCCGCATCGTCATTCCGCCGCTCGGCAACGAGCTGATCGCCATTCTGAAGGACACTTCGCTTCTCTCGATCCTGTCGATCCGCGACATCACCCAGCGCATGCGGGAGTTCCAGTCGGCGAGCTTCCTGCCGTTTGCGCCCTACAACTCGGCGGCGATCCTCTACATCCTGCTGACGTTGGCCGCCGCCAGCCTCATCAGCCTCATCGAGAAGAAGTATGACACAAAACACCGCTGACACCGGAACGGTGCTGATCACCGGTGCCGGGCGGGGGCTCGGCCGCGCGCTGGCCGACCTCTATACGGCTACCGGCTTCCGCGTCATCGCCTGCACGCGACAGGGAACTGATGATGCCCCGCCGCTGGACGTGGCGGATGCTACCTCGATTGCCGCGCTCGGCGACCATCTGGCAAGCGTGCCGATCGATATCGTCATCAACAATGCCGCGATCCGCGGTGACACGGGCGGCCTTGCCTCGCTGGAGACGGACGGCTTTCTGGAGGTCGTGCGCATCAATGCGCTCGCTCCGCTGCTGGTCGCCCGGGCGCTCAGGTCCAATCTTCTCGCCGGCCGGCGCCGGGTGCTCGTCAATATCGGCAGCCGCGCCGGTTCGCTTGCGGAAGGCACGATCGACGACGAGGACGGCGACTATGCCTATCGCTGCTCCAAGGCGGCGCTGAACATGGCGACGGTCAAGCTGGCACAGGATTTCCGGTCCGACGGCATCGCGGTCCTTTCGCTGCATCCCGGCTGGGTGAAGACGGACATGGGGGGCGCGGAAGCGGCGGTCGAGGTTGCGGAAAGCGCTCTTGGCCTGAAGGGTCTGATCGACGGCGCGACGATGGCCGAGACCGGAAGCTTCAGGGCCTACGACGGCAGGACGGTACTCTGGTAGCACCCACTGCAAGATTTTGAATGGCGATATAAACGTTTATATTGCGATCGTGATGAAAGCGGCCCGGCCCAGCCGGCACCGCGGAGAATGAAGGACGATACCGGTGCACAAGCCGCTCACGCAACAGAACCGCTTCGATGCTGCCCGTCCCCCGGCCGGCATGCTGGAGCTTGGTGTCTGCTACTATCCGGAGCAATGGCCGCGGGAGAAATGGGACGAGGACGCCCGCCGCATGGTGGCGCTGGGCCTGGCCTGGGTGCGCATTGGCGAGTTCTCCTGGTCGCACATCGAGCCGCAGGCCGGCGTCTTCCATTGGGAGTGGCTGGACGAGGCGATCGAGGTGCTCGGCTGCGCCGGCCTCAAGGTCATCTTGGGCACGCCGACGGCCGCCCCGCCGAAATGGCTGGTCGATCGTTATCCGGATATTCTGCCCGTCGACGAGCGTGGGGTGGTGCGCAAGTTCGGCGCGCGCCGGCACTATTGTTTCTCCAGCCGCCGCTACCGGTTGGAGGCAGCCCGCATCACCGAGGCCATGGTGCGCCGTTACGGTGAGAATCCCTTCGTGCATGCCTGGCAGACGGACAACGAATACGGTGACCACGATACGATCCACAGCTATTCCGATGAGGCGAAACTGGCCTTCCGGCAATGGCTCGCCGCGCGCTACGGCACGGCCGAGGCGATGAACCAGGCGTGGGGCACGACCTTCTGGAGCATGCACTACAACACGTTCGATGAGGTGGATCTGCCGAACAACCTCGTGGAGGAGCCGACGCCGAGCCATCTCGTCGACTATTTCCGCTTCTCCTCCGACCAGGTGCAGACCTTCAACAAGGCGCAGGCGGATATCATCCGACAGCATTCGCCGGGCCGCCCGGTGACGCACAATTTCATGTCGCAGAACACCGACTTCGACCATTACAAGGTGGGCGAGGATATCGATATTGCCTCTTGGGATGTCTATCCGATGGGGGGGCTGATTAACGGTCGCCTCAGCGCCGAGGAGAAGGCGCGCTACCTGCGCGTCGGCGATCCGGACCAGCCGGCCTTCAACCACGACCTCTACCGTGCCGTCGGCCGCGGCCGGGTGTGGGTGATGGAGCAGCAGCCGGGTCCCGTCAACTGGGCGGCGCACAACCAGTCGCCGGCCGACGGCATGGTAAGGCTGTGGACCTGGCTCGCCTATGCGCATGGCGTCGACATGGTCTCCTATTTCCGCTGGCGCCAGGCGCCGTTCGCGCAGGAGCAGTTCCATGCCGGCCTGCTGCTGCCGAACAGCGAGGTGGACCAGGGGTATATCGAGGTAGCGCAGGTGGCCAAGGAGATGGCGCGGTTGCCGAGGGGCGAGGTTCGGGAAAAGGCCGCTGTCGCGATCGTGCTCGACTACGAATCGCGTTTCGCAACCCGCGCCCTGCCGCAGGGCCGCGGGTATGCCGCTTCGGCCATCGCGCTCGACTGGTATTCCGCCGTCGCTCGCCTCGGTGTGGATGTCGATTTCATCGGCCAGCATTCCGATCTCTCCGGCTACAGCCTGTTGCTGGCGCCTGACCTCGTCATCCCGGATGCCGCCTTCCTTGCCCGGCTGAAGGCGTCAAAGGCCAAGACTTTGTTGGGTCCGCGCAGCGGCAGCAAGACGCGGGACATGCACATTCCCGCCGACCTGCCGCCCGGCCCGCTCGCAGATCTCCTCGATTTTCGGGTGACGCGCGTCGAATCCCTGCCGGACTATCACAGTGAGCCCGTGCTCTACGGCAATGCGAGCCATCCGGTGACCGGCTGGCGGGAACTCATCCGCACGAACGAGACGGTGCTGGCGACCTTCGAAGGCGAGCACCGCCCGGGCTCCCCTGCTGTCATCGGCAATGACCGCGCGCGCTATGTCGGCACGCTGCCGCGCGGCGAATTTCTCGCGAAGCTGATGGGCGACACACTCGGCTGGGCCGGCGTCGGAAGCCTGCCCGATCTCGGTGATCTCAGGCTCGCCCGCCGCGGCCGGCTGCACTTCGCCTTCAATTACGGCAGCAGCTCCGCTGCCGTGCCGGCTGGTGCGGATGCGACCTTCCTCGTTGGTGGCCGGCAGCTTGCGCCTGTCGATGTGGCAATCTGGATGGAAGGCGGCAACTAAAGCAGGTCCAGAAAACGCGTGAAGCGATTTTTCGTTCGGAACAATGCCAAAGCGTTCCTGGCCGCCGAGCCGGGGCTCCTCATCCGGTCCCTCCGTTCCTCCCTGGGCAGACGGATCGGGTGAGGGGTGGGCTTTTGCAGGCTGCCGGCCGCACTCGAGAGGATTATCCGGCTTCCTTTCCTGTCTGCGGCCGCACCGGCCGATGAGCCGTCTTGTTCCAGAAGAAGGGATTGTGGCGCAGCTCCCCGACGGCGCGCCAGGCGGCGACCGATAGCAGCAGCCAGTAGACCGGCGTCATCATCCAGTGCCTGCCCACGGCGGCCTGTTCGCTCTCCGCCATGCCACCCCGTCCGAGCGCGATGAAGACGGCGTAGCTGCCGAAGATGTTGATCATATCGAGCGTAAAGAGGGTGAGCTCGAGCGGCCCGACCGTAAACGCGGGCTGGAAGAACAGCGACCAGGTGATGAGGCCGAGATAGGCGATGATCAGCGGATGGGCGAGCGACGAGAGGATGAGCCCGCCGATCAGCACCTGGAAGACGAGGCTGGGCCAGAGGCCCATCTCCGAAACGAGGCGTGAGGGATGGCGCATCAGCACCAGCCAGGTCTGCAACCAGCCCTTGAACCAGCGCGTGCGCTGGCCGAGCCAGGCGTCTCGCCCGATGGGGGCCTCCTCGTAGGTCGGCCGGGTGAGCGTGCCGCAGCGGTAGCCGAGCCTGTAGAGGCGGAGCCCGAGATCGGCATCCTCGGTAACATTGTAGGGGTCCCATCCGCCGACCTGCTGGAGAACGCGCGTGCGGAAATGGTTGGACGTGCCGCCGAGCGGCACGGGCAGGCGCGCGGCGGCAAGGTGCGGCAGCAGCACGCGGAAGAGCCCGGCATATTCGAGCGCGAAAAGTGCGCTCAGCCAGCTTTCCCGCGCATTGGTGACGACGAGCGGCGCCTGGAGGCAGGCAATGTCCGACGGACCCGCCTCGAAGGTCCGCCACGCTTCCTCCAGCTGTAGGGGATCGACCCTGTCCTCGGCGTCGTAGATGACGAGATATTCGCCGCGTGCCGCGCCGAGCGCATAGGTGAGCGCCTTCGGCTTGGTGCGCGGCCGGCCAGGTGGCACCTCGACGATTTCGTACTGCCGGCCGAGGCGGGTGAGAGCGAGCGCATCGAGCGTTTCCTGGTCGTCCGCCTCGCAGATGAGCTTGATGTCGAGACGCGCAGCCGGCCATTCGATCCGGTTCAGGGTATCGATGAGCTGCGGCACCACGGCCGCTTCCCGATAGAGCGCCACGAAGATGGAGTAGGTCGGTCGCGGCCGGACCGATGGAGGCGGCAGCATCGGCCGGCGCTCCTGCCGCCACTTGGCAACAAGCGCGACAAGGCGGATCAGGAAGGTGCAGAAAAAGAGCAGGGTCACCACGATGTGCAACGCCAGCGTGGCCAGCCTCGGGGCAAGCGCAGCCAGCGTAAGGAGCAGAGTGACGGTGGCGCCGGTGTAGAAACCTTGCCGGCCGCGCAACGTAATACGGGCGCTCGCCTCGGGCATGGTGGCGTGCAGCTCCTCCACCGTGTCGCGCAGCCGCCTCTGCTGGCCGGCCTGCCAGAGTGCGGCCCGGAGAGCCGAGGGTGTGGTTGCCGCCATCATGCTGCGCAGCGCGGGGGCGTGTGCCAGCCGTTCGCCGAGATAGTCGAGCCGCTCGGCACTCGGCACGATTGCCGTGGTCGGCGGACGTGACGGATGGCGCAACCGTACTACGGTCGGGTCGATGAGTTGGCTATCGGCCCCGGGAAGATCCTCGACCTCTGCCGGATCCAGCCGGTCGAGGAAGGGGATGTCCAGGATCTCGGCCAGTGCCTCATAGTAGACATGTTCCGAGACCGAGCCGCTTGCCAAAAGCTCCGTTTCCAGCGATGTGCCGTGCTGGTTGGCACGCACCAGCATGGTGGAGATGAGGGGCTTCGATAGACCCAGGCGCCGGAAGAGGTGGGCCTCCGTCATCAGACGGGAGGGTACGGTATCGTCGCGGGGTGGCGCCAGCGGTGCCGGCCGGATGCCGATTGCGGTAGCGAAACCGATGTCGTCGGGATATTCTGCCAGTCGCATGCAGCCCCGCAGCCGCGCAGGCAGCTACGCCCCCTTTAAACCCCAGGTTGATTGTAATGCGGCATATCAAAATTGCACCCCTGAAAATCTACGGGCTCTTTGCCTTCGGCCTGCTGCTGGCGGCGGTGCAGCCGCAGGATGTCGTGGCGCAGGAGCCTGCCTCGGTCGACCTGCCGATCCTGTTCGACACGCGTGAGCGCATCGCGCGGCCGGACCTGTCCGGCATCGTGCGGCTGCGCTTCCTGACAACCGTGGATTTCCCGCCGTTCAACTTCATCGACCAGACCGGCAAGCTCGCCGGCTTCCATGTCGATCTGGTGCGGGAGATCTGCCGGGAGCTGGCGCTCACCGAAAAATGTCAGATCCAGGCTGTGACGTTCCCGGAGTTGGAAAAAGCGCTCATCGACGGCAATGGCGAGGCGGTGGCCGCGGGTGTCGCCGTCACCGCGGAGCTGCGCAAGCGTTTTGTCTTCTCTCGCCCCTTCATGCGCCTGCCGGCCCGTTTCGCCGTGGCAAAGAAGACCCCGCCCGCCGGCGCGACCGCGGCCGCGCTTGATGGCAAGCGTGTCGGCGTCGTCGCGGCGAGTGCGCACGAGGCGATGCTGAAGGCCTTTTTCCCGCGCGTGCAGGCGGAAGCCTTTGCCGATCGGGCCGCCCTGCTGGCAAGTCTCAAGGACGGCAAGGTGGAGGCGGTCTTCGGGGACGGGATGCAGCTCGCCTTCTGGACGAGCGGCTCGGAATCGGCCGGCTGCTGCCGTCTGTTCGATGGGCCTTACCTGTCGGAGCGTTTCCTCGGCGAAGGGCTGACCATCATGTTCCGCAAGGAGGATGCGACGATAACCGGCGCCATCGACCATGCGCTGCTGGCGCTCTCGCGCAGCGGCCGCCTGCAGGAAATCTATCTGCGCTACTTCCCGGTCAATCTCTACGGCGGCTGATGCGGCCTACTGGCTGGCCCAGATGATGCGGGCGATCCAGTCCACGTCGTCGATGTCGAAATTGCGGTTCGGGTGTTCGGGATTGAGCGAGACGAGCTCGATCGTGCGTGGCGTCTGGCGGTGCAGCACCTTGGCCATGACCTCACCCTCGCGCGTCTTGACGACGACGCGGTCGCCGCGGCGCACCTGCGCGCCCGGTTCGACGATCAGGACGTCGCCGTCGCGGTAGAGCGGCAGCATGCTGTCGCCCTGCACCTCCAACGCGTAGACGCCGGGTTTTCGATCTGGCGAAGCCGGAAACTCCACCACGTCCCAGCCCTGGCCGGCGGGAAAGCCGCCATCGTCGAAGAAGCCGCCCGCGCCGGCCTGGGCGAAGCCGAGCAGGGGAATGGTGCCGGTTTGCGGCGGAAAGGCGCCATGCGGCAGGGCGGCGTCGCGCGCCGGGTCGGCCAGCGTGAAGAACTCGTCGATCGAGGCGCCGGTTGCGTCGAGCACCTTGGCGATCGATTCCGTCGATGGCCAGCGCTGGCGGCCGTCGGCACCCTGCCGCTTCGACTTGTTGAAGGATGTCGGGTCGAGCCCGGCGCGGCGGGCAAGGCCGGACGGAGAGAGCCGATTGCGCTCGGCAAGGGCGTCTATCGCTGCCCAGATCCGGTCGTGGGAGAACATGCTGAAAAACCCTGCCAAGGCAACGGACCGGCAAGGGCCGGTCCGACTGATCGGAAGCATATCCAAGGAGGGTGAATGAGTAAAGGAAAAAGGATTATTTTCCTGTGTTCTTTCCGATCCGGTTTTCGGCCGCCCGGCGCCGGGCCACGACGCTCTCGCGCCAGATGGTGAAGATGCCGGCGCCGACGACGATGGCCGAGCCGAGCACCATGTTGAGGTTCAACGTTTCACCGAAGACGCTGACGCCGATGATCGCCGCCAGCACGACCTGCAGATAGGTGAGCGGCTGCACGGCGGCGGCATCGAGCAGGTCATAGGCGCGGATCAGGAAATAATGGCTCGACATGCCGGTGATGCAGAGCAGGCCCATCCACAGCCAGTCGCCCGGTGTGAGGTTCGTCCAGAAGAAGGGACCGACAAGCGAGATCGCCACGGCGCCGACCACGCCGGTGTAGAAGAAGCTCGTCGAGGCCGTGTCCTCGCGGCTGACGAGGCGGGTGGCAATGACATAGACCGCGAACATCAGCGCGGAGATGAGCGGCAGCAGCACGCCCATGTCGAAAGCGCTGCCGGCGGGATTGAGGATGATCAGTACGCCGCAAAGCCCGATACCGATCGCCGTCCAGCGCCGCCAGCCGACCCGCTCGCCGAGCAGCGGCATCGACAGGAGTGCAACGAAGATCGGTCCCGATGCCAGGATCGCCTGGGAATGGGCTAGGCCGACCTTGGTGAAGGCGGTGATGGTAACGACGATCTGGAAGGCAAGGAGGACGCCGCGCAGGATTTGCAGGGCCGGCCGTTTCGTCGCTGCCACGACCTTCAGGCCACCCGGGCTGCGGGCGCCCAGCGCCATCGCGAAGGTGCCGAAGGCCCAGAAGCGCAGCATGGCGATGAAGACCGGCGGGTAGAGACTGCCGAGATGTTTCGAGATCGCGTCCTGCAGGCTGAAGATCAGGATGGCAAGCAGGGTGAAGAGATAGCCGGTGCGTTTGGAGTCCATGGCTCGCGCATATACCTGTGTGGCCCCGCTTGCACGTTGAAACTTGCAGGCAAAACGGACTTTTCGTGGCGCGATTCAAAGTGGTGGGAAAAATTTCCTTGCCCCTGATTTTCAGCCTCTTTCGCCGCATCGAGCGCCGCGCTATCAAGGCACAGCGCGGCGCTTCCGCGCCTTCGAGGTCCATTCCGTGCAAAAGACCGTCTCTTCCGGCATTCTGCTGACGTCCTTCGCCTATTTCATGTTTTCCTTGCAGGATGCGACGGTCAAATGGCTCGTCGCGGCCTTGCCGGTCTGGCAGATCCTGTTCGTGCGCAGCCTGACGATCTTCGCACTCTGTCTTGCCTTCGGCGGGCGCCCGCTCGTGCAAAGCGCGCGCCGCTCGCCTGTGCTGAAGCCGCTCTTCCTGCGCAACCTGCTGCTGCTTGCCGCCTGGCTGTCCTACTATACCGCCGCGCGTGATCTCGGTCTGGCGGAACTCACCACGCTGTACTACGCCTCGCCGGTCGTCATGACGATCCTCTCGGTGCCGATCCTCGGCGAGAAGGTGCCGGGATACCGGTGGTTCGCGGTGGTGATCGGCTTCGTCGGCGTGGTCATCGCCTGCGGGGTTGCGGCCAAGGGAGTGCAGCTTTCGCTGCCCGTCTATCTCGCCCTGCAGGCGGCCATCTTCTGGGCGGTGGCAACGGTGCTGCTGCGCAAGACGGCGCTGCATGAACGAACGCAAGTGCAGGTGACCATATCGAGTTTCTTTTTCCTCCTCTTCACGGCCTTCGCGCTGCCTTTCGTCTGGCAGCCGGTCGCGCTGCTCGACCTGGCGCTGATGGCCGGAACGGGGGTCATTGCCGGCATCGGGCAGTTCGCGATGTTCGAGGGGATGCGCCGAGCGCCGGTCTCCGTGCTTGCTCCCTTCGAATATTCCTCGCTGGTCTGGGCCTTCGCGCTCGGTTATCTCATCTGGAGCGACGTGCCGGGCTCGAATGTCTTCGTCGGTGCCACGCTGATCTTTTCCGCGGGCATGGTCATCATTGCCAGCGAACGGTTCGCCGGGCGCTTCCGTGTCAGGATCTAGCCCCTTAAGTGACGAAACAACCAAAAGAATTCCGTTTTCGTCACGTTGGTTGGTTGCAAGCGAACATTACAACGATATTGTCGCCGTCCTGTAGACGGCTTGAACCGGGGGGTTAGATGCCGATTTCGAACGCCGCCTTCGTGCGCTCGACGGTTATTCTGTTGATTGCTGGCATGTTCGCGTTGCTCGGCATTGTCGGCACGTCGCTCTGGCTCGTCAGCAAGGTGCAGGACTATTTCGCGGATTTTATCGAAGTGCGCGAGGCGCGCAGCGCCGCTGCCGACCTGCTCTCCATCGTCAAGGACGCGGAAACGGGCCAGCGCGGTTTCATCATAACGGCCGACACTGCCTTCCGAGGTCCTTACGATGACGCTCTGCGCGCCGTCGCCGAGCGGGAAAAGGTCTTCCTGGAAAAGACGAAGCGCTTGCCTGAATATGTCGAGCGGGCAGCACGGGTCAGTAAACTTGTGGAGCAGAAGCTGGCGGAGCTGGCCGGAACCGTCGCCCTCATGGAGCAGGGCCGGCAGGCGGAGGCTGTCGAAGAGGTTAAGACCGATCGGGGCCGCGTCCTGATGGATGAGCTTCGCACTGAGGTCGGCTTCATCCTTGATGATGCGGACCGGCATCTGGAGGAGAGTGTCGTCGATACGCTCTCGTCCGCCAGCGCGCTGCAATGGACGACGATCATCGGCGCGATCGCGATTATAGGCGTACTGGGCGGCGCCGCCACCGTCGTCATGCAATATACCCGCGACCTCGTCGTCGCCCGCCGCGAAGTGGAGACGCTGAACGCCACGCTGGAAAAACGCGTCGACGAGCGCACGGAGGAGCTGATCCGCGCCAACCAGGAAGTGCAGCGCTTCGCCTATATCGTGACGCACGACCTGCGCGCGCCGCTCGTCAACATCATGGGCTTCACCAGCGAGCTGCAGGCCTCGCTTGCGTCCATCCAGAGCTATGTGCTGGCCGACGGCAAGGCGCCGAGCGAAGGGGATATTCTCGAAGCGCGCCGCGCCGCTTCCGAGGACCTGCCGGAGGCGATCGGCTTCATCCGCTCCTCCACCAAGAAGATGGACGGTCTCATCAACGCCATCCTGAAGATTTCGCGCGACGGGCGGCGGGAGCTGCGCATCGAGCGCGTCGACATCAAGGCGCTTGTGGAAACGGGTGCGGCGGCGGTGGGCCATCAGGTCGGCGAATCCGATGGCAAGGTCACCATCGACGAAAAGCTGCCGACCGTCATTTCCGATCGGCTGTCACTGGAGCAGGTTTTCGGCAATCTGTTCGACAATGCGATCAAGTACCAGTCGCCGGGCCGGCCGCTGCGCATCTCCGTGACCGCGAAGAACGGCGGCCGGGCTGGTGCCGTCATCGAGTTCACCGACAACGGCCGTGGCATCTCGCCGGAGGACCACGAGCGGGTCTTCGAACTGTTCCGCCGCTCGGGCGCCCAGGACAAGCCCGGCGAAGGCATAGGCCTGGCGCATGTGCGTTCACTGATGCGCAATCTTGGTGGTGATATCATCGTCCGATCCGAACTCGGGCAGGGGACGACCTTCGTGCTCCGTCTTCCGCCCGACCTCAGCAAAGTAGTCAGGAGTATGCAGGCATGAACGGACTGGGCAAGGAAGTCACCATCGTCATGATCGAGGACGATGAGGGCCATGCGCGCCTCATCGAGAAGAACATCCGCCGCGCCGGCGTGCACAACGAGGTCGTGCCCTTCACCAACGGCACGGAAGCGCTCGATTTCGTGCTCGGCAAGGACCGCTCTGGCCTTGCGAGCGCCGGCAGGTTCCTGTTGATCCTGCTCGACCTCAACCTGCCCGACATGTCCGGCATCGATATCCTGCAGCGCATCAAGACCAATACCCACACGAAACGCCTGCCGGTCGTCATCCTGACGACGACGGACGATGAGCGGGAGATCCAGCGCTGCTACGATCTCGGCGCGAACGTCTACATCACCAAGCCGGTGGAATATGAAAGCTTCGCTCATGCGATCCGCCAGCTCGGCCTGTTCTTCTCCGTGATCCAGATCCCCGAGACGCAGTAAATGAAGGAAGCCTCGGTCCGCATCCTCTATATCGACGACGACCCGATCCTCGCGCGGCTCGCCCAGCGTGCGCTCGGCCGTCTTGGTTATGAGGTGCTGCATGCCGAGGATGTGGAGCATGGCCGCGCGCTTTTCACTGACGGCGGTTTCGCCGCTGTCGTGCTCGACCACTTCCTGAAATCGGGCACGGGCCTTTCCTTCCTGAAGGAGCTTTCCGATGCGCCGGGGGCGGTGCCTGTCGTCTATGTGACGGGGTCGAACGATGCCCAGGTTGCCATCGAGGCGCTGAAGGCTGGCGCTGCCGACTATGTGATCAAGTCGGTCGGCGACGATTTCATGCCGCTGCTGACCAATGCACTTGGCCAGGCATTGGAAAATGCCGAGTTGAAGCGCGCGAAGCTTCGTGCCGAACAGGAGATCCGCGCTGCCAAGGAGCGGGCCGAGGTGTTGCTGGCGGAGGTGAACCACCGCGTCGGCAATTCGCTGGCGCTTGCCGCCGCGCTTATCCGCCTCCAGATGTCGAGCGCATCCGACGAGGCGGTAAAGGAGGCGCTGTCGGAAACGCAGGCCCGCATCACCGCGATTGCCGGCATTCACCGGCGGCTCTACACGTCGGAAGACGTGCGCCATGTCGATATGGGGGCCTATCTCTCGACGCTGCTCTCCGAGCTCGACACGTCGATGAAGGGCCATGGCCGCAACGTGCGGCTCAACCGGATGCTGGAGCCGCTGCACGTGCCGACCGACCGCGCCGTATCGCTCGGCGTCATCGTAACCGAACTCGTCACGAATGCCTTCAAATATGCCTATGGCGAGACCGGCGGCGAGGTGCGCGTCGGCTTCACCCGCCTCGACCCGGAAACCGCGTTGCTTTTCGTCGAGGACGACGGCATCGGCTGGCGCGGGGAGGGGCCGGTACGCGGCACCGGTCTCGGTTCCAAGATCATCGGTGCCATGGCGTCAAGCCTCGGCGCCAAGCTCGCCTATGCCAGCCGCACTGTCGGCACGCGTGCCGAGCTGCTGGTGCGCATGGCCGACGCCGCACGTCCTGCGTAGAGCGGGATACCGGACGGCAAAAGACCCGGATGCAGGGGACATCCGGGTCTTTGGGGAGGTCAGTCTGGGCGATGTTTACTTGCAGACCTTGATCTTCTTGATGATGACGTTGCCGTAGTAGTCGTAGGACTTCACCTTCTTGATGAAGCAATAGGGCTCGTAGCCGTAGCCGTAGCTGTAGTAGCCGGCCTGCGAGGGCGCCGCGAAGGAGACGGCGGCGACGAGGGCAACGGTGGCGGAAACGATGATCTTGCGCATGGGGTCTCTCCTGATCTCTGGTATGGATGAGCCTCTCTCATCCGGTGATCAGAAGGTCGCACATCGCCCGGCCGCCCGCTGTTCCGCAGGAAACAGGAGAAACGCTGCGCCGCCCGGCCGGTGCCTGCGCGACGGGCCATCCTTGTTGACGGCCGGCTCAGATGGTTGGTGAGGCTGGGCGCTTGCTGGATTTGCGGGTTGGCTTCGGCGGCGCCTCGACCGGTTCCTGTTGCATGCGCAGGGCGCGTAGCCGGGCGGTCTTCTTTTCCCGCTCGGTTGCTTCGGCAGCGATGATGGTGCGCGCCGTATGGTCGGTCGCGGCTGCCTTCTCCTGGGCGGAAAGCTTGGCGGGATTGAAGAATTTATCCTTGGTCGCGGTCATGATCTCTCCTTTCTGGAGTGATGTCCGACAGGGCGAGCCGGGCGGCGGAATGCGCCACCCGGCGCTATAACGGGGAATGGTTAGCGGGCAGGGCGCACCGCACGCTTGGGTGCGGGCAGCAGCCCCTCGCGCTGCATTTTCTTGCGGGCGAGCTTGCGTTGGCGGCGAATGGCTTCCGCCTTCTCGCGCGCCCGTTTCTCGGATGGTTTCTCAAAGGCGCTGCGCGCCTTCATTTCGCGAAACAGACCTTCACGCTGCATCTTCTTCTTCAGCACACGAAGCGCTTGGTCGACATTGTTGTCTCTGACGAGAACCTGCACGATATGTCCTTTCTCTCGCGGCTTGCGCCGCACTGGGTGTAGATATGCCGCCGTGGCACCATCACTCTGCAAGGAGTGATTCAAGCCACCTAGGCGACCGCCACTCTCCTTCAACTGCCGTCACCGCTTGCTTCGCAAGCGATAGCGTCACTTACCGACGCGCATGCTCGACGGTTTTGGCCACGGACCGCTCTTGCCAGCGACGGTTGTCGTTATTCCGCTTGACGCGGGGCTACCACTTTCATCGCTATCAATATCGCTGTTTACGATGCGTCGCTCGAAATTCTCGTTGTCGATCTGCACCCGATACTGGGCTTCTCCATGGTCGGCGGGCAGGATGCCGATGGTCCGGCATCGTTGCTCTCCCGTCACCGAGCGGGACCGGCTGGCCTTCAGAACCACTCGGTCGCCAATGGCATAGGTTTTCTGACCCATGGCACTCTCCTTCGAGGCTATGGAAACAAAAAGGCCGGGCGTTACCCCGACCTCTTCCCGTCATTCAACGCTCCGCCGCCAGTACATCCGTGGTCGGCAGGCGGAATGACAATCTTATGCGGCGCGAAGGTTGTCGGCCGAGTTCTTGCCGGACTTGCGGTCACGGACGATCTCGTAGCTGATCTTCTGGCCTTCGGCGAGCGAGCCAAGGCCCGAGCGCTCGACGGCAGAAATGTGAACGAACACATCCGTCGTGCCGTCATCAGGCTGAATGAAGCCGAAACCCTTGGTGCTGTTGAACCACTTTACGGTGCCCGAATTCATGATGATAACCTTTCCATCTCTAGTGTAATTGAACGATGTTTCGTCCACTTTGATCGATCTTGAAAGGAAATCTGACAGAGCTTGGAAGCTCGAAGACAAAGGTCGCAAGCAGTTTTCGACGGAACTCATATAAGGTCTATTCACGAATATGCAATGGCTGGGCGGGATTTTTTGAAAAATGACCCCGGAAAGTATCGAAAAAGCAGAAGAATCGCTGACTCCGTTCAGAATTAAATTTACGGTTTCGATTGTTTTATTTTCACCGCTACGCATGTGATCGAGGGGCTGAAACGAAAAAGGATGGCGGTGCGCCATCCTTTTCATTTCGATCAGCCTTCGTCAGGCTGCCTTCTTCGTCTCCGGCGCAAAGCGGCTGTAGAAGGTCTCGTCCTTGGCAGCCATGTCTTTCAGCAGCGGTGTCGGCTGGAAGTGGCTGCCATAGTTGGCAGCGAGCGTCTCGCAGAGGGCAATGAAAGCCTTCACACCCATGCCGTCGATGTAGGACAGCGTGCCGCCGGTATAGGGGGCAAAACCGAAGCCGAGGATGGAGCCGACATCGGCCTCGCGCGGATCGGTGACGATGCCCTCTTCCATGGTGCGAGCGGCTTCCAGCGCAATGGTGACGAGCAGGCGCTCCTTCAGCACCTTGACGTCGACGCCGTCGGGCTTCTGCTGCGGGTAGAGGTCCTTCAGGCCCGGCCACAGCTTCTTCTTGGCGGGCTTCGGCGGATAGTCGTAAAAGCCCTTGCCGGCCTTTCGGCCGAGGCGGCCTTCGCCCTCCACCAGCTTGGTGACGAGTTCCATATGGCGTGGATCGACCGATTGCGGGCCAAGGTCGGCAATGGAGGCCTTGAAGATCTTGTAGGAAAGGTCGACGGCGACCTCGTCGTTGAGCGACAGCGGCCCGACCGGCATGCCGGCCATCTTGGCGGCATTCTCGATCATCGCCGCCGGCACGCCTTCGATCAGCATGTCATAGGCTTCGGCCATGTAGCGGAAGACGCAGCGGTTGACATAGAAGCCGCGTGTGTCGTTGACGACGATCGGCGTCTTCTTGATGGCGGCGACATAGTCGAGTGCGGTGGCAATTGCCCGGTCGCCCGTCTCCTTGCCGAGGATCACCTCCACGAGCATCATCTTGTCGACCGGCGAGAAGAAGTGGATGCCGATGAACTGCTCCGGGCGCTTCGAATTCCCAGCAAGCCCTGATATCGGCAGCGTCGAGGTGTTGGAGGCGAAAATGGCGTCTTCGCGCAGCACGGCCTCGATCTTCTCCGTGACCTCCTTCTTGACGTTGCGGTCCTCGAAGACCGCCTCGATGACGAGATCGGCATCGGCAAGGCTCGCATAGTCGGGCGTCGGGGTGATGAGGGAAAGCAGCTTCTCGCCGTCTTCCTTCGTCATGCGGCCCTTGCTTATCGCGCCGGTGACGAGCCCCTGCGAAACGCTCTTGCCCTTGTCGGCCGCTTCCTGGTCGCGGTCGATAAGCACGACCGGGATGCCGGCGGCGGCCGTCACATAGGCGATGGAGGCGCCCATGAAGCCGGCGCCGACGACGGCGACCTTCCCGAATTCTGCCTTCGGCTGGCCGGCCGGCCGGCGGGCACCCTTGCCAAGCTCCTGCATGGAGACGAACAGCGACCGGATCATCGAGAAGGCTTCGGTCGTCTGGAGGATATGGGTGAAGTAGCGCTGCTCGATCCTGAGCCCCGTATCGAAGGGCACCTGCAGCCCTTCATAGACGCATTTGAGGATGGCGAGCGCGCCCGGATAGTTGCCGGCCGTCTCGCGGCGCAGGATGGCGGGCGCGGCGGGCCAGAGCTGGGCTGCGGCCGGTGTCCAGATGCCGCCGCCCGGCGCCTTGAAGCCCTTCTCGTCCCAGGGCTGGACGGGCTTCAGGCCGTCCTTGATCATCTGCTTGGCGGCGGGGATGAGCTGGTCGGGCTCCACCACCTGATGCACGAGATTCATCGCCTTGGCGCGCGCGCCGGTCAGCGATGAGCCGGTCGTCATCATCTGCAGGGCGTCCTGCGCATTGGCAAGGCGTGGCACGCGCTGGGTGCCGCCGGCGCCCGGGAAGATGCCAACCTTGACCTCGGGAAGCGCGATCTTGACCGACTTGGCATTCGAGGCGACACGGCCGTGGCAGGCGAGCGACATTTCGAAGGCGCCGCCCATGCAGGTGCCGTTGATGGCGGCGACCCAGGGTTTGCCGCAAGTTTCCAGCTTGCGGAACAGCCAGGTCATGCGCCCGGTGGCCTCGAAGAGCTTTTCGACGGCGCTCGCCGGATCCTTCGCCTGTGCATCCTTGAGGAGGTCGAAGCTCGCCTGGATCATCGAAAGATCGGCGCCGCCGGAGAAGGAGGATTTTCCGGAGGTGATGACGACGCCCTTGACCGCGCTATCCGCCACGATCTGGTCGATGATCTTGTCTAGCTCGTCCATCACCTCGATGGTGAAGACGTTCATCGACTTTTCCGGCATGTCCCAGGTGACGAGCGCAATGCCGTCCGCGTCGGTCTCGATGGTGAAGTTCTTGTAGCTCATGGTGGGATTCCTCTTCCCTGAAATCTTGTACGGAGCGGCCGTTTGCCCCTCATCCGCCTGCCGGCACCTTCTCCCCGTGAACGGGGAGAAGGGACATGCCGCGACGTCGCCGTTCCCCCTCGCCCCGCTTGCGGGGAGAGGGCGCGCCGAGCGAAGCGGAGGCGGGGTGAGGGGCTTTCATCGGCGCGCCCTCAGGCCCGCTCGATGATCGTTGCCGTGCCCATGCCCGCGCCGATGCAGAGCGTCACGAGGGCGGTGTTGAGGTCGCGGCGCTCCAGTTCGTCGAGCACGGTGCCGAGGATCATCGCGCCGGTCGCGCCGAGCGGGTGGCCCATGGCGATGGCGCCGCCGTTGACGTTGATCCTGTCGTGCGGGATGTCGAAGGCCTGCATATAGCGCAGCACGACGGCGGCGAAGGCTTCGTTGAGTTCGAAGAGATCGATGTCGGAAAGCTGCATGCCGGTGCGGGCGAGCAGCTTTTCCGTCACGTCGACCGGGCCGGTCAGCATCAGTGCCGGATCGGAGCCGATATTGGCGAAGGCCTTGATGCGGCCGCGCGCCTTCTTCCCGAGAATGTTGCCGCCTTCCTTCGAACCGAGCAGCACGGCTGCAGCGCCATCGACGATGCCGGAGGAATTGCCGGCATGGTGCACGTAGGTGATGCCCTCGATTTCCGGATGGGCCTGGATGGCGACGGCCTCGAAGCCGCCCATCTCGCCGGGCATCTGGAAGGACGGCTGGAGCTGGGCGAGCGCCTGCATGTCCGTGCCGGGGCGCATGTGCTCGTCATGGGCGAGGATGGTGAGGCCGTTGATGTCCTTCACCGGCACGACGGAGTTCTTGAAGTAGCCGTTCTGCCAGGCGTGCGCCGCGCGCTTCTGGCTTTCGACGGCATAGGCGTCGACGTCGTCGCGGGAAAAGCCGTATTTCGTGGCGATGAGGTCGGCGGAGACGCCCTGCGGCATGAAATAGGCCGGGAAGTTGACCGAGGGGTCCATGAACCAGGAGCCGCCGGACATGCCGAGACCGACGCGCGACATCGACTCCACGCCGCCGGCAATGACGATGTCGTCGGCGCCTTGCGCGATCTTCGCCGCGCCGAAATTCACCGCATCGAGGCCGGAGGCGCAGAAGCGGGAGATCTGCATGCCCGGCGCGCGGGTCGAGTAGCCGGCCTCGAAGGCGGCGGCCTTCGGAATGACGGAGCCGGCATCCATGACCGGATCGACGCAGCCCATGACGATGTCGTCGACCTTTGATGTATCGAGCCCGTTGCGATCGCGCACCGCTTCCAGCACCTTGGCGGCGAGGCGCACGGACGGCACTTCGTGCAGCGAGCCGTCCTTCTTGCCGCGCCCGCGCGGGGTGCGCACATGATCGTAGATGAAGACGTCGGTCATTGGTCTCTTCTCCCTAGCGGCGCTGAAACGCCGTCAAACTCGCAACGGGTCGTCTGATTCTTGAGGCTAGAACGCTTCGGCCGCCAGTTCCATCGTTGTGTCGGCGCCGGCCTCGATGCGGGTCTTGCGCAGGCCAGTTTCCGGCATCAGGCGCTCCATGAAGAATTTGGCCGTGACCAGCTTGTTCTTCAAAAAGTCCTCGCGCTCGCCAGCGCCCGCCGCGAGGCCCTCTTCGGCGGCCTTCGCGATCTTCGCCCACATGTAGCCGACGGTGACGAGGCCGAAGAGGTGCATGTAGTCGGTCGAGCCGGCGCCGGCATTGTCGGGCTTGGCCATGGCGTTCTGCATGAACCACATGGTTCCGGCCTGAAGGTCGTTCAAGCCCTTCTTCAGGTGCTTGGTGAAGAAGGCAAGCCTCTCGTCATTGCGGTTCTCCTCGCAGAAATCGCCGATCTCCTTGAAGAGCGTCATGACGGCGCGCCCGCCGTTCATGCCGAGCTTGCGGCCGACGAGGTCGAGCGCCTGGATGCCGTTGGCCCCCTCGTAGATCATGGCGATGCGTGCGTCGCGCACATACTGGCTCATGCCGTGCTCTTCGATGTAACCGTGGCCGCCGAAAACCTGCTGGGCCATGACGGCATGATCGAAACCCTTGTCGGTCAGGACGCCCTTGAGGATCGGGGTCATCAGTCCGAGGATGTCGTCGGCAGCCTGGCGTTCCTTCTCGTCGGCGGAGCGGTGGGCGATATCGGATTTCAGCGCTGTCCAGAGCGTGAAGGCGCGGCCGCCCTCGGTCCAGGCCTTGATGGTCATCAGCGTACGGCGGATGTCGGGGTGCACGATGAGGGGATCAGCCTTGCCATTCGGATTTTTGACGCCGGAGAGCGAGCGGCCCTGCAGGCGCTCGCGGGCATAGTTGGCGGCGTTCTGGTAGGCGATCTCGGCAATCGACAGGCCCTGCAGGCCGACACCAAGACGGGCCTCGTTCATCATGACGAACATGGCGTTGAGGCCCTTGTTCTCCGCGCCGATGAGGAAACCCTTCGCCTCGTCGTAGTTCATGACGCAGGTGGCGTTACCGTGAATGCCCATCTTGTGCTCGATGGCACCGCAGGAAACCGTGTTGCGGTCGCCCGGCGTGCCGTCGTCTTTCAGGATGTATTTCGGCACGATGAAAAGCGAGATGCCCTTGGTGCCCTCCGGCGCGCCCTCGATGCGGGCGAGGACGAGGTGGACGATATTGTCGGACATGTCGTGCTCGCCGGCCGAGATGAAGATCTTCTGGCCGGAAATCTTGTAGGAACCATCAGCCTGCGGCACGGCCTTGGTGCGCAGCAGGCCGAGGTCGGTGCCGCAATGGGGCTCCGTCAGGTTCATGGTCCCGGTCCAGGCGCCCTCCACCATCTTCGGCAGATAGGCGGCCTTCTGCTCGTCGGAGCCGTGCACGAGTATCGCGGCGATCGCGCCCTGCGTCAGGCCGGGATACATGGTAAGCGCCATGTTGGCCGAGGACATATATTCACCGACGGCCGTGTGCAGTACGTAGGGAAGGCCCTGGCCACCGAATTCCTCGGGAACCGCAAGGCCGATCCAACCGCCCTGGCGGTAGAGGTCGAAGGCTTCCTTGAAGCCCTTCGGGGTCTTTACCGTGGCATCGTCGCGACGCTTGCAGCCTTCCTGGTCGCCGGAAAGATTGACCGGAAAGAGCACCTCTTCAGCCACCTTCGCCGCTTCGCCGGCGATCGCCTCCAGCATGTCCCCCGTTGCATCGGCAAAGCCGGGCAGGTTGTTGTAGCGCTCGAGCGCCAGCACGTCGTTCAGGATGAAAAGCGTGTCATTCACGGGGGCTTTGTAGATCGGCATGCTCGAAGTCCTCACCTGTCCCGCGGACGCGAGTCCGCTCCTTGAGATCGGATACTATAAAACTTTGACGTTTGCGTAAACGTCAAAACAGAGCCGCGAAGAAATTTCGTCGGTCGGGAGGGCTGCGGGCGGGCGGTGTGGCGACGGACGGTTCGTTCGGAGCCTGTGGTTGTGCCGTAAACGGTCGCCTTTCCTCCCGAAGATCATTCTATGAGCAAATCGTTAAAAATTTTCCGGGGCAGTTAACCCCTTGTTTACCATGTTTCATGAATTGTGACGCCTGAGGGCGTGGGATCGGGAATCATTTGGACTTCCCTTTGTAACGGCCGGACGGACGGTCCGGTACAGACAGGGGCGATACTGTTTCCCATGGCACATGCAGTGTTTGACGGCGGAGATCCGCCGGAGTGGAAGAAAGGGCGCAGCCGGGCGGCAGCGCCTTCAGAAGTATCTCCCGGCAGGCCGCTCGGCCGCCAAAGCGAGGCGAAGATGAACGGATCGCGAAACCCGCAGCGTCACGGCGAAAGATCCTCGCTCGATGCGCTCAATCGCACCATCGAGGGGCTGGAAGCCCGTATCGAAGGCCTGATGGCGGGCGGGCGCGAGGCGCGCGGACGCGGCGAGGAGCGTTTCGCGCCGCGCGGTGAGCAACCCCGCCAGGAGCCGGCGCGCGCGATCCCGCTGCGCGACGATCCGGTTTCCGAAATCGTGCAGCGCCAGCGTGCCATCGAAGGCGGCCGCGAACGCGTTGCCCATCGCCTAGAGCGCCGCCCGCTCTCGGCCGACCACTATGCCGCTGCCCAGCAGGCCCATACCGCCTATGGCGGCCCGCAGACTGGTGCCGCCTATGGCAGCCAGCAAACGGCGGCCGCTTATGGCGGCCAGCAGGCGCATCCGGCCTATGGCCATCAGCAGACCGCACCCGCCCGCGCGGACAATTCCGTCGAGGACATCGCCAAGGCACTCGTCTCGCTGCGTCAGGACCTGAAGAAGGATATCGCCGACGGGCTGGAACGCGAGATGCAGTCGCTGCGCTCAGAAATCCGAGGCATCCGCCAGATGGCCGAGGGCCGCAACAACAATGACGACCTGCGCGAGGAGCTGCTGCGGCTTTCCACTGGCATCAACCAGCTTGGCCACCAGTCCGGCCAGACGGCCGGTCAGGCAGAAGGCCTGCGCGTCGAATTCGACGAACTGCGCTCCGTGCTCGACGGGCTTGCCCGCGAGGATTCCGTACGGCGCATGGAGGATCGCTGGAACGGCGTCGAGAAGAGGCTCTCCGTCTTCGACCAGACGCGCGACGACGAACTGGTGGCTCTTGCCTATCGGCTGGACGAGCTGAAGGGCCAGATCGGCGCGGTCAGCGCCACGCCGGCCATCCATGCGCTGGAAGGCAAGATCGAGACCATCGCCCGCGCCATCGACATGCTGGCACGCCAGGCGCAGCCGGATGACGGCCGCTTCGTCTCGGCCGTCACCTCGCAGTTCGAAGGGCTGGACGCCCGCCTCGACGAGATCAGCCGGGCGATTGCCGCGGCCGGCCGCATGCAGCAGTCGGCCATGGCCGACAACGGCATGATGCAGCGCCTCGAAGGCCGCATCGCCGATCTCGCCGACCAGCTCGATTTCATTGCCCAGCGCCCGGCGCCCGCACCGGACCAGGGCCTCTCCTTGCGCATCGAAGCACTCGCGAGCCGCATCGAGGACCTGTCGAACGAACGCACGGCGCTTCGTCTCGAAGAGCGTATCGAGCAGCTCTCGCAGATGCTGGAGCAAAGCCAGCAGGTCGCTCCCGCCCAGGGCAACGATGAGCTTGCCTATTACCTTTCCGACATTTCCCGCAAGATCGACGCGCTCGACCAAGGCAGCGTCAACGACCAGCTCGCCGAGCGGCTGGACGCGCTTGCCCGGCGCATCGACAATCTCGACGCACCGACCGGCAGCCCGTTCCAGGAAGACCGGTTCGCCCATATCGAGGATCGCCTCTCGGCGATTGCCGACCGCCTCGATGCGACCAGCGTCGCGCCGGTGGGCGATCATGAGGCATTGCGTGGCCTGGAGGCGCAGATCGCGCATCTTTCCACGCTGATCAGCACGCCGTCCGCCGCCGTCGCGCAAGTCCCCTCCGAATTCGAGGGCCGTCTCGCGACGATCGAGGACTACATGGCGACCAACGACGAATATATCGTCGAGGCCGCCCGCCAGGCGGCGGAAGCCGTGATGGAGGCCTACCGCCACGCCGGCCCGACGGCGGCGGCCAGCACCGACATGGAAGCGATCGCCGGCCTTGCCGATGACCTGCGCGCACTGGAGGAACTGACCCGCTCGAGCGAGGAGCGCACTGCGCGCACCTTCGATGCGCTGCACGACACGCTGGTGCAGATCGCCGGCCGCCTCGAGCAGCTCGACGCCCCGCGCGAAACCTTCGGTCGCCGCGAGGCAGCCATGCCGCGCGCCGAAATGCCGGCGATGGATGTGGAGCGCCACGCCGCCCCCGCCTCCAGCATCTACGGCAACGATTACCCTTTTGACGACGACGGCTTCGGCACCCGCGAGACCCGCAAGGCCGAAGCCGAGGCGACGCAGGAGGAAAGCCGCTTCGCCGAGATCGAGGTCGAGAACATTCCCGTTCCCGAGCGTCCGGCCCCGGAAGAGGCACTGACGGACGAGCCCGTTGCTCTCTCCGCCGACCAGCCGGCTGGAGCTCAGCCCAAGACCGGCCTGCTCGCCGGCCTGAAGCGCCGCTTTGCACCCGGCCGCAAGGAAACCGCTCTGCCGGTCGAACGCCAGCAGATCGATCCGACACCCTCGATCGATCCCACGGACGAACTCGCGCCGGAAGAGGCGAACCAGCTGCTGGAGCCGGGCTCCGGCGTGCCTGACGTCCGCCGTATCCTTGAACGCGTTCGTGCCGGCCAGGCTTCGGCCACGCAAGCGACGGCGGGTGGCGAAGGTGATCGTGTGGCCATTCAGATCGCCGCTGCCCGCCGTGCTGCCCGGCTTGCTGCCGAAGAGACGGATACAATCTCCCGCGTCGCGCCCGCCAAGAAGACGGAAAAGCTGGCAAAGGGCGAGAAGCCTGCTTCGGCGCTGTCGCGCCACCGCCGGCCGATCCTGCTCGCCGTCGGCGCCGTGCTGCTGGCGATCATGTCCTATCCGCTGATCAACACGCTGGTGGCCGGCGACGAGGCTCCGGTCATTGTCGAGCAGACCGCCAACGTCACGAACGAGACGGCCCCGGTCGAGACCACGACGGGCACCGGCGAGGCTGTGACCGCCAATACCGCTGCAGCGCCCGTCGTCAGCGAGGAGGTCGTGACGGATCCGGCTCCCGTCGAAAACGGCAATGTCGAGAGCGGGGACGCGCGCAATCTTGGCGATACGCAGACGAATGCCGGCGCCGAGCCGACACCGACCCAGACATCCGCCACCGGCAGCCAAGCTCTGACGGCTCCGGCTGAAACGACCGATGGTGCGGCCACTGCCGGCTTCGAGCCGGTGACGGCGCCGGAAACCGCCGTCGCCGAGGAGACCCAGCCGGTCGACCAGACGCAGACAGCCGCAATCGTGGTTCCGGAAGCAATCACCCCGGCCTCGCTCTCCAAGGCGGCAACGGAGGGCGATGCGCTGGCGCTGTTCGAGATTGGCGCGCGTTACACGGAAGGCCGTGGCGTTGCGACGGATCTTGCGGAAGCCGCCCGCTGGTACGAGCTCTCCGCTGCCCGCGGCTTTGCGCCCGCCGAGTACCGCCTTGCCAACCTCTACGAGAAGGGCCAGGGTGTCGAGCGTGACCTGCCGCGTGCCCGGGAACTCTATGAGATCGCGGCGAACAAGGGCAATGCGAGCGCCATGCACAATCTCGCCGTCTTGCTGGCGACGGGTGTCGGCACCCAGCAGCCGGACTTTGACGCTGCCGCCAAGTGGTTCCAGAAAGCCTCCGAGTTTGGTGTGCGCGACAGCCAGTTCAACCTCGCCATTCTCTATGCGCGCGGCAACGGCGTGAAGCAGGACCTGGAAGAATCCTACAAGTGGTTTGCCATCGCTGCCCGCGACGGCGACAGCGATGCGGGGTTGAAGCGCGACGAGGTGGCCAATGCCATGGCTCCCGAGCAGCTTTCCAGCGCCAAGGCCAAGGTGGAGCTGTGGAAGGCGCAGCCTCTCGACGAGAAGACCAACTCGGCGGACCTGCCCGACGAATGGGTCGGCAAGCCGACCAAGACCGCCAGCGTCGACATGAAGAAGGCGATCCGCAACATCCAGGCGATCCTCAACAACAACGGCTTCAACGCCGGTACGCCTGATGGCGCGATGGGCAAGAAGACGGTCGCCGCCATCAAGGCCTTCCAGAAGTCCGTCGGCCAGAAGGAAACCGGCGAGATCGACGATGCGCTGGTGACGGAACTCCTGAAGCGCAACAAGCAGCCGAGCTGATCGGCGGATTGCCGGAGGGGCCTCGAAAACGGCTTCTCCGGTTGACTTGTCCCTACCCTGCGGGCATGACGCTCACCACAGCGCGGCACACCGTTCACGATGTGCTACGGACGCTGTGGCATTTTGTATTTGCCGCAGGATTTCATCCTTAAATCGGCCCCGATTTCAGGAATGATGCGGTAGAAATTTTCATGCCGCCCCAAGATGATACGCGCTCGAGAAACGTTATCATTGAAGAAGGTGGCAAGCGCAGTTCCAGCTGGCATGCAAAACGCGGTTTTGCGTCCGGAACTGTATAAATGAACAGGGTGCGCCGGAAGGCAGCGCCCCGTGACCGATCCTTGCGTGATGCAAGGCGCAACCGGCCGCCGGAGGGGCTCTCCTTCATGCGGCGGGGCGCTTCCGTATATGCGCAGCCTGCCGGAGGGGAGCCGCGACGGCAGGCGAAACGGACAGCGGCCGCCGGATGTTATGAGCCCGCGCAAGCGGAAATTTGCCGATCGGGGTATTGTTGTGACTGTCTATCTGCCCATTGCAGAGCTCTCGGTGAACATTTTCATCATTCTGGGCATGGGCGCGGCCGTCGGCTTCCTCTCCGGCATGTTCGGGGTCGGCGGCGGCTTCCTCATCACACCACTCCTCATCTTCTACAACATCCCGCCGATTGTCGCCGTTGCGACGGGCGCCAACCAGGTCGTCGCCTCCTCGATATCGGGCGCGCTCTCGCATTTCCGGCGCGGCACGCTGGATGTGAAGCTCGGCACGGTGCTGCTCTTCGGCGGCCTGGCAGGCGCCACAGTCGGTATCTGGATCTTCTCGCTCTTGCGCAGTATCGGCCAGCTCGATCTCGTCATCTCGCTGCTCTATGTCGTGCTGCTCGGCACCGTCGGCACCCTGATGCTGCTTGAAAGCATCCGGGCGCTGCGCCGCGCGGCGAAAAACCAGCCGGTCTCGCTGCGCCGGCCCGGCCAGCACAGCTGGGTGCATCGCCTGCCTTTGAAGATGCGCTTCAAGAAGTCGAAGATCTACCTGTCCATCATCCCGGTCGTCGGCCTCGGCTTCGGCATCGGCATCCTCACGTCCATCATGGGTGTCGGCGGCGGCTTCATCATGGTGCCGGCCATGATCTATCTCCTGCGCATCCCGACCAATGTCGTCGTCGGCACCTCGCTGTTCCAGATCATCTTCGTCACGGCCTATACGACGATCGTGCAGGCGACCACGAACTACTCGGTCGATATCGTGCTCGCCTTCATCCTGATGGTGGCAGGCGTGATCGGCGCGCAGTACGGCGTGCGCGTCGGCCAGAAGCTGCGCGGCGAACAGCTGCGCGCCCTGCTGGCGCTGCTCGTCCTCGCCGTCGGGGCCCGCCTTGCCGTCGATCTCGTCGTCGCGCCGGCCGATATCTATTCCGTGGTGAGCGAGGGGGTCTATCGATGAGAGCCGTCGCTGCCCTGCTCCTCGGCCTGTTCCTCGTCCTTCCCGCCGCCGCCCAGGTGCTGGAAGACAAGCCGGTCGATTTCCCGGAAAAGCTTGAGATCGGCATCTCCACGGACGAGATTGCGATCTCCTCGGATTTCCGCGGCGCGGATCTGACGATCTTCGGCGCCATCGAAGGCTATGATCCGTCTCTGCTCGCCCAGCGCAAATATGATATCGTCGTGGCGCTGGAAGGGCCGAAGGACAACAATACGGTGCGCGTCAAGGAGCGGGTCTTCGGCATCTGGGTCAACCGCCGCTCGATGACCTTCGAGCTTGTGCCGGAATCCTATTCGCTGTCGAGTACCCGGGACGTGGAGACGATTGCCGAACCGGCCATGCTCAACGGCGTCGGCGTCGGCATCCAGCATATCCGCCTGTCGCCGATCGGCTATGTCGGCGACGGCAGCAAAATCACGGAATTCCGCGAGGCCTTCCGGCGCCTCAAGGAAAGCGGCGGCTTCTACCAGCGCGACCCGGGCGGCGTACAGTTCATCAGCGCGAGCCTGTTCAAGGCAACGGTCAAGCTGCCGGCCAGCGTGCCGAACGGCACCCATGTCGTGCGGGCGCACCTCTTCCGTGACGGCGTCTTCATCGCCGAGAAGGCGCTGCCGCTGCGTGTAATGAAGACGGGCATCGAGCAGATGATCTCCAATGCCGCCTACAACAACTCGCTGGCCTATGGTGCCTTCTCCGTCATCCTTGCGCTGCTGACCGGCTGGCTCGCCAGCGTCGTCTTCCGCAAGGACTGAGCGTCAGGAGCGGTAGACGAGGACAGGCACCTTGGCGTGGCTGAGCACCTTCGTCGTGACGCTGCCCATCAGGAAGGCGCTGACGCCGCGCCGGCCGTGCGAGGCCATGGCGATGAGGTCGCAGCCCTTTGCCTTGGCGGTGTCGACGATCGCCTGCCAGGCATCGCCCGCCGTCACCTGCAGTGTCTCCACCGCCACGCAGGCGGTGTTCGCCTTTGCCTCGACTGCACCGAGGATGCGGATGCCATCCTCCCTCACATGCGCTTCGTAATCTGTCCTGAGATTGACGGTCGCGCCGGGCGTCACGGGAAGGAAGTGCAGCGGTTCGGCCACCGTCAAAACCGTCACCCTGGCGCCGAGCGTCTTGGCGAGCTGGAGCGCCTGGTCGATGGCGGCGGAAGACATGTCGGACCCATCCGTGGGAACGAGGATATGCTTGTACATGGTGCAGCCTCCTTTTTTGCCCAGACTAGAACCGGCGTCCGGCGCTGCCTTGATGGAAATCAACCGCAACGCTTTCGTCAAGCGCTGGTTGCAGCCATGTTGCGGGCAACTGTCGCCGCATAGGCGGTCTGCAGCTCGTTGAAGACCGAGCGGGCAGGGCGCGGCGCGCCGAGGTGGATCGCGCGCAGCTCCTCCATGAAGGCCTCCCACAGAGGCGGGCCTCCCTCTTCCAGCAGTTCCGCACGGATCGACAGGTCCTCCGTCACCGGCAGGAAGCGCCGGCCCCAGGCACCCATCATGGCGAAGACCGGCACAAGAGCGATGCCCATCTCGGTGAGGCTGTAGAGCGCCTTCTGCTTGTGGCTCGGATCGTCCGCCTTGCTGACGATGCCTTCCTCGACGAGGCGGCGCAGCCGGTCCGCCAGGATGTTGGAGGCGATGCCTTCCTCCGATTTCGTCAGGAGCTCGCGGAAGTGGCGACGGTTGCCGAACATCATGTCGCGCAGCACGATCAGGCTCCAGCGGTCGCCGAGGATTTCAAGCGTCAGGTTGATCGGGCAGCCGGAGCGGTAGGTGTCTTTCATCGGGCTCTCCAGGAACTGCTTGCATGTTACAAGCGGTCCGGGCGCCCATCAAGCCGCTGAGATCATGTCCGGTGTGAAGCCGCAGTGCGAAACGCGCGCGGTGTTGGCACGCCGGGGCGCTCAGCCGACAAGGTTGGCGAAGCGTACGGAATAGATGCGATCGCGACCGAGCATGTGGGCGACGAGGTTTGGCCGCTCGAAAAGGCCGGTCATCGCCTTGTGGCGCAGGTCCAGCCCGCCCGTCATCAGGCCGAAGGCGGGCATCAGCAGGCGCCGCCCGTCCGTCGCAAAACAGGGTCGGCGCACGGCCTTCTCCCGGCGGATGACGGTGGCGGCCGGATGGAGGTGCCCTGCAATCTCGCCGGCAGGTGAAATCAGTGATGGCTCGTGCCGGAAGGCAAGACCCGCATAGTGCAGCTCGTCGGCCGACTGGCCGGGCAGGTCCACCGTCCCGTCGGGATCGTGGTTGCCGTTGATCCAGATCCAGTCACGCCCGCGTGCCAGATCGGCGATCTTCGTGCGGAACATGTCCGGCAGGTGGGCCGAACCGACGCGGTCGTGGAAATTGTCGCCGAGGCTGACGACGATCGCCGGATCGTGTCTGAGGATGACGGCTTCGAGTACCTTGAGCGTGGCGAGCGTGTCGTAGGGCGGCAGCATCATGCCGCGCCGTGCGAAGGCGGCACCCTTTTCCAGATGCAGGTCCGAGACGACGAGAAGGCGGGTTTCCGGCAGGTAGAGCGCGCCCAGCGGATCACACACCGCTTCGACGCCCGCCACAACGGTGCGGGCCGAAACGGCGCCGAAATCCTCGATCTTCGCCGATGCCAGCGCGAGCCTCTGCATGCCTGTTGTTCAATCCCTCTAGATGGACCTTCAGATAACGGCCTCGCCCATCGCCTCGGCGATCAGGTCCTCCGCCGCTTCCGCCAGCAGGGAATCCTGTGCCTCGCCCACCACCGGTTCCTTGCCGATTTCCAGCATGATCGGCACGGCGAGCGGTGAGATGCGGTCGAGCCGACGATGGGTGATGTGACCCTTGATTCGTGCCAGCATATCGCCCAATCGCTGAATATCCAAAAGCCCTGCCGCCGCATCGTTGCGCGTGGCTTCGAGCAGGATGTGGTCTGGCTCGTGGCTTCTCAGCACGTCGTAGATCAGGTCGGCGGAAACGGTGACCTGCCGTCCGGTCTTTTCCTTGCCCGGGTGGCGCTGCTCGATAAGTCCGGCGATCACGGCGCAATTGCGGAAGGTGCGCTTCAGCATGAAGCTTTCGTCGAGCCAGGCTTCGAGGTCGTCGCCCAGCATGTCCTCGTCGAAGAGCTCTGCCAGCGATGGGCGTTCCACGGCAAAGCTGTAGCCGAGGTCGTCGAGCGCCCAGACGGCAAGCGAATAGTCCGTGGCGACGAAGCCGAGCGGCCGGCGGCCGGTCCGCTCCAGCCGGCGCGTCAGCAGCATGCCGAGTGTCTGGTGCGCCAGCCGCCCTTCGAACGGATAGGCGACCATGTAGTGCCGGCTGCCGCGTGGAAAGGTCTCGATGAGCAGCTCGTCGCGTTTCGGCAGGGCGGAGACGTCCCGCTGCAAGGCCAGCCAGTCGCGCACCTGCTCGGGCAGGCCGCCCCAGCGGTCGGGATCGTCCAGCATGCCGCGCACCTGGTCGGCGAGATAGGTGGAGAGCGGGAACTTGCCGCCGGCATAGGCCGGCACTTTCGGGTCGAGCGAAAACGCCTGGGAAACGAGACACTCGTTCTCCCGGATGCCCTCGAAGCGCAGCACCTTGCCGGACAAGAGGAACGTATCGCCGGGCGCCAGCATTTCGAGGAAGTATTCCTCCACCTTGCCGAGAGAGGCGCCACCACGGCCGATCGCGCCCTTGGCGCCGCGCTTGACCATGCGCACGTTCAGCATCGGCATTTCAACGATCGTGCCGAGATTGAGCCTGTATTGCTGGGCGACCTGTGGATTGGAGACGCGCCACAGCCCGTCCTGCGTCTTGCGGATGCGGGCATAGCGCTCATAGGTCTTCAGCGCATAGCCGCCGGTGGCGACGAAGGCGACGATGCGGCTGAATTTTTCCCGGGGCAGATCGGTATAGGGTGCGGCGGCGGTGATCTCGGCAAAAAGCACATCCTCGTCGAAGGGCGCGGCGCAGGCCATGCCGAGGACGTGCTGGGCGAGAACGTCGAGTGCGCCTTCGCCCACCGGCGGCGTATCCTGCGCGCCGAGATAGTTGGCGTCGAGCGCCGCCTGGCACTCCATCACCTCGAAGCGGTTGGCGGGTACGAGGATCGCCCGGCTCGGTTCGTCCATGCGGTGGTTGGCGCGGCCGATGCGCTGGGCAAGCCGCGAGGCGCCCTTCGGCGCGCCGACATGGATGACGAGATCGACGTCGCCCCAGTCGATGCCGAGGTCGAGCGTCGATGTGGCGACAACGGCGCGCAGGCGGTTTTCCGCCATGGCGGCTTCAACCTTGCGGCGCTGACCGACATCGAGCGAGCCGTGGTGCAGAGCGATCGGCAGTGTGTCCTCGTTGATGTTCCAGAGCTCCTGGAAGAGGATTTCCGCCTGGCTGCGCGTGTTGACGAAGAGCAGCGAGGTCTTGTGGTCGCGGATCGCCTCGTAGACCTCGGGCATCGCATATTTTGCGGAGTGCCCGGACCACGGCACGCGCTCCTTGCTCTTGAGGATGGTGATGATCGGCCGCGCCCCGCCCGGCGCCGTGACGAGGCCGGCATGCCGCGCCTCGCCCGGCCGCTGCTCGACCAGCCAGCGGCGGAGATCCATGGGTTCGGCGACGGTGGCCGACAGGCCGATGGTGCGAAGGCCAGGTGCAAGCTGCTGCAGCCGCGCGAGCCCCAGTGACAGGAGATGGCCGCGCTTGGAGGTGACGAGCGAATGCAGCTCGTCGAAGATCACGTATTTCAGGTCCTTGAAGAAGCGCGGCGCTTCGCCGTTGGCGATGAGCAGGGCGACCTGCTCGGGCGTCGTCAGCAGGATGTCGGGCGGATTGAGGCGCTGGCGCTGGCGCTTGGCCTGCGGTGTGTCGCCGGTGCGCGTCTCGATGGTGATAGGCAGGCCCATCTCCTCGACGGGTTTCATCAGGTTGCGCTCGATATCGACCGCGAGCGCCTTCAGCGGCGAGATGTAGAGCGTGTGGATGCCGGTGAAGGCGCTGCCGGGCGGAATCCTGCCGCGGCGCGTGAGGTCGGTAAGGGCCGGCAGGAAGCCGGCGAGCGTCTTGCCGGCGCCGGTCGGGGCGATGAGCAGCAGGCTTTCGCCCGCCGTCGCCCGTGTGAGCAGCTCCATCTGATGCGCACGCGGCTGCCATCCCTTGGCCGAGAACCAGGCGGCGAAGGTGGAGGGCAGGAGGCTGGGGCCGGCGGCAGAATCGATGATGCTCACCGGCCTAAGCTAGTGACCGCTGGTCGAATGTGAAGCGGTCCCTGGAAAAATAGCCTCACATGGCGATGTAGCGGTCGGCGCGGTGATTGACCGTCAGGAAGAGGTTGAGCACCAGCGCGCCGACCACCGAGCAGAGCACGATGAAGGGCGCGGCCACCGAGAAGGCCGCGATGAGCACGACGACGTCGAAGGCGAGCTGCACGAGACCGGCACGGATACCGAAACGCTCCTGCATGTAGACGGCGAGAACGCCGATGCCGCCGAGGCTGGCGCGGTGGCGATAGAGGCCGAGCAGGCCGAAGCCGAGCAGGATGCCCGCCAGCACCGCCGTCCACATCGGGTCGATGCTCTCGATGGTCACGAAATGCGGTTGCAGCTCGGTGATCAGCGAGGTCATCGTCACCGCCAGCACCGTCTTGATCGTGAAGGCCCAGCCGAGGCGCTTCAGCGCGAGGACGTAGAAGGGGATGTTCACGACGGTGTAATAGAGGCCGAAGCTCACGCCCGTCAGGTAATGCAGCACGAAGGCGACGCCGGCGGTGCCGCTCGCCACCAGCCCGGCGCTGCCCATCAGGGCAAGGCCGAGCGCGGCAATCATGCTGCTGGCGAACAGGCCCTGTGCGTCTTCCAGCGGCGTATGGCGGGTGGGGGTGGGGTTCCAGAAGCCGAAACGCCGTTTGTCGCCGTCCATGCCAGATCTCCGAGGGTTTCTTCTGTTGTATAGGGCGCCATGTCCGGCGCAAGCGCTGCCTTCGGCTAAGCCTCGCGCTTCGCAAGGAAGAGCAACCCATGCACCGGCTGGCCGGCATCCTGCCGGATCACGCTCTTCTCCATGGCGAGGATGGCAAGGCCGTTCTCCTCGGCCCTTTTGCGGATGAAGCGTTCCGGATGGGCATAGCGCAGCGACGGGCGCAGCAGCGGCGTGTCGTCCATCCCGCCATCCTCGACGGAAAAGGCGAAGAGGCCGTCGGCCTTCAAGAGGCGTGCGGCGCTCGGGAAGACCTCGGCGAGGTCGCCGAGATACATCAGCACGTCGGCCGCGCTGACGAGGTCGGCCCGCTCCTCCGGCGCATTGGCGAAAAGCCCGCTCTTTTCGGCGGGCAAAGACAGGTCCGCCTGCGCGAGATGGTCGTAGACCGCCTTCTCCGCCGCCTTGGCCAGCATCCCGGCGGACAGGTCGAAACCTTCGAGCCGCCCGGCGCTGGCGCGCAGTTCCACGCCGAAGAGGCCGGTGCCGCAGCCAATATCCGAGACGAGGCCGAAATGCGCATCCTCGCCCGCATGCCGGCGCACCAACCGGGCGAGTGTCTGCGGCACCGTATAGTCGAGCCGCTGCACGAGAGCGGTGTCGAAGCGGTCGGCATAGTCGTCGAAGAGCCGCTCGACATAGGCGGTGGACGGCGCGGCGGGCGTTTCGGCAACGCCCAGCACGGCAAGTTTCAGGCCGGCGCCGAAGATGTCGGCCGGGTCGAGGGCGACGACCTTCGCGAGGGCGGCCGCCGCCGCCTCCTTCCGGCCCGATTTCTCCGCATATTCGGCGAGACGGAACCAGCCGGCAGCCCAGGCGGGCACCTGTTCGAGCGCCTGTTCCATGAGTTCCGCAGCCTCCGCGAACTCACCCGATTCCGCGAACATGCGGGCATAATCGGCGCGGCGGTCGGCGATGAGATCGCCGGAGGAGAAGTGCGGGCTCGTCATGGGGGCTCGGAAACGGGAAAACAGACGGCGCTACATGGCAGGGCCGCGGCAAAAGGCAAGCGAATTCTCGCGGGGACGCCTTGCTTGCCGCGGAACCGGTGACGGCTTATCTGGAGTGGACACGAGTTTTTGGAGAATCAACTGATGTCGAATGGCGTGAACGGGTTCCTCGGCGATACACCGATCCGCGTGATCATCAAGCTCTTGATCCTGTCGGTGGCCGTGGGCTTCCTGATGTCGATCTTCGGGCTCTATCCGGACGATATCCTCTTTGCCGTCCGCGACTTCATCGTCGACCTCTGGAATACCGGCTTCAAGACGCTCGGCCGGCTGGGCGACTACCTGTTGCTCGGCGCCGTCATCGTGGTGCCCGTCTTCATCCTCATCCGTGTTCTGAGCTATCGTCGCTGATCATGATCTCCCGTCGCGCCTTTCTTGCCGCCTCCGCGGCCTCCGTCGCCATGTTGGCTGCGGGCTGTTCCACCACCAGCGTGCTGAGCCCTTCGGCCGGCACCGGCAGCGACCAGACGCCGGCTTCGCTCTCCTTCGTCAACAAGATCCGGGCCGAGCGCAGCCTTGCGCCGCTATCGCTCGACACGGCGGCGCAGCGTGCGGCCATGGACCAGGCAAGCCGCATGGCGAGTGCGGGCAAGATGGAACACAATATCGGCTTCGGCGCGAATTTCCTGAAGCGCATGAAGGGTATGGAGGTGCCGCTGCCGGCAGCGGAGAATATCGCCGTCGGCCAGGACAACGCGGCCGAAGCCTTCGAGGCCTGGTATCGTTCGCCGAAACATCTGGAGAACATGCTGGGGGCGAACTACCGCGGGCTGGGCGTCGCGGTCGTCTCCAATCCGGCATCCGGCAACCGGCCCTACTGGGCGATGGTGTTGTCAAGCTGAAAGAGCCGGCCGGTCGCTCGGGGGAGTGGCAGGTTGGGGTGGCGTAGGGGGGAAGGATCGTGAGTGCAGCGACCGCAAACGGCAACGAGGGAGCTGGCCCCTTCGAGGTGACGCACCGGCTCGTGCTGTCGATCGCTATCCCGATGACGCTCGGCTTCCTGACGACGCCGCTGATGGGGCTGACCGATACGGCTGTCGCCGGACGGCTCGGTTCTGCGGATGCGCTGGCAGGCCTTGCCATCGGCGCCGTGCTCTTCGACCTTCTGCTCGGCAGTTTCAACTTCCTGCGCGCTTCCACCACCGGCCTCGTCGCCCAGGCCTTCGGCCGCGGCGATCCAAGGGAAGAGCAGGCGGTCTATTGGCGCGCACTCGTCATCGCGCTCTGTTGCGGGCTTGCCATAGCCTTGCTGTCGCCCCTTCTGTTGTCCGCCGGCCTCTTCCTGATGGCGCCGTCGCCCGGCGTCGCGGAGGTGACGTCGACCTATTTCATGATCCGCGTGCTTGCCGCGCCCATGGCGCTCGCCAACTATGCCCTGCTCGGCTTCGTGCTTGGCCGCGGGCAGAGCCTGATGGGGCTGATGCTGCAGGCCATCATCAACGGCACCAATATCGTGTTGTCGATCGTGCTTGGCCTCTGGTTCGGCTGGGGCATTGCCGGCATCGCCTGGGGTACCTTTGCCGGCGAGACGATCGGTGCGCTTGCCGGCTTCTCCATCGTCGTCTCCCGTTTCAACCGGGCGCACCGGCCTTCCCGTGCGGAGGTTCTTGCCCGGGATAGGCTTCGGGCCCTGTTCTCGCTCAACCGCGACATCATGATCCGGACCTTCGTGCTGATCGGTTCCTTCGCCATCATGACGCGCATCGGTTCCTCGTTCGGTCCGCTGATGCTGGCGGCCAATGCGGTGCTGATGAACATCTTCCTCGTCGCCGGCTATTATCTCGACGGTCTATCCAACGCCGCCGAACAGCTCGTCGGCCGGGCCTTCGGTGCGAATTTCCGTCCGGCCTTCGACCGGGCCGTCAAGCTCACCGTGTTCTGGTCCTTCGGCCTCGGCTTCGTCACCACGCTGCTCTTCCTCGCCTTTGGAACGGATGTGATCGGTCTGCTGACGACCACAGAAAGCGTGCAGGTGGAGGCGGCGAAGTATTTGCCCTGGGCCGCATTGACGGCGGTTGTCGGTGCTCTCGCCTTCCAGATGGACGGGGTCTATATCGGTGCGACCTGGTCGACGGCCATGCGCAACATGATGCTGCTGGCCTTTGTCGGGTATCTGCTGTCGCTTGCCGTCTTCGTGCCGCTTTTAGGCAATCACGGGCTCTGGCTGTCGCTCAACCTGTTTCTTGCCTTTCGGGGCATTTTCCTGGCTCTGCGCCTGCCGGGGCTTGCAGAACGGCAGTTTTCCAGGCCGGGCCGGAGCTGATCCCCGACCCGGATGTTGATCGTCAGACCGGCTGTATGAGGCCGATGCCGAGACCTGCTATCGTCCAGGGCCTTTCGGGCCGGGCCGGGCCGCCGCCATCCTCTTCGTGGATTTCGGCCCTGGCGCGCAGCCAGTGGGAATATTCACGGCCTTCCGGGCGGCCTTCTTCTTTCCAGATTTCGTGAGCCCTTTGCCGGATCCGTTCGTCGTGGTCGTCCATGGTATCGTCCCTTCCTGGCCTTTTTGGCCGTTATAGGCGGGATCGGTGCAGGCTACCGTCGATGCGAATCAGCTTTTGCCGAACACTCCACCCGCAGGAACGAAACCCTCCAGGACGACTATGGTTCCCGTGTGGCGCTCAGAGGGCGCGCTCGGCCCAGTGGGCGGTGCGCGTGCCACGAAGCGCGGAAATCGAGGCGATCTGCTCGCGATCACAAATGCGCGAGAGGCCGTTCACGATTTCGCCAGGCAGGGTCGGACCGGCGTAAACCATGCAGGAGTAGAGCTGCACGAGGTCCGCGCCGGCGCGGATCTTCTCCGCCGCCGTCTCGGCGCTGGAGACGCCGCCGACGCCGATGATCGGCAGGTTTTCGCCGACGCGCCGACGCATCTTGGCGAGCACCACGGTCGATTTCTCGAAGAGCGGCTTGCCGGAAAGGCCGCCTGCTTCACCGGCCTGGCGCGTGTCGCTGAGGCCAACTCGCGACAGCGTCGTGTTGGAGACGATGAGGCCATCGAGCGGATGGGCGAGGGCGACCTCGGCGATGTCGTCGAGACCCTCCTCGGTAAGGTCGGGCGCAATCTTCAGGAAGACCGGCACCTGGCGGCCACTTCTCGTCGCTTCCTCGGCGCGTGCGGCGAGCACGGCCGACAGCAGGGCATGCAGGCTTTCCTTGGCCTGCAGGTCGCGCAGGCCGGGCGTGTTGGGCGAGGAGATGTTGGCGGTGAAATAGCGCGCCACGTCGTAAAAGGTGCGGATGCCGGCGACATAGTCGGCGATGCGGTCGGCGCTGTCCTTGTTCGCGCCGATATTGACGCCGATCATCGCATCGCGCCGGCAGGCCTTCAGGCGCTCGAGCGCCGCTGCATGGCCGGCATTGTTGAAGCCGAGACGGTTGATCACGGCATCGTCCTGCACCAGGCGGAAGATGCGGGGCTTCGGATTGCCCTCCTGGGCGCGTGGGGTCACGGTGCCGATCTCGGTGAAACCGAAGCCGAGGCGCAGGAGGGCTTCGGGCACCTCGGCGTTCTTGTCATAACCTGCGGCCATGCCGACGGGATTGGGGAAGGCAAGGCCGGCGACGGTTTGCGCGAGGCGGGGATCGGCCTTGGCCGGGCAGGCTGGCACGACGCCGGCCTTCAGCGCGGCGATCGAGACGCCATGGGCGGTTTCCGGATCAAAGAGGAAGAGGCCCTTGCGGCCGAGCGTGGACAGGAGCGACATCAGAGCGGCATCTCCGGAAACTGGTGGGCGCCGTCCGAACCGAGCGGCAGGGGCTTTTCCCAGAGCACGGCGGATAGCGGAAGGACGGCATAAAGATGGGGGAAGAGATCGCCGCCACGCGAGGGTTCGTAGACGAGCGTGTCGCCGAGCGTATCACCATCGACGGCGACAAGAATGAGATCATCCTGGCCGGCGAAATGGCGGGCGGCCGTCTCCTTTGCCTGTGTGGCGGTGGAGAAGTGGATGAAGCCGTCGGACAGGTCGATGGCGGCGCCCTCGAAAATCCCGTTCGCCTTCGCCTTCTGCCACAGACTTGCCGGAACGATCTTGTAGATTGTTTTGGCCATCTCGTCCGTTCCTCCACTGGCTGCTGTTTTTCAACGGTAGCGCTTGCCGCAAAGAACGGCGAATGTCTACCGGCGACAGGTCCGCAAACCGGCTCTTGGAGGATTTTGCATGCGAATTCACGCTCTGCCTTTCATCTTCGTTGTCGCCCTCGTGGCGGGCTCGGCCCAGGCCGAGGGCGAGGGACGTTATCGCATGGAGAAGACGGACGGCGGTTTTGTCCGCCTCGACACGGCGACGGGCGAGGTTTCGCTGTGCCGGGAGCAGGAGGGCCAGATCGTCTGCCGCATGGCGGCAGATGAGCGCGCCGCCTTCGAAAAGGAGCTCGACCTGCTCACCAAGCGTGTCGAAGCGCTGGAAAAAGGTGGTGTGACGGGCGAGACGACCGCAAAACCGTCTCTACCCACGGATGAAGAGATTGACCGGACCATGACCATCATGGAAAAGATGATGCAAAGGTTCATGGGCATCGTGAAAAACCTGGAGGAGGGTGAGGAGGAAACCACCCCCGGGAAAGACGCGGTCCCGCAAAAGACCTAACGGACATCCTTCGCCGGCCGAGGTCGTGTTGCGTCCGTCGCGGGTCCGTCTACTCTTGGGAGGGAGCGCATGGCATCGGCACTCACGATCATCATCGCGGACGACCATCCGCTGTTCCGCGGTGCGCTGAAACAGGCGCTGACCGGAATGGCGGGCAATCCCGACATCGTCGAGGCCGGCGATTTCGAGGCGGCGCGCAAGGCCGCCGCCGGCAATCCGAACGCCGACCTCATGCTGCTCGACCTTGCCATGCCCGGCGTCAGCGGCCTTTCCGGCCTGATCTCGCTGCGGGCCGAATTCCAGAGCCTTCCGGTCGTCATCGTCTCGGCGAGCGACGACCCGGCCACCATCCGCCGAGCGCTCGATCTCGGCGCCTCCGGCTTCATCTCCAAATCCGCCTCCATCGAGGATATCCGCGAGGGCATTGGCTCGGTGCTGGAAGGCAACATCTATACGCCCGGCGGCTATGTGCGCGGGCCGGAGCAGGACAGCGAGGTTGCTGATCTCATCGCGCGGCTGCGTACGCTGACGCCACAGCAGTCACGCGTGCTCGCCATGCTCGCCGAAGGCCTGCTCAACAAGCAGATCGCCTATGAATTGAGTGTCTCCGAGGCGACCATCAAGGCGCATGTCTCGGCGATCCTCCTGAAGTTGAATGTCGACAGCCGCACCCAGGCGGTCATCCAGCTCGGCAAGATCGGCAGTGCCCAGGCCGCCGCCTGAGGCCTATTCCGCCGCCTCCCGCTGCGTCGTCGAAAGCTGCGTCAGCCAGGCCCGCATGGAGGCGGGACGCACGGGCTTGTTCTGCAAAAGGATATTGTCGCGTTCGGCTTCCGCGCGCACGTCCGGCGTGCGGTCGGCCGTGACGAGAAGGGCCGGAACCTCGCGGCCAAGCGCTGCCCGAAGCTTTCCGATCGCGGCGATGCCTGTGCCGTCGTCGAGGTGGTAGTCGGCGATGACGGCATCGACGGTGGTTGCGGCCAAGGCTTCAACCGCGGCCACCGATTCGGCAAGCGTGACGTTACAGCCCCAGCCCGAGAGAAGCAGCCGCATGCCGTCGAGGATCTTCGGCTCGTTGTCGACGCAGAGGACACGAAGGCCCTTGAGCGGCTCGTCACTGACGGGCACAGCGGCGGGTTTATCGGCGACGTGGCGGCTTGCTGCGGCATCGATCGGAACGCGCACCTTGAAGCTGGTGCCGCGCCCCTGCGTCGATTGCAGCTCGACCGGATGCGATAGCACGCGCGAGATGCGGTCGACGATGGAAAGGCCGAGCCCGAGGCCCGGTGCCGTACGCGCACCCTCGTCGAGACGGGCGAATTCCTTGAAGACCGTTCGGAATTTCGAGGCGGGAATCCCGATGCCGGAATCGAGCACCTGGATATAGGCGTGCCCACCCTTGCGCCGGACGCCGACGAGGACCTTGCCCGAATTGGTGTACTTGATGGCGTTCGAGACGAGGTTCTGCACGACGCGGCGCAGGAGGTTCGGGTCGGTGCGGATGGCGAGCGAGGAGGGGAGCACGGTGAATTTCAGGTTCTTCGCCCGCGCCATCGGTGCAAAATCGGTCTCGATGCGTTTCAGCAGGTCCTTCAGCGGTACCGTCTGCACGCGCGCCTTCATCGCACCGGTGTCGAGCCGGGAAATGTCGAGCACGGCGCCGAGGATCGCTTCCACCGATTCCAGCGAGGAATCGATGTTGTGGATCATCTCGCGGTTCTCCGTCTCGCCGAGCCGTTCGACGAGGGACGACGAATAGAGCCGGGCGGCGTTCAGCGGCTGCAGGATATCGTGGCCGGCGGCGGCGAAGAAACGCGTCTTGCTGATGTTCGCCTCCTCGGCGGCAGCGCGCGCTTCGGCGAGTTCCGTGTTGACGCGGGTGAGCTCGATGGTGCGCTGGGCGACGCGCTGTTCCAGCGTCTCGTTGACCTGCTTCAGCGCCCGGTCGGCCGCCACCCGGTCGGTGATGTCCGTATAGGTGGAAACGAAGCCTTTTTCCGGCATGGCGTTGGTGCGCACTTCGATGATGCGCTCGCCGCCGGACAGCACCAGCGCGAAGGGTTCGTCGAAGGTCATGGTGCGCGTCACCACGGCCTCCTGCTCCTCCGCTGCGATGTCGCCGCGCTCGACGAGGATTTCCACGATATCGGAAAGCGGGAAGCCGACCTGGCCGACATATTCCGGCAGGTCGAGCAGCTGGCGGAAACGACGGTTCCAGACGGTGAGGTTCCCGGCGCTGTCGAAGACGGCGATGCCCTGGTCCATCTGGCCGAGTGCGGTCTGCAGCATGTCCTGGTTGTATTGCAGGGCCTCGCTGGCCTGGTCGAGCAGCCAGTCCGTATCCGTCGGCGTATCGTCGATGCGCTGGAGCACGAGCGACAGCACGAGGCGGGCCGAGGAGGAGCCGATGGCGCTGCCGAGCAGCTGCTCGGAAAAATGCACGATGGCGGCGTCGGCGGGGGAGTTGTCTTCCAGCCAGCGGCCGACCTGCCGCTCATAGGTATGGAAGGAGCGCTGCATGCGCTCCTCGCCGAGATACTTGGCGATGGTCGTCTTGAGGTCCTTGACCGTCACCTTGGTGCGTCGGCCGCGGAAGGCCCGCTCGAGGCGCGGCTTGGAGCGGATGAAGGTGCCGGCCTGCAGCCGTTCAAGCGAGGTCGGATTGCGGGTGAGGGAGCCGACGACATAGGCGCCTATATTCACCATCATGGCCAGCAGCGTGGCGTTGACCAGCGGGTCCGCGTTCTCGCCGGTGAAGATGGTCGCGCCGGGAAACAGGAAGCCGAGCACCGTTTCGGCGATATAGGCATTGTCGGCGACGCCGATACTCGGCAGGAACAGCAGGTAGGCCCAGACGACGAGGCCGGAGATCATGCCGGCCATGGCACCGCGTGCATTGGCATTGCGCCAGAAGAGGCCGCCGAGCATCGTCGGGGCGACCTGCGCCGCTGCGGCGAAGGCGAGCAGGCCCATCGAGGCAAGGCCCGCATTGGCGGTCGCGGCGCGGTAATAGGCATAACCCAGCAGCAAGACGAAGAAGATCGCGAGGCGCCGGATGCGCAGCAGCATGCGCGAGAGGTCGTCCTGCTGCTCGACACCGCCGATGAGGCTGCGCCTGAGCACGACCGGGATGACGATGTCGTTCGACACCATGATGGAGAGCGCCACCGAGGCGACGATGACCATGGCGGTGGCGGCGGAGAAGCCGCCGATGAAGGCAACCAGCGTCAGGAGCGGCTGGTCGAGTGCGAAGGGCAGGGTCAGCACATAGAGGTCGGCATCGCCCTGGCCGTTGAAGGTGAGCACGCCGCCGATGGCGACCGGCAGCACGAAGAGGTTGATGGCGACGAGATAGAGCGGGAAGAGGATGCCCGCCATGCGCAGCTCGCCTGCCGTGCGGTTCTCCACCACGGTGACATGGAACTGGCGTGGCAGCATCACGATGGCGAAGGCGGACAGCACGATGAGCAGGATCCACCGTGCCACCGGCGTCTCGTAGGTCAGCGCCTGCATGACGCGCTCGTTCTCCGCCGCGCGCTGCCAGAGATCGCCGAGCCCGTCGAACATGAAGAAGATGACGTAGATGCCGACCGAGGCGATGGCGACGAGCTTGACCAGCGATTCCATCGAGATGGCGAGGATGAGGCCGTCCTGGTGCTCGGTTGCGTCCGTGTGGCGCGTGCCGAAGACGATGGCAAAACACGCGAGAAAGAGCGTGACGACCAGCGGCAGGTCGATGAGGCCGCCAGAGGCGGCGATGCCGAAGCCGGTCGTATCGACCATGGCCGAGACCGAGCTGGACACGGCTTTCAATTGCAGCGCGATGTAGGGGATGTAGCCGATCAGCGAAATGAGGGCGACGACGGCGGCGACGCCCGGATTCTTGCCGTAGCGCGCGGCGACGAAATCGGCGATCGAGGTGAGGCGTTCGGATTTGGCCAGCGTCACGATGCGGCGGATGAGCGGCATGCCGAGCGTGAACATCAGGATCGGGCCGATATAGATGCCCGCAAATTCGAGGCCATGGGTCGTGGCAAGGCCCACGCCGCCGAAATAGGTCCAGGAGGTGCAGTAGATCGCAAGGCTCAGCGCATAGACCAGCGGCCGGCCCTTCGATGTGCGGCCGGTGCGCTTTGCCTTCCGGTCGCCGTAACTTGCAACCGCAAAGAGCAGCAGCAGATAGGCGAGCGCCAAGGCGAATATCAGCGAGCCCGGCATGCTTCCTCCCGCAGTCCTTCGGCCTTTCACGCGAGAATAGGCCAAAGCGGAGAGGAAGGAAATTGCGTCGAAGGTCGAGTGTGGAAAGGACCGGTGTGTAAACCCCTAGATATTGATGGAACGCAGTTCCATCTCAGCAAAAACTAAACTAGGTTGCCTTTGCTTCGCAGCAACAGGAGACCCTCATGCTCAATGAGTTCAAGGCGTTTATCGCCCGCGGCAATGTCATGGACCTCGCCGTGGGTGTCATCATCGGTGCGGCCTTCAACAAGATCGTCGAATCCGTCGTCAACGACCTGGTCATGCCGATCGTCGGTGCATTGACCGGGGGTGGTTTCGATTTTTCCAACTACTTCATCGCGTTGTCCAGCAACGTGACGGCAACGTCGCTTGCCGCCGCCCGCGAGCAGGGCGCGGTCTTTGCCTATGGCAATTTCATCACCGTGCTCATCAACTTCCTCATCCTCGCCTGGATCATCTTCCTGATGATCAAGGGCGTGAACCGCATGCGCGAGTCGCTGGAGAAGGAAAAGGCCGCCGGTGCCGCCGAGCCCGCACCGCCGCCGGAAGACGTGCTGCTTCTCACCGAGATCCGCGATCTCCTGAAGAGCCGTCCGGTCGCCTGAAGCATCCTGAGCCGATTGATACGAAGGGCCCGGTTCGCCGGGCCTTTTACGTTGGAGGCCAGCCCGTAGCGCGGGCCTGTTCGAGCGTGGCGAGGAGCGCATCGGCCGGTGAAAGGCCGAGCCGTTTGCCCTGGCGCAAAAGCCAGCCGGCATGCACCAGCCGGATTTCGACGGGAATGCGCTCGATGCCGAGCGCAACGGCTGCTGCCGTGCGGTGCTTGCCGTTGGTGTGGCGGACAAGGCGGCCCTCGGCGTCGATCGCCACGCCGATATCGCGCTCGGCGAGATCCTGCCAGAGCGTGCGTGTCCAGCGATGGCGCCGGCCGGTCTGGCCGAGCAGGCCGAGATCGGAATGCGGCACGATGCCGTTCTTCTCGATGTCTGCGATGAGCGCCAGGTAATATTCGAAGAAATTGTCGAGCTTTTCGATCGTGTCGATGGCAATGCGGTTGCGTTTGACCGTTGCGCCATCCTTGATGCGCTTGGCATAGGCCTGATAGCGCGCGCCTGCGCGAAAATCCTGCCGCGTCTCGAAGAGTTCGGTGATCTCGACATGGGAGGAGGACTTTTCGAGCGGCTCGACGATGCGGCTCCAGTCGCTGCCGTCGAGGAAGTGCGTGCCGATCCAGCGTAGCCGCCCGCGATCGGAAATGTTGTCGCGCAGCCGCGTGGTCAGGTGGCTGGTCGCAATGGGGATGACCAGCCGTTCGCCGAAATGAAAGTGCCCCTGGGCGGCGAGGATGGCGGGGCCTCCTTCGCGATCGAGACGCTTGACGGCGCGGTTGAACCGGCCGGTGAAGCCGATATGCGCAGCCGCGAAGTCGCGCATCGGCACCAGGTCGAGCGCCCTCTGGAGGAGCGAGGGTGCTGGGGGTCGCGCGCGGGGTGGGCCCCGTTCATAGACCGGTCGTGGAAATGTCTGCTGGTCCGCCAACCTGTACTCGAGTCCGTTCCCGATGACCGTCGGCACAAAGGGGACCGGCGGCGGCGTCATCCATGACAAATAAACGACGGTTTGCAAAGCCGGGAGAACCGGAAGCGCCACCACCGGCATGAAAACCCGGATATTTCCGGGTTTTCATGCCGCCGAACCGTTGCAGGCGTCCGCGCAGCGGCGGTGCTGCTCTTGTGTCGCTGCGAATCAGGCCGTGGCGCCGGCCGTCTTCGTCTGGTGGATTTCGATGAGGCTCGGGCCCTTGCGCCCGCCGGCCTTTTCCAGCGCGGCCGGCAGATCGCGCACATCGGCGAGGCGCTCGGAGGGCACGCCATAGGCGGTGCCGATGGCGACGAAGTCGGGTGCGGACGGCTTCACGCCTTCCGGTGTGATTCCGGCATCGACCATGTAGTTCTCGATCTCCTGATAGCCGTCATTGTTCCAGACGAGGAAGACGACGTGGGCGCCGGCATCCGCCGCCGAGCCGATCTCCGAGAGCGAGAATTGCAGCCCGCCATCACCGACAAGGCAGATGATCGGCGCATCCGGCTCGGCAAGGGCCGCACCGATGGCGGCGGGCGGGGCGAAGCCGAGCGCGCCGTAACCGGTTGCGGCGTTGAACCAGCTGCGCGGGCGCGGTGCGTCGCAATAGTAGTTGCCGGCATAGACGGCCTGGGTGGAATCCCCGACGACGATGGCTTTCGGCAGCGTCCGCCAGATGGTGTCGATGACGCCGATTTCCGCCTGCATCTTCGCCGTCAGCTCGTTCCACGCGCCCTTGCGGGCGGTTTCGGCGCGTGCCGCACCGTTGCCGATTGCCTTATGGCCTTCGAGGAAACCGAGCATGCCGGCTGCCGCCGTCTTGGCGCTGGAGAAGATCGACAGCCCCGATTGCGGCGTGCGGGCAAGCTGGGCGGCATCGATATCGATGCGGATCAGCGATTTCAGCCGTGGGAAGCCGTTGTCGACATTGATGTCATAGTCCGTCGGGCCGAATTCGGTACCGAAGGCGACGACGAGGTCGGCGTCGGAAAGCAGACGCCGCACGGCCTTGAGGCTGGGGCTTGCCGGCACGCGCAAGGGATGGCCGGCAAGCATGCCGCGGGCATTGACGGTGGTGACGACGGGTGCGCCGATCCGCTCGGCGAGCGAACGGATTTCCTCTTCCGCCGTTATCGCACCGCCGCCCGCGAGGATGACGGGACGGGAGGCATTGGTGCACAGGATGGCGGCGCGCTGCAGGGTTTCCGCATCGGCGCGCGGACGCGTGGCAGCGGCGGCGGGAAAACGGCCGGTTTCGATGGGTTTTGCCATCACGTCGGTCGGAATTTCGATATGCACCGGGCCGGGGCGGCCGGAAAGCAAGACGGCAAAGGCGCGCTCCATGACGAGCGGCAGGTCGGCGGGATTGAGCAGCGTGTGAGAATAGAGGGCGAGCGTTTTCATCATGCCCTGTTGATCCGGCAGCTCGTGCAGCAGGCCGCGGCCGTGGCCGAGCGAATCGCGCCGGTTGACCCCCGAGATGACCAGCATGGGTACGGAATCCTGCCGCGCCTGCGCCATCGCCGTGATGGTGTTGGTGAGGCCCGGACCGGTGATGACCAGCGCGACGCCCGGCTTGCCGGAAACGCGCGCATACCCATCCGCCATGAAGCCGGCGCCCTGCTCGTGGCGCGGTGTGATGTGGCGAATCTTCGAGACGGCAAGGCCCCGGTAGAGCTCGACCGTGTGCACGCCCGGAATGCCGAATACGACCTCGACGCCGTTTGCCTCCAGAAGGTCGACGAGAACTTCCCCAACGGTTTTCGTGCTCATGCGCGGCGCTCCTTCGGCATGGTGGAACGGGTGGCGAGTGCGGTGATGCGCCGGCAGGCCTCGTCGATATGGGCATCGGGCACGGTGAGACTGAGGCGGATGAAGCCTTCCGCCTCGTCGCCGAAGGAGGAGCCCGGCATGACCGCGACCAGTTCCTCGCGCAGGAGCGCCCAGGCAAAATCCTCGCCGCTCATGCCGGTTTCGGAGACATCGACGACGATGAACATGCCGGCTTCCGGCGGCAGCGGCACGAGGCCGGGCGCCAGAGACAGGGCTTCGGCGAAGCGGGCGGCACGTGCCTTGTAGCTCTGGCGCATCGTCGCGGCGGTCGCGATCGGGTTGTCGAGCGCATAGGCCGTCATGTCGGCGATGAAGGGCTGGCCGCCGAACAGCATCGTTTCGGAGACCGAGAGCAGCCGGGTGCAGAAGTCCGCCGGACCGATCGCCCAGCCGCTGCGGAAGCCTGGCGCGGCATGGGATTTCGAAATGGAGGAGACGACGATGGTACGCTCGGCAAGGTCCGGATTGTCGAAGGGCGAGGCGAAGGTCGCGCCGAAGACGAGCTGTTCATAGACCTCGTCGCAGACGATCCAGAGATCGTGCTTGCGGCAGACGGCGCCGATCTCGGCAATCTCCGCGGCGCTCAGCACCGCGCCGGTCGGGTTGTGCGGCGTGTTGAGCAGCAGCACCCGGCAGGCTGGCGTGATGGCGGCCTCGAGGTCGGCCGCCTTCATGTGGAAGCCGTTTTCCGGGCGCAGCGGAACGGCGATGCGCTCGGCACCGGTCGAGCGGATGACGCCCTCGTAGGTCGCATAGAGCGGGTCGCCGACGAGCACCGCATCGCCGGTCTCCACGAGGCCGAGCATGACGGCGAAGAGGGCGGTCTGCGTGCCGGGGAAGCAGAGCACGTTGGCGGCGGTCACGTCGTTGCGGCGCTTCTGGTACTTGCGCACCAGCGCGTCGACCACGGAGGGCTCGCCGCGGCCGTTGGAGTAGCGGTAGCGACCCGCATGCATGGTGCGCACGGCTTCGGCCAGCAGCGTCGGGTCCGGCGGCACGTCCGGCTCGCCGATGGTCAGTTCGATGATCGTCTGGCCTTCGGCCTTCATGCGCCGCGCTTCGGCATGGATGGCCCATTTTTCAGAACCGAGATTGGCAAGCCGATCTGTGATGGATGCATAGCGCATGGCCGTCCTCCGCATTTCCATTGAGTGTCGTTTATCGATCGGCGCGGTTGGCGTCGACCGGTCTCAGGCGCAGCCCGAGCAGGGTTTCGATCGAGGTCAGCGCGATCTCGACGAGTTCGCTTTCCCCGAAGAGTTCGCCGGCCAGGCAGCCTTCAAGCCACAGGCCGTCGAGCAGGCCGTTGATCGCGATGGCGAGCCTGCGGCAACGCTCCGGCGAGGCATCCTCGCCGCGCGCTGCAAGGAAATCGCCGAGCAGGCCCTCCAGCGCGTTGCGGAAACTCAGGTAGCCCTCGCGGTGGATGGCGGCGAGTTCCGGATCAACGCTGACGCGGCTGATGAAGGAAGCCCAGAGCGAGAGGCTACGGCTGTTGGCGACCGGCTCTGTCAGGTTGATGACGATGAAGTCGCGCAGCCGCGTTTCCGGATCGCCCGTCACCCGCTCGGCCTTTTCGGTGAGCCGGCCGATGACGATCCGGTAGGCCTCCTGAAGGATATGCTCCTTCGACTGGAAATAATGCCGGATGAGGCCCGCCGTCACGCCCGCCTTGATGGCGATCTGCCGGACCGTCGCGCCTTCAAGTCCATACTCCGCGATGCAGTCGAGCGTCGCCTCGATCAGGTCGTGGCGGCGTTCGGCCTCGGGGGCGCGATGGAAGGTCCGGCGGGCCATGGTTTCCTCGTTATGCGGCGCGGCGCAGCACCGGCCGCGTCAGGCAGGTTGGGCCGCCCTCGCAGGCAATGCAAAGCGCGTCGGCCTCGAAGGTCTCCACCGTGCAGCCTGCCGCTTCCATCGCCGCCTTGGTGGCCGGAAAGCCTTCGACCATGATGACCTCGTAGGGCCGGGTCGGCAGCACGTTGAGCGACAGGCCGTTGCTGGCATGGAATTCGTCGGCCGGTGCCTCGATGAGGCGGATGCCGCGCTTCTTGAGGAGCTGGTAGAAGGCGGCCGGTAGCAGCGGGGCGAAGACGAGGGCAAGGTCGTCCGCCAGCGGGCTCATCACGCTCATCAGGTGGAGGCAGGCTTCCTCGCCCTGCCAGAGCGGCAGGTCGTAGGCGAGAACCGTGACGCCGTGGGGGGCGAGAATCCCCGTGATCTGGTCGATGCCTTCCTGATTGGTGCGCACGCCGCGGCCGATGACGAGGGTCTTCGCATCGAGCCAGATGCAGTCGCCGCCTTCCACGGTGCCTTCGCCTTCGATACGGCCGAGGATCGGGATCTGGCGCTCGGCATAGGCCTTTTCGTGCAGTGCGGTTTCGGCGACGCGCAGCGGCTTGCCCATACGCAGGAGGATCGCGCCGTGGTCCGACATCAGCGAGGGATCATGGGTGAACATGGCGTCGGCGAGCCCGTCGCCTTCATCCTCCAGCCAGATGATCTCGGTGCCGGATTTCTCCACAAGTGCTGCGAAGGCCTTGTACTGGTGGACCGCGCGGGCGCCGTCGAAGGTCGGGCCGTAATGCCACTTGGCGGCATCGGCGCCCTTCAGGCTGGCGCCGGGGCGGCGCATCAGAACACGCATCAGGGGGGCCGACATTTCCTGCGAACCGTAGGCGGTCATTCAATACTCCCGGGAGAAAATCATCGTGGACAGGCGCTGCCAGAAAAGTCAGCGATCAGCCTATTATACGCTTGAATAATTTCTTAACAAGTGCCACGATGCTTTCCACAAGAGGACACGACGGGCCGAAGATGCCCGCGGGAACGCTGAAAAACAGGGGAATTTGGCATGGGTCATGCATCGATTTTCCGTGCGCCGGAGACCGCTCCGCGATGACGGAACGCGCCGAGGCAATCGCGGTCAGGGACCTGCACAAGCGCTTCGGGCCGCTTGAAGTTCTCAAGGGTGTTTCACTGACCGCGCATGAGGGCGACGTCATCGCCATCATCGGCGGCTCGGGTTCGGGCAAGTCCACCTTCCTTCGCTGCATCAACATGCTGGAGCTGCCGAGCGCCGGTTCGGTCACCATCCATGGCGAGACGATCGCGATGAAGAACGACGGCCACGGCGGCATGATGCCGGCTGATCGCAAGCAGGTACAGCGCCTGCGCTCGCGTCTCGGCATGGTGTTCCAGAGCTTCAATCTCTGGCAGCACATGACCATCCTGGAAAACGTCATCGAGGCGCCGGTCCATGTGCTGGGCGTGAGGAAGGACGAGGCGATCGACCGCGCCGAGACGCTGCTGCGCCGCGTCGGGCTGTATGAGAAGCGCGATGCCTATCCCGCCTTCCTTTCCGGCGGCCAGCAGCAGCGTGCGGCCATCGCCCGCGCTCTCGCCATCCAGCCCCATGTCATGCTCTTCGACGAGCCCACCTCCGCGCTCGATCCCGAACTCGTCGGTGAGGTGCTGTCCGTCATCGGCGACCTCGCCAAGGAAAAGCGTACGATGATCCTCGTCACGCACGAGATGAAGTTCGCCCGGAACGTGGCGAGCCACGTCGTCTTCCTGGCGAACGGGGTCATAGAGGAACAGGGCCCGCCGGACGAGTTGTTCGGATCGCCGAAATCGGAGCGGCTGAAGAAGTTCATCAGCTCCATCCACTGAGAAGCAAAAAACCAACAGAGGGAAGATCATGAAGAGTGCCGTAAAGACAATCGCCCTTGCCGCCGCGATCGGGCTTGCCGCCATCTCGGGCGCTGCAGCCCAGCAGGTCCGCGTCGGTTTTGCCGCCGAGCCTTATCCGCCCTTCACCTCGCCCGACGCCTCGGGCAACTGGGAAGGCTGGGAAGTGGACTTCATGAAGGCGATCTGCGCCGAGGCCAAGCTCGACTGCGTCGTCACGCCGGTCGCCTGGGACGGCATCATCCCGGCGCTGACCACCAACAAGATCGACATGATCATCGGCTCGATGTCGGTCACCGCGGAGCGCCAGCAGACCATCGACTTCTCCGACAAGTACTACAACTCGTTGCCGGGCGTCATCGGCCCGAAGGATGCCAAGTTCGAGCCGACGCCGGAGGGCCTTGCCGGCAAGACGCTCGGCGTGCAGGTGGCAACCATCCACCAGGTCTATGCCAACAAGTATTTCGCGCCCGCCGGCGCGACAATCAAGGAGTACCAGACGCAGGATGAGGCCAACAACGACCTCGCCGCCGGCCGTATCGATGCGGTGCAGGCCGATTCCGTCGCGATGCTGGAATTCCTCAAGTCCGAGCAGGGTGCTGCCTGCTGCGATATGAAGGGCATGGTCAAGGATGATCCCGAAGTTCTCGGTCTCGGCGTCGGCGTCGGCCTGCGCAAGGGCGAGACGGAGCTGAAGGACAAGATCAACGCCGCCATCAAGGCGATCCGCGAGAACGGCACCTACGACACCTTCTCCAAGAAGTATTTCGACTTCGACATCTACGGCGGCTGATCGTCCTCTTGCTGAGCCGGCGGCGCGAGCCGCCGGCGTTTTTCTCGAAGGGACGTAGTCTCATGGCCGATGCCGGATCGCTGATCAACTGGAGCCTGCTCGCTCTCGAACCGCCCGGTTGGGGCGGCGTGATGTTGGCAGGGCTCTGGAACTCCATCCAGATCGCTATCGGCGGCTACGGGCTCGGCCTCGTCCTCGGCACGGGCGGCGCCATGGGTAAACTCTATGGCGGGCCGGTTACCAAGGATCTGCTCGAGGTCTACACGACGCTCGTGCGCGCCGTGCCCGAGCTCGTGCTGATCCTTATCCTCTATTATGCCGGTACGGACGTGCTGAGCCAGATCTCCGCCGCTCTGGGTTGGGGGCAGGTGGATATCAGCGGCCTTGCGGCGGGCATTTTCGTCATTGGTGTCGTGCAGGGTGCCTATTCCACCGAGGTCATCCGCGGCGCGATCAAGGCGGTGCCGGCAGGACAGATCGAGGCGGCGCGTGCCTATGGCATGCCGCCGGTGCAGATCATGCGCCGCATCACGCTGCCGGCGATGCTGCCGCATGCCATTCCGGGTCTCTCCAACCTCTGGCTCATCGCCACCAAGGACACCGCCTTGCTCGCCGTCGTCGGCTTCTCCGAGCTGACGCTGGTGACGCGCCAGGCGGCGGGAAGCACCAAGTCCTACCTGCTTTTCTTCTGCGCTGCCGGTGTGCTGTACCTCATCATCACGCTGGTCTCGAACGTGCTGATCGGCCTTATCGAGCGCCACTATCGGCGCGGCATGGTGAGGGCTGCGTGATGGCCGACGAGACCGTCTCCGCCATGGCGCTCACTGCGCTGCCGAGCAAGCAGAGCTTCTTCAAGCCCCATCGCATCGTGTTGATGGCGATCGCCGCAATCTTCGTTTTCTGCATCGTCTGGTTCATGCGCTGGGAATGGGTGCCGAACTATTCCAGGGCGCTCGCCTATGGCGTCGGCGTCACGTTGCTGATGCTGTTCTCGACCTCGATCCTCGGCTTCCTCCTCGCCGTGCCGATCGGCCTTGTGCAGGTGACGGGACCATGGCCGCTGAAAATGCTGGCAAAGGGCTTTTGCACCATCATCCGCGGCACGCCGCTGCTGCTGCAGCTCTGGCTGCTCTATTACGGCCTCGGCTCGTTGTTTCCGCAGTTTCCGGAAATCCGCAACTCCTTCCTCTGGCCCTATCTGCGCGAGTCCTGGCCCTATGGCGTCGCTGCGCTGACCCTCTCCTTCGCTGCCTATGAGGGCGAGGTGATGCGCGGCGCCTTCGCTGGCGTACCGCCGGGCGAACTCGAGGCTGCGCGCGCCTTTGGCATGAGCCGCTTCACCCTGTTCCGCCGCATCTGGCTGCCCCGCGCCGTCTACCGGGCGCTGCCGACGCTGAACGGTGAAACGGTTTTGCAGCTGAAATCGACGCCGCTCGTCGCGACGATCACCGTGATCGACGCCTATGCCGTCATCTCCAAGGTGCGGCAGGCAACCTATCTCACCTATGAGCCGCTCTTGCTGTTGGCGCTCATCTATCTCTGCCTCACCGCCATCCTGGTGGTGGCCTTCCGCTACTTCGAAAGCAAAATCCCTTCGCGTGGTGCCTGACATGACGATCCATACGACCCTCAAGAATTCCATGCCGGAAATGGTGGCGATCCGCCGCGACCTGCACGAACATCCGGAACTGGGCCTGGAAGAGGTCCGCACCTCCGATGTCATCGCACGCCATCTCGAAGGCTACGGCTACAAGGTTACGCGCGGTCTTGCGAAAACCGGCCTCGTCGCGACGCTGGTGAACGGCACCGGCCGAAAGTCGATCGGCATCCGCGCCGATATCGATGCGCTGCCGATCTTCGAGGAAACCGGTCTTCCCTATGCCAGCAAGACGCCGGGGAAAATGCACGCGTGCGGCCATGACGGGCACACGGCCATGCTGCTCGGGGCGGCCAAGGCGGTTGCCGAGCGGCGCAATTTCGATGGCACCGTGCATCTGATCTTCCAGCCGGCGGAGGAGAATTTCGGCGGTGCGAAGATCATGGTGGAGGAGGGGCTGTTCGACAGGTTTCCCTGCGATGCCGTCTTTGCCCTGCACAACGAGCCGGGTCTGCCTTTCGGCCAGTTTGCGCTGCGCGAAGGCCCGATCATGGCGGCGGTCGATGAGGCGCGTATCACGGTGAACGGTGTCGGCGGCCACGGCGCGGAACCGCAGGAGACGCTCGACCCGATCGTCTGCGGCGCGTCGATCGTCATGGCGTTGCAGACCATCGTCTCGCGCAACATCCATCCGCTCGACCCGACGGTCGTGACGGTCGGCTCGTTCCATGCGGGCTCTGCGAGCAACATCATCCCGAGCCGGGCCGAGATCGTCGTGGGCATCCGCTCCTTCGATCCTGATGTGCGCGACGAGCTGGAACGCCGCATCCGCCTGATCGCCGGACGCCAGGCCGAGAGCTATGGCATGAGCGCCATGGTGAACTACCAGCGCTTCTACGATGCGACGGTCAACCACAAGGCCGAGACAGATCTCGTGCGCGACCTCGCCATCCGCTTTGCCGGTGCCGACAAGGTCATCGATCTCGCCCGCCCCTTCATGGGAAGCGAGGACTTTGCCTATATGTTGAAGGAACGGCCGGGTACCTACTTTTTCCTTGGCGGCAAGGGTGGCGAAAACGACAAGTCGCTGCATCACCCCGGCTACAATTTCAACGACGACCTCCTGCCGGTCGGCGCGGCCTTCTGGACGGAACTGGTCGAACATTGTCTGCGCGACGGCTAGGTCCGATCGACGGATTCGGCTTGTGACGAGGCCGCAAGGTCCGGCTGTCGGACACAATCTCGACACAGTTCAAGCCGCGCTGGAGGTGATTTCGGCGCGGTTTTTTGCTCCTCACACATTCGTGAAACTCTTGAAATCAGTGCAGCGGTTTTCCATGCCGCAATTGTGAATGCAGTCTTTTTCTGCCGCAGCCTTCGCGTGTGCCTCCGCCCTTCCAGGAGAAGGTGCGCGATTATTTTCCATATAAATCAAATGTTTAGGCCGTAAGAATTTTTCGATGCAAAACCATCCGATTGGACGGTTTTGTCGTTTTTTACCTATTTGGTTGTGCGTCGCCGCTGCCGTTTTGATTGTTCAAAAAACGTTGACGGCTGTTTCCAATTTAAGACCCTTCCATCCCGCAAATTGAGGGACCATCTTTATTTCACGGAGGCGGCGGAGCTGCTTCTGGAAGACGGAAGGACATGACGATGCCGAACCCTATTGAAGGAAAGAACCTGGCGAGCGCCACCCGGGCGCGCCCTGCGGCAATCCGCCGGATCGTCCCCGTCGCCACCGATGGCAGGCGATCTGCGCAGCCACGGTGAAACTGACCCGCAGTTTCACGATGCATGTATGGAAAGGAACAAGACAATGACCAAAACCTTGAGCACGACCTTTGTAACCGCCCTCCTCGCCGCATCCGTTTACGGCAGCACCGCAGCGCTCGCAGGCGGTGACGGCGATTACTATCGTAGCGTCGACCGCGACCAGGCGCAGAGCCAGACCATCGACCCCGTCACCACGCAGAGCGTCGGCAATGGCGATGCAGCGCCCGCGTCGATCGAGGTAGCCGTCGGCCCTGCCAAGGGCGACTACTACAGGGGCCTTGACCGGAACGACCGCTGAACGCCGATCGTGTAACAACCAGACCACCTCCCAAGACTGATCAAGGAATGAAACGATGAGCAAGTCTCTCACCACAACCTTTGCCGTCTCGTTGCTCGCAGCCTCGCTGTTCGGCGGCTCGGCCGCCCTTGCCGGCGGCAGCTACTACGAAGGCACCTGGCCCAGCGCCAAGCAAGACCGGATGATCGAAGCCAAGCGCCAGGCCCGCATGGCAAACGGCTACGTCTATCCCCGGACGGAAACCACAACCCGCCGGGTCGGTCCCGCCAACGGCGACTACTATCCTGGCCTCGACCGTACAGCGGTCGCCAACTAACGAAGAGAGTTCTCCCAACCGCCGCCAAAGCTCCCGGTTCCGCCCCGGGAGCTTTGTTCGTTTTTGGCCAAGGCAGCGCCGGCCGAAATGCCGCACGCGGGCGATTGTCGCGGTGCGGCAACGTGGGCGGAGGGGCAGAATTGACCTTTGCCTGTTTTGAACCACATTCTTTTCTGCGACCGCGGCCTGTCGAGGCCCGCGCCAGCCTTACGAAAGGACGTGGCCAATGTTCGAATCGTTGGACGCAACACTGCTCGCCCGATTCCAGTTTGCCTTTACGGTGTCGTTCCACATCATCTTCCCCGCCTTCTCGATCGGTCTGGCGAGCTATCTCGCCGTGCTGGAAGGGCTGTGGCTCTGGACGAAGGACGAGGTCTATTTCACGCTCTTCAATTTCTGGAAGACGATCTTCGCGCTCGCCTTCGGCATGGGCGTCGTCTCCGGCATCGTCATGTCCTACCAGTTCGGCACGAACTGGAGCGTCTTTTCCGACAAGGCGGGGCCGGTCATCGGCCCGCTGATGGGCTATGAGGTGCTGACCGCCTTCTTCCTGGAGGCTGGCTTCCTCGGCGTCATGCTGTTCGGCCTCAACCGCGTCGGCCCGAAACTGCACTTCTTCGCCACGCTCATGGTTGCCGTCGGCACACTGATCTCGGCCACCTGGATCCTCGCCGCCAATTCCTGGATGCAGACGCCGGCTGGCTTTTCCATCAACGACGTCGGCCAGTTCGTGCCGGTCGACTGGTGGGCGGTAATCTTCAACCCGTCCTTCCCCTATCGCCTCGTGCACATGGTGCTGGCTGCCTATCTCACCACGGCCTTCGTGGTCGGTGGTGTCGGCGCGTACCATCTCCTGCGCGGCGATGCGCCGAAGCGTGCGAGGAAGATGTTCTCCATGGCGATGTGGATGGCGGCCATCGTCGCACCGATCCAGATCTTCGCGGGAGACATGCATGGCCTCAACACGCTGGAGCATCAGCCGGCCAAGGTCATGGCGATGGAGGGGCACTACCAGAGCCATCCCGACGGTGCGCCGCTCATTCTGTTCGGCATTCCGAATTCGGCCGAACAGCGCGTCGATTACGCCATCGAGATCCCGAAACTGTCGAGCCTCATCCTGAAGCATGACCTCAAAGCACCGCTTGCCGGGCTCGATACGATACCGAAGGAGCTGCAGCCGCCGGTCGCTATCGTCTTCTGGTCCTTCCGCATCATGGTCGCCATCGGCTTTGCCATGCTGGGTATAGGGCTGTGGTCGTTGTGGTGTCGGTGGCGCGGGACGCTCGGCGAGAACCGCTGGCTGCACCGCGCCGCCGTCCTGATGGGCCCCGCCGGCTTCCTCGCCGTTCTGGCCGGCTGGGTAACGACGGAGGTCGGCCGCCAGCCCTATACCGTCTACGGCCATCTCCTCACCGCCAATTCCGTCGCGCCCATCGATGCGCCGGCCGTCGCCACTTCGTTGATCGCGTTCATTGTGGTCTATTTCCTCGTCTTCGGCGCCGGCACCTTCTACATCCTGCGCCTGATGGGCCGCCTGCCGCGCGACCCCATGCCGGATCTTGCGGAAGGTCCTCTCCGTTCGGCCGGCATCACGCCCGCCGCCGCCGTCGCCACCAAGTCCGGGAGCCATCACCATGGCCATTGATCTTCCCTTCATCTGGGCCGCCATCATCGCCTTCGCGGTGCTCGCCTATGTCATCCTCGACGGCTTCGATCTCGGCGTCGGCATCCTCTTTCCCTTCTTCAAGGAGAAACACGATCGCGACGTGATGATGAATTCCGTCGCGCCCGTCTGGGACGGCAACGAGACCTGGCTGGTGCTGGGCGGTGGCGGACTGATGGCCGTCTTCCCGCTTGCTTATGCCACCATCCTGCCGGCGCTCTACATGCCGCTGCTCCTCATGGTGCTCGGCCTCATCTTCCGCGGCGTCGCTTTCGAATATCGCTGGCGCACCCGGCGCGGCGAATTCCTCTGGGATATCGCCTTTTCCGGCGGCTCCATGGTTGCCGCCTTCACGCAAGGGGTGGCGCTCGGCGCCCTGGTACAGGGCATTCCGGTGGAAAACCGTGCCTATGTCGGCGGCTGGTGGGACTGGCTGACGCCTTTCTCCGTTGCCACGGGGTTTGCGCTCCTAGTCGGCTACGCGTTGCTCGGCGCCACCTGGCTGGTGATGAAGACGCGTGGTCCGCTTGCCGAGCGTGCCCGCGGCTACGCCCTGAAGGCCGGTATCGGCACGCTCTTGGCCATGGGGGTCTTCAGCCTGTGGACGCCCTTCCTGGAGCCGCTCTACTTCGACCGCTGGTTCCACTGGCCGACGCTTCTCTTCAGCCTGCTGGTGCCGCTGCTCGTGCTCGGTTGCTTTGCGTTGCTGGTCCAGGGCCTCAGGACGGGGCACGATTCGCGGCCCTTCATTGCCGCGCTCGGCCTTTTTGTTCTCGGCTTCGCCGGTATCGGCATCAGCTTCTATCCCTACATCGTGCCGACCGCACTGACGATCTGGCAGGCCGCCGCACCGGAGGAGAGCCTTGCCTTCCTGCTGGTCGGCGCGCTGGTGCTCATTCCCATGATCCTTGGCTACACCGCCTATGCCTATTGGGTCTTCCGCGGCAAGGTCGATCCCGAGGAGGGTTACCACTGATGACGGAGGGTTCGACCGGCCGTAAACTGCTCTGGTTCGTCGGCCTCTGGGCGGGCGGCGTGCTGGCGGTGACGATCCTTGGCTTTGCCATCAAGCTTGCCATCGGCACGTAGCCGGCTCTCGAAAACGCCCCGCACGGCCGAGGAAAAACAACGGCTCACGTTACGTAAAAGCGTCCAGCCTCGCGCCAGCTTGCTTGCCTAGGTTCCGCCTCGGCCAGCATGCAGGCCCGCAAGTGGAAGACAGGACCGCACCCTCCTTCCGCTTAACCCCCGGGCCTGCATGTGGCCTTGCGTCTCAGGAGACGCTGGCGGCTTCCCCCCCAAACATTCCTCTGCTATCGGGGTCCCGACAAGGGAGACCGCAATGGCGAAGACGGCCGCAGACTGCACGACGATGGCGGACATCCGGGAAAACATCGATCGGGTCGACCGGGCGCTCATGGCGCTCTTTGCCGAGCGCTGGAGCTTCATCGGCCGGGCGGCCGAGATCAAGGCCGGGCTCGACATCCCCGCCGACGTGCCGGAGCGCGTCCGGGAAGTGCGCGACAACGCGCACCGCAATGCCGAGGTCCTTGGCCTCGACGGTGCCTTCTACGAAGAGATCTGGGCGCGGCTTATCGACCGCGCCATCGCCCACGAAAAGGCGCTGCTCGGCGAAAAATAGCCGTCATATCTGGTTGCGCTTGCCGAGGTGCTCTTCCCAGTCGAGCGCTGTGCGCACGATGAAGCCGAGATTGTCATGCTCCGGCGTCCAGCCCAATTCCCGCATCGCAACGGAGGGGTTGGCGACGATCAGCACCGCATCGCCCGGCCGGCGGGGGGCGAAGCGCACCGGAAAGTCCCTGCCGGAAACGGTTTTCACCTGTTCCAGCACTTCCAGCACGGAGAAGCCGCGGCCATAGCCGCAATTGGCGACGATCGAACCACCGCCTGCCCGCATGCGCTGAAGTGCCTTCAGATGCGCATTGGCGAGGTCGCTGACGTGGATATAGTCGCGCACGCAGGTGCCGTCAGGCGTCGGATAGTCGGTGCCGAAGACATCCATGCCGGCGCGCTTGCCGAGGGCCGCCTCGCTCGCCACCTTGATGAGATGCGTGGCTCCTGCCGTCGACTGGCCGGTGCGTCCACGCGGATCTGCGCCGGCGACGTTGAAGTAGCGCAGCGCCGTATAGGTGAAGTCGTGCGCGGCGGCCGTGTCGCGCAGCATGATCTCGGTCATCAGCTTGGACGAACCATAGGGCGATTCCGGTCGCAGCGCCGCGCTTTCCAGCACCGGTTCCGTGCCGTCGGGCGTGCCGTAGACGGCGGCGGTGGAGGAGAAGACGAAATGCGGGATCTTCGCCGTGACGGCCGCGGCGATCAGCGCCCGTGACTTGGCCGTGTTGTTGTCGTAGTAGGAGAGGGGATCGGCAACCGATTCCGGCACGATGATCGACCCGGCAAAATGGATGATCGCGTCGATGCTGTTTTCGGAGAAGATCTGCGCCAGCAGCGCGGCATCGGCGAGGTCGCCCTCGTAGAAGCGCGCCTCGGGCGCCACGGCCCAGCGGAAGCCGGTCGAGAGCCGGTCGAGCACAACGACCTCCTCGCCGGCATCGATGAGCGCCCAGACCATGTGGCTGCCGATGTAACCCGCACCGCCCGTAACCAGAACCGCCATGTTATTCCCCGAATCGACTGAATTGCCGGCATATCACCCTGCCGGCCGGCAAGACGCAACCGCAATTGCGGCGCATTTGCGGGCCGCTCCTGCCCAACACAAGGAAGACCATCATGTCCGATCGCTTCGTCGTACTTTCCGGCTGTTCCGGCGGAGGGAAGTCCACGCTTCTGGAAGAGCTTCGCCGGCGCGGCCACGCCGTTGTCGAGGAGCCCGGCCGCCGTATCGTGCAGGCGGAGCTGGCGGGTGGCGGTACTGCCTTGCCCTGGCTGGATCTCGCCGCCTTTGCCAGGCGGGCCATTGCGATGGCGCTCGCCGATCGGGCGGCAATGCAGCACCATCCCGGCTTCGTCTTCTTCGATCGTGGCTTGATCGATGCGGCCGTCGCTCTCGATGCGGAGGGTGGGGAGCCGGTTCTGCCTGCGCTGGCCGCGGCGCATCGCTACAACAGGCAGGTCTTCCTCACGCCGCCCTGGCCGGAAATCTACGCCGCCGATCCGGAGCGCCGGCATGATCTTGCGGCCGCGCTTGCCGAATACGCGCGGTTGGAAAAGGCCTATCCCGCGCTCGGCTACGAGGTTGCGGTCGTGCCGAAAATGCCGGTGGCCGAGCGCGCTGATTTCGTGCTCGGCCGTCTTTGATCGCCGTCAGCGTGCGGCGATGTAGCGGGCAAGCCGGTCGGCCGCCTCCGCGACCTGGCCGGGATCGCGCAGGAAACAGGCGCGCATGAAGAGTTCGCCGCCCGGCCCGAAAGCCGTGCCCGGTGCAAGCCCGACATTGGTGCGGTCGACGATGTCGAGCGCGGCATGGCGCGAATCCGTCACGCCATCGATCTTCAGGAAGGCATAGAGCGCCCCGTCCGGCTTCAGCGTCTCGACGCGGTTGGTGGCGATCAGCGCGTCACAGAAGACGTCACGGTTCTTCGTGGCCTTGTCGATATTCGCCTGCACGAAGGCATCGCCCTCGTCGAGCGCCACGATGGCGCCCTGCTGCAGGAACTGCGGCACGCCCGAGGTGGAATACTGGATGAGGTTTTCCAGCACCTGGCCGATTTCGGGCGGGGCGACGATCCAGCCGACGCGCCAGCCGGTCATCGACCAGTTCTTGGAGAAAGAATTGACGAAGACGACCTTGTCGCCGTCCTCCATCACGTCGAGGAAGGAGGGCGCCCGGCCGCCGGCATAGTGGTACAGCGCATAGATCTCGTCGGCCATGATCCAGAGACCATGGCGCCGTGCGATGGCCAGCAGGCTGGCAAGGTCATCGCGCGTCGCCGTCCAGCCGGTCGGATTGGAGGGTGTGTTGACGAACAGAACGCGGGTCTTCAGGGTGATCGCCGCCTCCACGCGTTCAAGGTCGATCTGCCAGCGCCCGCCGGCAAAGGCGAGCGGAACGGCGATGGGATTGGCGCCCGAAAGCTCGGCTGCCGCGGCGAAATTCGGCCAGGCTGGTGTCAGGTAGACCATGTCGTCGCCCGGCGAGACGAGCGCCTCGATCGCCAGCTTGATCGCCTGCATGCCCGAGCCGACGACATAGAAATGCTCGGCCGGCAACGCCGCACCGAAGCGCCGGGCATAGTAGCGCGAAAGGGCGGCGCGCAACTCCGGAATCCCGCGCTGCCAGGTGTAGAAGGTCTCGCCGCGCAGCAGCGCCTCGGCTGCGGGCCGGGCAATGAAGTCCGGCGTCGGCAGGTCCCCTTCGCCAACCCAGAGCGGGATCAGCCCGTCGCGCCCGCGCGCATAGTTGACCACTTCGACGATCCCGCTTTCCGGGGCGCGGAGCGAGCGCGGGCTGAGGCTTTCGATGAGGGACATGGAAGATCACTCCGACAGGATTGGAACACGTTTCACGACGATGACGGGCCCAAGACCTAGCCGGTTTCTGCCCGTCATTCACGCCAGTTTCGCTGACATACCCATCGAAATCGGTGATGGAAGAGTGCGGATTTTGTGCCGCTGGCTGACGTTCAGGCTCCTGTCAGGCGCACGGCCGATCCTGCCACCACGATTGGCAGGGAAGGCAGGCATGAAGCGGTTCTTGAAGTGGGTTGCGCTTACCTATGGCGCGGCAGGCGTCGTGCTCGGCATCTATCTCGTGGCGATCCAGCTCACCGGCAATTTCGCCACCGTGGTGCCCGGAGAGGTCTACCGCTCGAACCAGCCCACGCCGGCCGAGATCGCAGCCTATGCCGCGCGCTACAAGATCCGAACCATCGTCAACTTGAGGGGGCGGAACGAGCGGGCGGCCTGGTACAGGGACGAGGTCGCCGCAGCCAAGCGTCTCGGCCTCACCCTCATTGATTTCCCCATGCAGGCCGACCGGCGTCTCGACCCCAAGGCGGCGGACGAACTCGCCACGCTCCTAAAGGACGCGCCCCGCCCGATCCTCATCCATTGCCGTTCGGGCTCCGACCGCACGGGCCTTGCCTCCGTCATCTACCTCGCCCGCATCGCCCGGATCGACGAGGAAACCGCCGAACGCCAACTGTCCATCCGCTACGGCCACATCGGCATCCCCTTCCTCTCGCCGACCTACGCGATGGACGAAAGCTGGGAGGAAATGGAAGAAGCGGCGCGCTCGGCCGGCTAGGCCACTGGCTCATAAGTCCGCAGCCATATTCGTAGTGCGTCGAGTTGGATGGATGCCAGGAAGGTGTCGTCGCGTTTGTCGTGTCGGGTTGGAACGGCTCGGAAGTGTTTGATCTTGCTGAAGAAGCGTCCGGCGCGGTTGCGTCTGCTATAGAGCACAGCGTCAAAGGCCGGAAAACGCCTTTGCGTCGGCATGGGGCGGCTGTTGGCCACCGCACCGCAGGCGGTGAGAGTATCACGTAATGCGTCGCTGACGTAGGCGCGATTAGCGAGCAGCGTCTGGCCCGCACCGATCGACCCATACATGTCAGCCGCCGAGCGCCCGTCATGCGCCTGGCCTTCGGTCAGTTTCACCCGGATCGGACCGACCGGGGACATTGAAGAGCACATGCATCTTGGTGGTCAGCCCACCGCGTGAATGACCCATGCAATGGGATCGCTCCCTTTTCGAGCCGTTCGCCCATGCCGGTGAGCCCGGATCGAAGAACTGCCGATCACCTGGATGTCGCCGTCGTAAGCCTTTGAGACAGCTTGTAGAATGTGTGTCCAATGACCCGCTCGCCACCAGCGATTGAAGCGATTCACGCAGGTCGGGTACGCGATCAAAAAAGGCATTCCAAACACGTTGCCAAAAATTAGGTTTGGTGCCTCCCTGGCACTGGTCAGCGAGACAGCAACTACGGAAACTCTATCCGGAGGCTAGAAAAGAGGAAATCTGCGAGGTCTTCCCCGGGGTGGACTGGCGGAAAATCCAGTCAGCTGCCCGCTATTACGGTTATCGTCGAAAGAAAAAGCCTTACAAGATCACCGGCATTATCTCGCTCGATCAAAGTCGAAGCCGTTGTTATGATATAGGTTAGGCCATGCGCGACTTCGACGGGGAAGCCGGAACGAAAAGATGTTTTCAAACCCGCGGCTACCGCAGCAAATATCCGAATTTTGGAGCTATCAATCGAGGCGTAAAGGCGCTCTGGGGACGCCTCGAAATTCGCGGGGATGAGCAACGCGAATTCTCACTAAGCATTTTACGGCCCCCAGCAAAATGCTTTCCCCGTGTGGCTAAGCGGCTGGTTGGCTAAACTGACAGCATCCCTCGACCCCCAAGGAGCTGAGGGATGCTTTAAAGAGGTTTTCCAGTAGCCTGAATAACCTTTCGAAACGTCAGAGATATCCTTCTGCCGCGATTCACTTTCGTATCGTCCACGACATCTGACTTTCGGGCTGGAATTTCATGCGTCCAGTCATATTGGCTCACCCCCTTCAGCAATATGCCTGAGTGTGGATGGAGCAAAACTGCAAGTGATCTGGAACTGGATCGTTCCCGAAAATTCATCTCGCATTGGGACAAAAGGCTTATCGAAATGATCGTGTCATCGAAACACGGCGCACAATCGACGTGGGCGCTTATGCCTTGACCCGGCAAATACTCATTCGCGATCACTTGATCTGGCAAATCAACGAAATAGCCCCGCGTGACCAATCGTTCTGCAAACGTTTCAAGCCATGGAGGTAGCTTACCTAGATAAGCGTCTGCCAAAACGGCACGCGCTCTATAGTCATAGAGATAGCCAAAATGCAGCACGCGGCGCTTAAGCGCATTGCTCCATTCTCCGGCGTCGAGCTGATCTTTGATTGCCTCCTCCTCTCGGGAAAGGAATTCGGGAATGTATGTGGCACCCGGAGGCAGGGTCGCCGCATCTAAGGCGTGATCCATTTGCGGCTAATCCTCTCCTTTAACCGAAACACGTAGGTCACAAATTCGTCGCTCTCGTCGACGGCTCCAACGCCGTCGTCTTTCGTCTTTACATGCGAGTAACCGGCACAGTCCGAAAAGTGGAACGGATACGCTGCTAGCACGCCTGCGCTAAAACTGTGCGAACGCATGACCGTGGCAGGCATGCCGGGCCTTGAAGGAAAAGAGCAATTTTGCGGGGTGTGCTAGACGTGTGCTAGCGTATTTCCAGCACATGCTGGCTCAAAGAGCTTTTCAAAAATTCAATGATTTTAAGGGCTTAATGGTGCCCGGAGGCGGATTTGAACCACCGACACGCGGATTTTCAATCCGCTGCTCTACCAACTGAGCTATCCGGGCATCTGGTTGGATTTCACTTGGAAATCCGTGGGGCGCTTGGTTTCGCCCCGGAAGCGAGCGGGGTTATAGCATCTTGCAAAAATGTGTCCAGCCCTCTCGGGTGTTTTTTGCGGGAAAAATGGCTGGCTTTGCAAGTTGTGGAAAAGATTGTGTTTTCGGCGTGTGACAGGAGCGTCACATATCGTCCTCGTCGGCTTTCGCTTCGTCGTCGGCGACGGGAATGGCGTAGGAGCCGGAGAGCCAGCGGTTGAGATCGACGTCGCGGCAGCGGTTCGAGCAGAAGGGATAGTGCTCGCGCGCCGAAGGGCGCTTGCAGATCGGGCAGGGTACGGCCTTGCGCAAGGGGGCGACGATGGCCGTCGGTTTTTCGCTCTCGTTCACCACGTCAGGCGTCCGTCCAGCCGGCATGCACGTCGAAGCCTTCGCCGGATAGCAGGGCGAGGGTTTCGTACAGCGGCAGGCCGACCACGTTGGTGTAGGAGCCAGCCAGCTTGACGACGAAGCTGCCGGCAATGCCTTGGATGGCGTAGCCGCCTGCCTTGCCGCGCCATTGGCCGGAGGCGAGATAGGCCTCGATGTCGGTGGTCGAGAGCCGCTTGAAGCGGACCTTCGTGTCGATGACCTTCTGGCGCACGGTCCGGTCCGGTGTGACGAGGCACACGCCGGTGAAGACACGGTGGCTGCGGCCGGAGAGCAGGTGCAGGGCGCTGGAGGCCTCGTCGATCATCTCCGTCTTCGGCAGGATGCGCCGGCCGACGGAGACGACCGTATCGGCCGCCAGGATATAGCTGCCGGCAAAGGCGGGATCACCCTTGATGGCAGCGAGCGCCGCCTGTGCCTTGCCCGTGGAGAGCCGGCGCGCCAGCGAGCGGGGATGCTCGGAGCGCTTCGGCGTCTCATCGATGTCCATGGGCATCAGGCGTGCGGGTTCAATGCCCGCCTGCGCGAGAAGTTCGACGCGGCGCGGCGAGCCGGATGCCAGGATGAGCGTGTCGGTCTGCGCCATGGGATCTCCGGGGTGCGCCGGTTTCAGCTCTCGGGCTGCAGGCCGGGCAGAGGCGCGGCCGCACATCCCGTTGGGAGGAGCTTACTTGAAACGATAGGTGATGCGGCCCTTGGTGAGGTCATAGGGCGTCATCTCGACCAGTACCTTGTCGCCGGCGAGAACGCGGATGCGGTTCTTGCGCATGCGGCCTGCGGTGTGTGCGATGATCTCATGCTCGTTTTCGAGCTTGACGCGGAAGGTGGCGTTCGGGAGCAGTTCCGTCACGACGCCGGGAAATTCGAGGACTTCTTCTTTTGCCATCTTTGAGCGATATTCCTGTAGGGTGGATTCGGGGAGGCCGGATGCCCGCCTCGAAAAAGTTGCCGGAAACTACACAATCCCCAGTGCTTTGTGAACACCGAAGCGCCGGCTTTCTGCATTTGCCGGAAACAGGGCAGCTATGCGCCTAGCCGGGGGCCTTCAAACGCTTCTCTATCAGCATCTTCAGGAACTCGCGAACCTCGCGGTAGGAGCTGAGAATCTGCTCGCGGGTGCCGGTCGCCACTGTCGGATCGGGCGTCGGCCAGTACATGACGTCGACGGCCATGGAGCGGGTGAGCTCGAGCGCGGCGTGGTGCGCTTCCGGGGCGAGCGTCACGATGAGGTCGAAATAATCGTCCTCCAGTTCGTCGAGCGAGTGCGGCGCATGGCGGCCGAGCGAGAGGCCCACTTCGCCGAGCACGGCATCGACGAACGGATCGCGTTCGCCGGGACGCACGCCGGCCGAGGCGACATAGGTGCCAGGCAGCACGCTGCGGGCGATCGTCTCGGCCATCGGCGAGCGCACCGCATTCATGCGGCACATGAAGAGTATCGAACGGGGCGTTCGCGACCGGGCTTCCTGTGGTGCCGGGAAGACGCCCTCCATCCACTCACCCGCGCCAGTAGAGAACGCAGACGAGCGTGAAAAGCCGGCGCGCGGTATCGAAGTCGAAGCGGATCTTTCCCGAAAGCCGGTCCATCAGCGTCTGCGAGCCCTCGTTGTGGATACCGCGCCGGCCCATGTCGATCGCCTCGATCTGGCTGGGCGTTGCCGAGCGGATCGCCTGGTAGTAGCTCTCGCAGATCAGGAAATAGTCCTTCACGATGCGCCGGAAGGGCGTCAGCGAGAGGATATGGGTGGCCACGGCCTCGCCCGCTTCGGTGCGGATGGCGAAGACCAGCTTGGAATCGAGCAGCGAGATGTTGAGGCGGTAGGGGCCGCCCGCATGGCCGATCGGCTCGAACGAATTCTCCTCGATAAGGTCGAAGATGGCAACGGCACGCTCGTGCTCCACATCGGGCGTGGCGCGGCCGATCGTGTCGTCCAGCACCACGTCGCAGAGGCGGAAGCTGCCCTTTTGGCCCATGCCCTATGTCTCCAGGTTGAGCCGGATGGCGACGGAACGGGCATGCGCGCCGAGCCCCTCGGCCTCGGCAAGCGTGACGGCGGCAGGGCCGAGGGCCCGCAACTGGTCGGCGCCGAGCCGGAGGATCGAGGTCCGCTTCATGTAGTCGAGCACCGAGAGGCCGGAGGAGAAACGGGCGGACCGGGCTGTCGGCAGCACATGGTTCGAGCCGCCGACATAGTCGCCGATGACCTCGGGCGTGTGGCGGCCGACGAAGATGGCGCCGGCATTGCGGATTTTGGACATTAGCGCGTCGGGATCGGCGGTGGCGATCTCCAGGTGCTCGGCCGCGATGCGGTTGGCGAGCGGCACGGCCCTGACAAGGTCCGGCACGAGGATGATGGCGCCGAAATCCCGCCAGCTCGCGGCGGCGGTCTCGGCACGCTTCAGCGTCTTCAACTGCCGCTCGACGGCGGCCTCGACCGCGTCGGCAAGCACCACGCTGTCGGTGACGAGGATCGATTGCGCGCCGACATCGTGTTCGGCCTGGGCGAGAAGGTCGGCGGCGAGCCAGTCCGGATCGTTGTCGCCATCGGCAATGACGAGCACTTCGGAGGGACCGGCGATCATGTCGATGCCGACCGTGCCGAAGACCTGGCGCTTGGCGGCGGCGACGAAGGCATTGCCCGGTCCGGTGATTTTGGCGACAGGGGCGATCGTATGCGTGCCGTAGGCAAGGGCCGCGACAGCCTGCGCGCCGCCGATGCGATAGATCTCGTCGATGCCGGCAATGCGCGCGGCGGCGAGCACTGCCGGGTTGATCTCGCCGTCCTTCGCCGGCACGACCATGACGAGGCGCGGCACGCCGGCGACCTTGGCCGGTACGGCATTCATCAGCACGGAACTCGGATAGCTCGCGGTGCCGCCCGGCACGTAGAGGCCGACGGCGTCGATTGCCGTCCAGCGCGAGCCGAGGCCGACGCCGATGTCATCCTCGTAGATGTCGTCCTTCGGCCGCTGGCGGGCATGGTGTTTTTCGATACGCTGGGCGGCAAGCTCGAGCGCGGCGATGATCTTCGGATCGACCGCGTCATAGGCCGTCTCGATCTCCTCCAGCGAGACGCGCATGGAGGTGACGGAAAAATCGAGGCCGTCGAATTTCTTCGAATAGTCGGCCAGCGCCGCGTCGCCGCGGGCGCGCACGTCCTCGATGATCGTGCGCACGACGGCATTGACGTCTTCGGAGACCTCGCGCTTGGTGGTCAGGAAGGCAGCGAACCGGCTTTCGAAATCACTGCTCTGGTAGTCAAGTCTGATCGCCAAGTCGTCCGTCCTGTCGTCTTCCGGCCAAAGCGCCGGCAAAAATCCTTCAAACCGCCGGATGGCGGGGCTTCAAGCTGGTTTCCCATGCCCCGCCGGTATCTGCAAGCTGAACTTCGACGCATTCCACATCGAGCGCGATGGAGGCGCTGCCGGAGAGTACGAGTTCCAGCGTGCCGTCCGGGCCTTCGCCCTTCTGGGTGAAATTCACGGCGAGCAAGGAGAAGACGGCGTCCTGGTCCTTGCGGTCGATACCGAGCGAGCGCACGGCGTTGACACGCTTGAAGGCGACGACGGCGCGGCGGCGCTCGAAGGCCTTGCCGCGGCCGGCCGCCTTTTCCCAGACGAAGCGGTTGACGACGACGGAAAAGATGCCGTGGCGGGCGTCATAGGAGAGGCCGTCGGTCTTGAAGACGGCGTCCTGCAGATGGGTGGAAACGACGGAAAGGTCTTCCGTATCGAGAGCGAGCAGTTTCAGGCTGTCCATGGCGCGTCCTTCAGGGGCAATCCGGCGAAGGGGCGGGAAAGCGCCTTCGCAAGCGGCATTGCGGAAAATGCTTGGGAACGCCGCGGTTTGCAGCATCCCGGTCTTTCCCACGAGATAGGACGGCGCGCGGCAGACTGCAACGCCTGCCGCGCAAGGAAGATCAGTCGCTGACGCGTTCGACGACGGCGCCGCAACGGGTGAGCTTCTCCTCGAGCCGCTCGAAACCGCGGTCGAGGTGGTAGACGCGCGAGACCATGGTCTCGCCTTCGGCGGCAAGGCCGGCGATGACCAGCGAGACCGAGGCGCGCAGGTCCGTTGCCATGACCGGGGCGCCGCGCAGCCGCTCGACGCCTTCGATCTTGGCCGTCTGGCCGGAGAGCGAGATCTTCGCGCCGAGGCGGGCCAGCTCCTGCACATGCATGAAGCGGTTCTCGAAGATCGTCTCGGTGATGTGCGAAATGCCGCTCGACTTGGTCATCAGGCCCATGAACTGGGCCTGCAGATCGGTCGGGAAGCCCGGGAAGGGATCGGTGACCACGTCGACCGGCTTGATGCCACCGCCATTGCGCACGATGCGGATGCCGCTTTCCGTCGAGGTGATCTCGGCGCCGGACCGGCGGATCGCTTCGAGTGCGGTATCGAGCAGCGCAGCATCGGTGCCTTCGAGCGTCACGTCACCGCCCGTCATGGCGACCGCCATGGCATAGGTGCCGGTCTCGATGCGGTCGGGCAGCACGCGGTGGCGCGCGCCGGACAGCTGGGTGACGCCCTCGATGGTGATCGTCGCGGTGCCTGCACCGGATATCTTGGCGCCCATGGCGTTGAGGCACTTGGCGAGGTCCTGCACTTCCGGCTCGCGGGCGGCATTGCCGATGACCGTCGTGCCCTTGGCGAGCGTCGCCGCCATCATCAGGACGTGCGTCGCACCGACGGAGACCTTCGGGAAGGTGTAGCGCGCACCGATAAGACCGCCGTCCGGCGCCGTCGCCTCGATGTAGCCGCCGTCGATCTCGATCTTCGCGCCAAGCGCGGCAAGCGCCTCGATGAAGAGGTCGACCGGGCGCGTGCCGATGGCGCAGCCGCCTGGCAGCGAGACGCGGGCCTTGCCTTCGCGGGCAAGCAGCGGGCCGATGACCCAGAAGGAGGCGCGCATCTTCGAGACGAGCTCGTAGGGCGCCGTGGTGTCGACGATGTTGCGCGAGGTGAAGTGGATCGTGCGCGAATAGCCTTCGCCCTGGCGCTCGCGGCGGCCATTGACGGAAATGTCGGCGCCGTGGTTGCCGAGGATGCGGATGAGCTGCTCGACGTCGGCAAGGTGCGGCACGTTTTCCAGCGTCAGCGTGTCGTCGGTGAGAAGCGAGGCGATCATCAGCGGCAGCGCGGCATTCTTGGCGCCGGAAATCGGGATGGTGCCCCGAAGTTCGTTGCCGCCTACAATTCGGATACGATCCATGTGCGATTACGGGCCGGGCCCGCCTTTCTCAAAGAATTTCGGCTTTCGGAGATGGCGGCCTCTTTAGAGCATCGCGATCGAAAAATGAAGACCATGCCGGCCGCCCGCCCTTTTGCGCGCGCCGGTTGGAAAACCACCCCCGTCGTCTTCGGCTGAAGACATGCCCGACTAACCGTCCGATTCGTCTTTTTTTGCGGCAGGATTGCCTCCGGGAAGTCCGGTCGTTTCGTCCGCCGCGCCGGCCCGGCGGGCGCGCGCCTGCTGTTTTCGCCGCTGGAGATTGTCGCGCAACGTCTTGGCCAGCCGCTCCGCGCGAATCTCCGCTTCGGTCCTGATCTTCCCGCTTTTTGTCTCGTCTTTGCCGTTCATCTCCGTCCTCTTATCGAAATCCATCCCGGCAAAAAAGCACCGCCGTCACCAGATTTGTTGCAACAATCGCGAAATCGCCGCTTGCACTGCCGGATGACCTATGGCAATAGGCCCTCGCTCACGCGGAACAGACCTTCGTTTCGCCGGATGCTGCTATAGCTCAGGGGTAGAGCACTCCCTTGGTAAGGGAGAGGCCGAGAGTTCAAATCTCTCTAGCAGCACCATTCTTTCTCCTCCCCGCCGTCCCATTTTCCAAAGCGCTCGCCGCCGCCGTCTTCTTGCGCGTGTGTCCCGGTGGTTCGCCGACGACGCGTTTGAAGGCGCGGGCGAAGGCGGCCTGCGAGCCGAAGCCGAGGCGGCGGGCGGCGGTGTCGATCGAGAGCTTGTCGCGGCGGAACCATTGCTCGGCAAGGCGCATGCGCAGGGCGAGGACGTAGCGCTGCGGCGTGACGCCCGTCACCTCGACGAAGCGTTTTGCGAAGACCGAGCGGGAGCTGCCCATTTCCCCGGCCATGTCGGCAAGCGTCCAGTTCCTGCCGGGCTCGCGGTGCAACGCCGCAATGACGCGGCCGAGGCGCGGGTCGCGCAGCGCCTCGATCCAGCCCGTCGCATCGCCGCAGCCGCACTCCACCCAGCCACGCACGATGGACGCGGCGATCACGTCGGCAAGGCGCGCGAGGATGCCGGCCGAGCCCACACGCTCCTCCCCCATTTCCCGTTCCATGGCATCGAGCAGCGGCATCAGTTCGGGCTGCCGGCCGATCAGCGCGCCGACCGACATGATCGGCGGCATGAGGCCGACCAGCGGGTGCAACGTGTCGAGTTCGAACTCCATGCGGCCGGTGAAGATCAGCGTATCGTTTTCCCGGTCGGCGGTCTTGATACAGGCCTCCACCGCTGCCACATCGGCGCAGAGCGGCTTTCGCGTGTAACTTTCGTAGTCACGGATCTGGACGTGCGATCCGGTGACGATCTCGTGCACTTCGCCGCGCGGCAGAAGCACGGCATCACCGCAGGCGAGTTCGCGCCCGACCTCGCCCGGCGCGCGCAGCAGGACCTTGCCGCGGGCGACGAAATGGAAGCGGGCTTCCGGCCCCGCCGGAAAGCGGATGCCGAAGGGTGGGCTGAGCTGGAGCCGGCCGTAGCTGGCACCGCGCAGGCGCATGCCCATCAGGAGTTCGCTGACGGGATCATGCTTGTTTTTTTGAAGGCCGGACGATTGATCAAACATTGCGGATAAAATGACATTGTGCGTCTTGCGTTTCAACCCACCTTTTGCAGCACGCACTGCAACAGGAAAGGGATGTCAGATGACGGATGCAACAATCGCAGCGCCGCAAAGCGACGCGGACGCGCGGCCGGCCTGGGGGGCCGTGATATCAATGACGTTCGGCGTGTTCGGGCTGGTGGGGGCGGAGTTCCTCCCCGCAAGCCTGCTGACGCCGATGGCGGCAGATCTCCGGATTTCCGAGGGCATGGCCGGCCAGGCGGTGACGGCGACGGCGGCGGTCGCGCTGGTGACGAGCCTGCTGATCACGGTGGTGACGCGCAGGATCGACCGGCGGCTCGTGCTGCTTGGCCTTTCTGTCCTCCTGATCTTCTCGAACCTCCTGGTGGCGATGGCGTCCAATCTCGCCATGCTGCTGGCTGGGCGGGTGCTGCTCGGCATGGCGCTCGGCGGTTTCTGGACGCTTTCGGCGGCCACCATGATGCGGCTGGTGCCGGAGGCCGTCGTACCGAAGGCCTTGTCGGTCATGTTCCTCGGCGTTTCGGCAGCCACGGTCTTCGCGGCGCCCGTCGGCAGCTATGTCGGTGATATCGTCGGCTGGCGGAATGTCTTTCTGGGCGCTGCCGTACTCGGCGCGTTGGCGCTCGTCGTGCAGCTTGCGACGCTGCCTTCGCTTCCGCCGCGCGGCCATTCGCGCTTCGGCACGCTCGTCGAGGTCTTGGCACGGCCGGGCGTCGGCTTCGCAATGTTCGCGATCCTGCTCGTCTTCACCGGTCATTTTGCCTTCTTTACCTATATCAGGCCGTTCCTTGAAACGGTGACTGGTCTCGGTGTCGAGGGTTTCTCGGCTGTTCTCCTCGGCTTCGGCATCGCCACCTTCTTCGGCAACTATCTTGGCGCCGTGCTGCTGGAGCGCTCCATGCGCTTCACGTTGACGATCATGCCCGTCGTGATGGGGGTGCTCGCTCTCTCGCTCTCCACCTTCGGCGGCAGCCTTGCCGGCGATGCGGCCATGGTCGCCCTCTGGGGCCTAGCCTTCGGTGCCGTGCCGGTCGCCTGGTCGACGTGGATCACCCGCGCGGTGCCGGATGAGGCCGAGAGCGCAGGCGGCCTCTTCGTCGCCGCCATCAACTTCGCCATCGCCACCGGCGCCGCCGCAGGCGGAGCCTTGTTCGATGCAAGCGGCGTGACGAGCGTCTTCGTGGCCAGCGGTGCTGTTCTGTTGCTGGCAGCACTCACCATCGTCTCGGCTGTGCGCACCCGGCCGGCCTGACAGGACGGGATGGCGGCGGTCTCGCCCGCCATCCCCTTATTTTCGTTTGTGCACGCCTGTCTCTACCCTGTTCCCTGCCATGCTTTTCGGTCTAGAACTCCTGTCGAGGTTTTCAGGAGGAGCGGCGCGTGACGGTGACGGCAGGAGATTTTTCGCAAGGGACTTTTGTCGGGCGCATCTGGCGGCCGGATGTGCAGGGTCCGGCGATCGTGGTGCTGCAGGACGGCAGGCTGCGCGACATCACGTCTTCCGAGATTCCCACCATGCAGGCCCTGCTGGAGAAGGACGATCCGGCCGCTGTTGCGCATGCCGCGCCCGGTGAGAACCTCGGTGCGCTCGTCGCGGTGCTGGAGAACTCCATCGAGGGTGCCGGCAATTTCTCCCGGCCCCATCTGCTCGCGCCCTGCGACCTCCAGGCGGTCAAGGCCTGCGGGGTCACCTTCGCCCGCTCGATGATCGAGCGTGTGATCGAGGAGAAGGCGGCGGGCAATCCGGCGCTGGCGGAGAAGGTGCGCGGCCGTGTCATCGCCATCATCGGCGACAGCCTGCGCGACCTGAAGGCGGGCTCGGAGGCAGCGGCAAAGGTCAAGGCGGCGCTGATCGAGGAAGGCGTCTGGTCGCAATATCTCGAAGTCGGGATCGGGCCGGATGCCGAGGTCTTCACCAAGGCGCCGGTTCTGGCCGCCGTCGGCTGGGGCGCCTCGGTCGGGCTGCACCCGATCTCCAAGTGGAACAATCCGGAGCCGGAAATCGTGCTTGCTGTCGACAGCCGGGGTCGCGTCAAGGGTGCGACGCTCGGCAACGACGTGAACCTGCGTGACGTCGAAGGGCGCTCGGCGCTGCTGCTCGGCAAGGCGAAGGACAACAATGCCTCCGCCGCCATCGGCCCGTTCATCCGCCTCTTCGACGCGACCTATTCGATCGACGACGTGCGCAAGGCCGATCTCGACCTTCTGATCGAGGGCGAGGACGGGTTTGTCCTGAAGGGGCGCAGCACGATGCGCGAGATCAGCCGCGATCCTCTCGATCTCGTCGCCCAGACGATCGGCAAGCACCATCAATACCCCGACGGTTTCCTGCTGTTCATGGGCACGCTTTTCGCGCCCGTCGAGGACCGCGACACGCCCGGCCAGGGGTTTACCCATAAGACCGGCGACCGGGTGACGATCTCCAATGCCGAGCTCGGCGCCCTCACCAACACGGTGCGCCTTTCCACCGAATGCCCGCCCTGGACCTTCGGCATCACGGCGCTGATGCGCAACCTCTCTACCCGTGGGCTCCTGTGAGATGGGCGAAGGCGGCATGGACGAGACGAGCCGCAAGATCCTGCGGCTGCTCCAGAGCGAGCCGGAGCTCACGGTCGCCGAGATCGGCGAGCGCGTCGGCCTCAGCCACACGCCCTGCTGGCGGCGCATCAAGGAGATGGAACGGCAGGGCATCATCCGCGGCCGCATCGTCGCCGTCGATCCGAAGCGTGTCGGATTCGAGGTGTCGGTGTTCTGCTTCGTGCGGCTGAAGCAGCACGACGAGGCGACGCTGCTGGAATTCGAGAAGGCGGTGAAGCATATGCCCGAGGTCGTGCAGTGTTACTCCATGACCGGCGACCACGACTATGTGCTGCGTGTCCTGACGAGCAGTGTGCGCCAGTACGAAGAGATCCTGAAGAAGGCGCTTCTGCGGCTGCCCGGCGTCGGCTTCGTCAATTCCAGCTTCGCGCTCGATGAGCTGAAGAACACGCATCGCGTTCCGATCTGACGGGAAATGAGGATGGCTTTGCACCGGAGGGCATTCTTTGCGGATGCCATCCTCAAACCGTGATTCTCCACCGCGAAAATAAGGACCCGCTCCTCCCAATCCATGGGTAGGCTCCTACATATGGAGGATGGCTTTCATGGAGGAGAGCCATCGAGGAGGAAGTCATGCTCAAGCAGAGCTTTTCTCTCGAGGACAAGTATATGGCGGAGGAGGGAAGGATCTTCCTTTCCGGCACGCAGGCCCTCGTGCGCCTGCCCATCGTTCAGATGCGGCGCGACCGTGCTGCGGGGCTGAACACCGCCGCATTCATCTCGGGTTATCGTGGATCGCCGCTCGGCGGATACGACCAGCAGCTTGCAAAAGCGAAGAAGCACCTGGCGGCGCACGACATCGTGTTCCGGCCGTGCGTCAACGAAGATCTGGCGGCCACCGCCGTCTGGGGCACGCAGCAGCTCCACCTTTCCCCGGGTGCGCGCTATGATGGCGTCGCCGGTTACTGGTATGGCAAGGGGCCGGGCGTCGATCGCTGTGGCGATGTGCTGAAGCACGCCAATGCCGCCGGCACCGCGAAACATGGCGGCGTGCTCTGTTTTGCCGGCGACGACCATTCGGCAAAGTCGTCCTCCATTCCGCACCAGTCGGACCATGCCTTCATGTCGGCGCTGATCCCGGTGCTCTATCCGTCTTCGATTCATGAATTCATCGAATACGGCCTGCTCGGCACCGCCATGTCGCGCTATTCCGGCTGTTGGGTCGGCATGAAGTTCATCGCCGACACGGTCGAGACGACGGCTTCCGTCGATCTTGCGGGCGAACGCCGCCAGTTCGTCATCCCGGACAATTTCGAGTTGCCGCGGGATGGCCTCAGCCTGCGCTGGCCCGATCCGCCGCTGCCGCAGGACGAGCGCCTCCAGACCTACAAGGGGTATGCCGCCATTGCCTTTGCCCGCGCCAACCGGGTGGACGAGGTGACGCACGACGTGCCGCGCGCCCGCTTCGGTATTATCGCGTCGGGCAAGGCCTATGAGGATGTGCTCCAGGCGCTGAAGGAGCTTTCGCTCGGTCCGGCCGAGATGGCCGAGATCGGCATGCGCATCTACAAGGTCCGCATGCCCTGGCCGCTGGAGCCGGAGGGCGTGCGCGAGTTCTCGCAGGGCCTCGAGGAGGTGCTGGTCGTCGAGGAGCGCCGCGAGATCATCGAGAACCAGATCAAGCAGCAGCTCTTCAATTGGCACCACGGCGAGCGGCCGCGCATCGTCGGCAAGTTCGATCATCAGGACAAGCCGTTCCTGCCGCTGTCGGAGGCACTGTCCGTCGGCATGGTGGCGCGGGCGATCGCCGCCCGCCTCCTGCAGTTCGACTTCTACGCCGGCCTGAAGACGGTCATTTCCAATGAACTCGCCTATCTCCTGGAGCGCGAGAAGATCCGCAAGGCGCACATGGCGCCGGTCGAGCGCGTGCCCTATTTCTGCTCCGGCTGTCCGCACAACACCTCGACGAAGGTGCCGGAGGGGAGCCGGGCGACCGCCGGCATCGGTTGCCACTACATGGTGCAGTGGATGGACCGCGACACCACGACCTTCACCCATATGGGTGCCGAGGGCGTGCCGTGGTCGGGCATTGCGCCCTTCAGCGACGAGAAGCACATTTTCGTCAATCTCGGCGACGGCACCTATTATCATTCCGGCATCCTGGCGATCCGCCAGTCCGTCGCCGCCGGCGTCAACATCACCTACAAGCTGCTCTACAACGATGCGGTGGCCATGACCGGTGGCCAGCCCGTCGATGGCCCCCTCAGCCCCGAAGTGATGACACGGCAGCTGCATGACGAGGGTGTGGCGCCGATCTACCTTGTTTCCGATCATCCGGACGCCTATTCGCGGGCGATGCTTGCGCCCGGCGTCATCGTGCGGCACCGCGGCGAGATGGACCGGGTGATGCGCGATATCCGCGAGGCGCCCGGCTGCTCCGCCATCGTCTATGTGCAGACCTGCGCGGCGGAGAAGCGTCGCCGCCGCTCCCGGGGCCTGATGGAAGACCCGCCGGTTCGCCTGCTGATCAATCCCGCCGTCTGCGAAGGCTGCGGTGACTGTTCCACGCAGTCGAACTGCGTCTCCGTCGAACCGCTCGACACAGCGTTCGGCCGTAAGCGCAGGATCAACCAGTCGACCTGCAACAAGGATTACTCTTGCCTCAAGGGCTTCTGCCCGTCCTTCGTGACGGTGGAAGGCGGCCGGCTGCGCAAGGCCGCGCGCGCCAATCCCGACATGTCGGGCGTTGTCGAGCCCGACATCGTTGCGATCGGCGACCGTTCCTACAACATCGCCATTGCCGGCATCGGCGGTACCGGCATCCTGACGATCAGCGCCATCCTCGGCATGGCCGCCCATCTCGACGGCAAGTCGCCGATGATCCTCGACATGGCCGGACTTGCCCAGAAGGGCGGCGCCGTGATGAGCCACCTGCGCATCGGCCTTGCCGACGAGGACGTCTCCTCGCCGCGCATCGTCACGGGCGGTGCGGATCTCCTCCTTGCTGCCGACGACGTTGTGGCCGCCTCGAAGGATGCCGTGACGCTGTGCGACCAGCACCGCACGACCGGCGTCGTCAACACCAAGCTGACGCCGGTCGCCGATTTCGTGCGCCAGCGCGACTTCGATTTCCGCCGCCGCGATGTCGAGGGCACGGTGCGCACCGCACTGCGCGATCCCTCCCATCTTCTCGATTTCACGACGATCGCCGAGAAGGTGGCCGGCAATGCCATGGCGACGAACATCCTGATGACCGGCTTCGCCTGGCAGAAAGGCCTCATCCCGCTGACGCGCCAGTCGATCGAGCAGGCGATCGTGCTGAATGGCGTTGCCGTCGACGCCACGCTCGCCGCCTTCGGCTGGGGCCGGTTGATCGCCGCCGACCCGGCCCGCGCCGAACGCCTGCTGCATGCCGGCAAGCCGGTCGCGATGCTGGAGACCATGGCGCCGGACGAACTGGTCGCTCATCGCGTGAAACACCTGACGGCCTACCAGAACGCCGCTCTTGCCGATCGTTACAAGGCGCTGGTCGAGCGTGTGCGCGAGGCGGAACGGGCCCTCGGGCCGGACGACCGGCTTGTCCGCGCCGTCGCGCATGTCTATGCCCAGCTGCTCGCCTACAAGGACGAATACGAGGTGGCGCGACTCTTCACCGATCCCGCCTTCAAGGCCGGGTTGGCGGAGCAGTTCGAGGGCAAATACAGCATCGCCTTCAACCTCGCGCCGCCCTTCCTGAAAGGCGAGGATGCGAACGGTCGTCCGCGGAAACGCCGCTTTGGCCGCTGGATGCTGCCGGCCTTCGGCCTGCTCGCCGGCCTGAAGGGCCTGCGCGGCACCGCCTTCGACCCGTTCGGCCGCACGGCGGAGCGGCGCATGGAGCGCCAGCTCATCGCCGACTATGTGGCACTGGTCGAGCACGTGTTGCACAATCTTCGCTGCGAGAATCTCGATGCCGCCGTTGCGCTCATGTCGCTTTACGGCGAAATTCGTGGTTACGGCCCGGTGAAGGAGGCGGCGGTGAAGCGGGTGCGGGCGCGCGAGGCGGAGATGCGCCTGGTCTTCGACACGGCAGGACAAGACAGAGCGGCCGCCTGAGGCCGCGATGGAGCCGGTCGTTCGGTTCCGCGATTTGAGGAAGCAGGCGGATGCCGGGGCATCCGGCCGGGGAGGACGGACATGTACGATGCTGCAATGAGCTTCGGGCTTGGTGAGGAAATCGACGCGCTGAGAGAGAGCGTGCGGCGTTTTGCGGGCGACCGTATCGCCCCGCAGGCGGCGGAAATCGACCGCAGCAACACTTTTCCCATGCCGCTCTGGCGTGAGCTGGGTGACCTTGGCCTGCTCGGCATCACCGCGCCGGAAAGTTTTGGCGGATCCGGCATGGGCTATCTTGCCCATTGTGTGGCGATGGAGGAGATCAGCCGCGCCTCGGCCTCGGTGGGCCTCAGCTATGGCGCCCACTCCAACCTCTGCGTCAACCAGATCGTGCGCAATGCCAGCGCCGCGCAGCGGGAAAAATACCTGCCGAAGCTGATTTCCGGCGAACATATCGGCGCGCTCGCCATGTCGGAGCCGGGGGCCGGCTCCGACGTCGTCTCGATGAAGCTGCGTGCCGAAAAGCGCGGCGACCGCTACGTGCTGAACGGCAACAAGATGTGGATCACCAACGGGCCGGATGCGGACGTGCTGGTCGTCTATGCCAAGACGGACCCGGAAGCTGGCCCGCGCGGTATCACCGCCTTCCTCGTGGAAAAGGGGTTCAAGGGCTTCTCGACGGCGCAGAAGCTCGACAAGCTCGGCATGCGCGGTTCCAACACCTGCGAACTCGTCTTTGCCGATTGCGAGGTGCCGGAGGAGAACGTGATGGGCACCGTCGGGCGCGGCGTCAACGTGCTGATGTCCGGTCTCGATTACGAGCGCGTGGTGCTCTCGGGCGGCCCGCTCGGCATCATGGCCGCCTGCCTCGACGTCGTCATCCCCTATCTGCACGAGCGCAAGCAGTTCGACCGGCCGATCGGCGAATTCCAGCTGATGCAGGGCAAGGTGGCGGACATGTATGTCGCCTTCAATGCCGCGCGCGCCTATGTCTATGCCGTCGCCGCCGCCTGCGACCGGGGCGAGACGACGCGCAAGGACGCCGCCGGCTGCATCCTGCTTTCCGCCGAGAACGCCACGAAGCTGGCCCTAGAGGCCATCCAGGCCCTTGGCGGCAACGGTTACATCAACGATTATCCGACGGGCCGCCTGCTGCGCGATGCGAAACTCTACGAGATCGGCGCCGGCACCTCGGAAATCCGCCGCATGCTCATTGGCCGCGAAATTTTCCAGGAGACGCTGTGATGCCGGTCATCCCTTCGGCCGTGAACACCCGCAGCGAAACCTTTGCGGCGAACCGCAAGGCCATGCTCGAGGCGCTCGCCCTGGTGGAGGAGGCAGCCGGCCTTGCCATGGATGGCGGCGGGGCGAAGGCGCGCGAGCGCCACGTTTCCCGCGGCAAGCTCCTGCCGCGGGACCGTGTCGCGCAATTGCTCGACCCCGGCTCTCCCTTCCTCGAAATCGGCCTCACGGCCGGTCACGGCCTCTATGACGGCGCCTCGCCCTCCGGCGGAATGATATCGGGCATCGGCCGTGTCTCCGGCCGTGAATGCATGATCGTCTGCAACGATGCCACGGTGAAGGGCGGCACCTATTATCCCATCACCGTGAAGAAGCATCTTCGCGCGCAGGAGATCGCCGCGGAGAACCGGCTGCCCTGCATCTATCTCGTCGACAGCGGGGGCGCCAACCTGCCGAACCAGGACGAGGTCTTCCCTGATCGCGATCATTTCGGCCGCATCTTCTACAATCAGGCGCAGATGTCGGCCGCCGGTATCCCGCAGGTCGCCGTCGTTATGGGCAGCTGCACGGCCGGCGGCGCCTATGTTCCGGCCATGAGTGACGAGACCGTCATCGTCGAGAACCAGGGCACGATCTTCCTTGCCGGCCCGCCCCTGGTGAAGGCTGCGACGGGGGAGGTGGTGACGGCCGAGGATCTCGGCGGCGGCGACGTGCACACCCGTCTTTCCGGCGTCGCCGACCACCTCGCGCGTGACGACCGCCATGCGCTTGCCATCGCCCGCCAGATCGCTGCCAATCTCAACACGCACAAGCCGCCGCTCGCGAAATCCGGCGAAGGCAACGCACCGCTTTACGACCCGGAAGAGTTGCTCGGCATTGTGCCGGCCGACACGCGCACGCCCTACGACGTGCGTGAGGTGATCGCCCGCGTGGTGGACGGTTCCCGCTTCGACGAGTTCAAGGCACGCTTCGGCACCACGCTCGTCTGCGGCTTTGCCGCGCTGCATGGTCTTCCGGTCGGCATCATCGCCAACAATGGCGTGCTCTTCTCCGAGGCCGCCCTCAAGGGCGCGCATTTCATCGAACTCTGCGCCCAGCGCGGCATTCCGCTGCTTTTCCTGCAGAACATCACCGGTTTCATGGTCGGCCGCAAATACGAGGCCGAGGGCATCGCCAAACATGGCGCCAAACTTGTCACCGCCGTGGCGACGGCGAAGGTGCCGAAGATCACCGTCCTGATCGGCGGCTCTTACGGCGCGGGCAACTATGGCATGTGCGGCCGGGCCTATTCGCCGCGGTTCCTCTGGACCTGGCCGAACAGCCGCATCGCCGTCATGGGCGGCGAGCAGGCGGCGGGAGTGCTTGCAACCGTCCGGCGCGAGGGCATCGAGCGCATGGGCGGCAGCTGGAGCACCGAGGAGGAGGCCGCCTTCAAGCAGCCGACCATCGACATGTTCGCCCGGCAGAGCCATCCGCTCTATGCCTCGGCACGGCTTTGGGACGACGGCATCGTCGATCCGCGCAAGACGCGCGACGTGCTGGCGCTCTCGCTCTCGGCGGCGCTCAATGCGCCGGTCGAGCCCACTCGTTTCGGCGTCTTCAGGATGTAGAGGAGGCAATGCCATGAACCGCGAAACCATCAATGCCAAGAACGCACCCGCCCCGCGCGGCGGCTATTCGCAGGCCGTGAAGATCGAGGATTTCAAGACGCTGCTGTTTATCAGCGGCCAGATCCCCGTGTCGGACGACGACAAGGTGCCGGAAACCTTCGAGGAACAGGCCCGCCTCGTCTGGCGCAACATCGATGCGCAGCTGAAGGCGGCGGGCATGTCCAAGGCCGACCTCGTCAAGGTGACGACGTTCCTCTCCGACCGGCACCACGCGACCGCCAACCGCGAGATCCGCAGCGACTATCTCGGCGCCATCGCCCCGGCGATGAGCGTCGTGGTCTGTGCCATCTTCGACGAGAAGTGGATGCTCGAGGTCGAGGCCATTGCCGCACGATAACGCGCGGGACCCCGGTCCCGCGTCTCCCTATCCGTTTGCCGGAGGCAGGATGTTCAGAAAGATCCTCATCGCCAACCGCGGCGAAATCGCCTGCCGCGTCATCGGCACCGCCCGCCGCATGGGCGTTGCGACGGTCGCTGTCTACTCCGACGCGGACCGCCAAGCCCTGCATGCTGCGATGGCCGACGAGGCCATCCGCATCGGCCCGGCAGAGGCGGCCGGCAGCTACCTGAACAGTGCGGCCATTATTGCGGCCGCCAAGGCGAGCGGTGCCGAAGCGGTGCATCCCGGCTACGGCTTCCTCTCGGAGAACCCCGATTTCGTTGAGGCGGTGGAGGCGGCGGGCCTCGTCTTCATCGGCCCTTCGGTGAGTGCGATCCGCGCCATGGGGTTGAAGGACGCCGCAAAGGCGCTGATGGAAAAGGCCGGCGTGCCGGTTGTGCCGGGCTATCATGGTGAACGGCAGGAGGCCGATTTCCTTGCCGGCGAGGCGGAGGCGATCGGCTATCCGGTGCTGATCAAGGCCCGCGCCGGCGGCGGAGGCAAGGGCATGCGGCGGGTGGAGCGGCCCGCCGATTTTGCCGCCGCGCTCGAAAGCGCCCGGCGCGAGGCGGAAAGCGCCTTCGGCGACGGACGCGTGCTGGTCGAGAAATACATGGCCAAACCCCGTCATATCGAGGTGCAGGTCTTCGGCGACGGGCACGGCAATGTCGTGCATCTCTTCGAGCGCGATTGCTCGCTCCAGCGCCGCCACCAGAAGGTCATCGAGGAAGCGCCGGCACCCGGTATGACGGCGGAGATGCGGGCCGTGATGGGGGAGGCCGCGGTGCGTGCGGCCGCGGCTATCGGCTATAGCGGGGCCGGCACCGTCGAGTTCATCGCGGACGTTTCCGAAGGCCTGCGGCAGGATCGCTTCTACTTCATGGAAATGAACACGCGCCTGCAGGTCGAGCACCCGGTGACGGAGGCGATCACCGGTCTCGATCTCGTCGAATGGCAGCTTCGCGTCGCCGCAGGCGAACCCCTGCCGAGGCGGCAGGACGAGCTTGTCATCGACGGCTGGGCCTTCGAGGCCCGGCTCTACGCGGAAAACCCGGCGCGCGACTTCCTGCCGGCGACCGGCCGCCTTACGGTCTTCGACCTGCCGGGCGAAGCGCGCATCGATTCCGGCGTGCGCGTCGGGGATATCATCACCCCATACTACGATCCGATGATCGCCAAGGTGATCACCCATGGTCGCAACCGCAGGGAGGCGCTGGCGCGGCTGGAAGCGGCGCTCGAAGCCTGCCGCGTCGGCGGGCTGACGACCAATACCGGTTTTCTCGCCCGTCTCTGCCGCCTGCCGGCCTTTGCTGCGGGCGATGTCGATACGGGCCTGATCGGTCGGGCAGGCGAGGGGTTGCTGGCCGATCCCGAAGCAGTCGAGGAGGTTTTTGCACTTGCCGCCCTCTCGGCGCTCGGCTTTCTTGACGCACCGGCCGACCCTGATCCATGGAGCCAGGTCCGCGGTTTCCGGCTGTGGAGCGAGGCGACCCGGAGCGTCTTTCTCGACCATGGCGGTGCGGAGCATGCGCTGCGGATCACCTTCCGCGGCGGCAACCGTTTCCGCGTCGAGCACGCTGGCATCGCTACCGAGATCGGCCTGCTGGCGAGCGACGGCCGGTCCGTGCGCGCGGATGTCGATGGCCGCATCCTGTCTGCGACCGTTCATCACGAGGGTGCCGATACCATCGTCTTCCTCGGCGGTCATGCCCATGCCTTTTCGCTTGCCGAGGAGGCCGGCCACGAAGGCGAGGCAGCGGCGGGTGGTGACCGGCTCTCTGCCCCGATGCCGGGGCTCGTGCGCATCGTCTCCGTCGCGCCGGGCGCGCGCGTCACCCGCGGCGATGCGCTGGTGACCATGGAGGCGATGAAGATGGAGCTGGTGCTGGCAGCCCCGCGTGACGGGGTGGTGGCCGTGGTGCCCGTCGCCGTCGGCGATCAGGTGGCCGAAGGCGCCTTGCTTTTGGCGCTGGAGCCGGAGGAGGCCGCATGAGTCGCCGCATCGAAATCGTCGAGATGGCCGCCCGCGACGGCCTGCAGAACGAGAAGGCGATCATCCCCGCCGCGGACAAGATTGCGCTGATCGATCGCCTCTCGGATTGCGGATTCCGCCGCATCGAGGCGACGAGCTTCGTCAGCCCGAAATGGGTGCCGCAGCTTGCCGACGGAGCCGAGGTGATGGCCGGTATCGCGCGCCGGCCGGGTGTTTCCTATGCGGCGCTGGTGCCCAACATGAAGGGTTACGAGGCGGCGAAAGCCGCCGGTGTCGATGAGGTCGCCGTCTTCCTCTCCGCCTCCGAAGGCTTTTCGCAGGCCAACCTCAACTGCTCGATCGCCGAGAGCATCGAGCGGGCCCGGCCGGTCGCGCAAGCGGCGAAAGCCGATGGCATTCCGCTGCGCGGCTATGTCAGCTGCGTCGTACAATGCCCCTATGACGGCCCGGTGGCTCCCGCCGCCGTGGCATGGGTGGTCGGGCAGTTGCTGGCTCTTGGTTGCCACGAGGTGAGCCTTGGCGACACGATCGGCCGCGCCCGGCCGGAAGAGGTCGCGGCCATGCTGGATGTCGTGCTGACGATTGCCGCGCCGGAAAGGCTCGCCGGCCATTTTCACGATACGGGCGGGATGGCGCTCGACAATATCCGCGTCGCGCTGGATCATGGACTTGCCGTCTTCGATGCCTCGGTCGGTGGGCTCGGTGGCTGCCCCTATGCGCCGGGTGCGCGCGGCAATGTGGATACGCTTGCCGTCGCCGACATGCTAGCGGCGGCGGGGTTCGAGACGGGCCTCGACCGGGAGAAGCTGGCGCTGGCCGCCGTTTTCGCGCGCCGGATCTCCGGCAAGGGCGCCTAGCATTTTGCGCCCTTGCGGGGCGAGGAGGTGAAGCCATGAATTTCGAGACGATTTCCGTATCCGTCGACCGGCGCGGCGTGGCTATGCTCACGCTGCGCCGCCATGCGCAGCACAATGCGCTGTCCGGCCCGATGATCCGCGAACTGACGGCGGTCGCCGGCCTTCTCGGCGAGGACAGGGCCGTGCGCCTCGTCGTGCTCACCGGCGAGGGCGAAAGCTTCTGCGCCGGCGGTGATCTCAACTGGATGAAGGAGCAGATCGCGGCCACGCGCGAGGTGCGCATCGTGGAGGCACGCCGGCTTGCGGTGATGCTGAAGGCGCTGCGCGACCTGCCCAAGCCGCTCGTTGCCCGGGTCAACGGCCAGGCCTATGGCGGAGGTGTCGGGCTCGTCAGCGTCTGCGATGCGGCGATCGCGGTGGAAGGTGCGCGCTTCGGCCTGACGGAAACCCGCCTCGGCCTCATCCCGGCGACGATCAGCCCCTATGTCGCCGCCCGTATCGGCCCCGCCGCCTTCCTGCGCTTCGCTACGTCCGCTCGTCTGTTCGATGCACCGACCGCACGCGATATCGGCCTCCTCAGCGCCGTCGTTCCGGCCGAGGCACTGGACGCGGCGGTCGAGGCCGAGATCGCCCCCTATTTCGCGGCCTCGCCGGAGGCGGTCGCGGCGGCGAAGGCGCTTGCCCACGCGCTTGCCCCGCCGATCGACGACAAGGTCATCGACATGACCCTGACGCGCCTGGCCGACACCTGGGAGACGCCGGAAGCGGCGGAGGGGGTCACGGCGTTTCTGGAAAAGCGCAAGCCGGGATGGGTGCTGACGGATACGGCAAGGTAGTGTCCCGGTGACGTCGCAGCTCTGGCGTTACCCCTGACGCTAGCCCTCTTCCCGCATGCGGGGGACGCGCCCTGCCAATGGGTAATGGTTGGGGAAACCGGATATCTCCTTCGCCCCGCTTGCGGGGAGAAGGTGCCGGCAGGCGGATGAGGGGCGACCCACGCTACTCGATGAACACCCTGACGCTGGCTGCCCGCCCGGCGGCGTCGATGACGGTCAGCGTCGAGAAACCAGCCCCCTCCGGCATCCACTGCGTCGTGCGCCGGCGCGCGGCATCGGGCAGGACCTTGCCGTTGGCGAGCCAGCGGAAGGGCGCCCGTCCGCCCTGGAGTTTCAGCACGAGCGGTGAGATGTCTTTGCCGGTCGTCGCGCCGAGTTCCACATGGGCGCCTTCCGGCGGATAGACGATTTCCGGTGCCGGTTCGCGTGCGGTCGTGGCCACAAGGCCGCTTGCCGTGGTCGAGAAGCGGCGAAGGCTTGCCGGAAGCTCGGATTGCACAATGCGCACCGCGCCGGCTGGTGCGCGCGGCAGTGCGGTGATGGCGAGGCCGGACCGGGCGAAGGCTTCGAACAGGATGGGCGCGGCGGCGCCGTAGCCGGTGAGGCCCGGCACCGCGCCGTTGTCGGCCCGGCCAACCCAGACGCCCAGCACATGGCGGCCGTCATACCCGACGGACCAGGCATCGCGGTAGCCGTAGCTCGTGCCGGTCTTGTAGGCGATACCGAGGCGGCGGCTGCCGGTGGGCGGCGTGACGCCGGAAAGCACATCCGAGACATGCCAGACGGCGACGGGGTCGAGCAGCGGATCGCCCGTTATCCCCGCTGCGTCGCGCACGATGCCATCGCCAAGGCGCACCGGCAGGCCGCGATTGGCAAGCGCCGCATAGAGCTGGGTGAGGTCGCGCAGCGTGATGCCGACGCCGCCAAGGCCGATGGCAAGGCCGGGCGTTTCGCCCGGCGGCAGCTCGGGATGCACCTCCGCGCGGCGGAAGCGCACCATCAGCCGCGTCGGGCCGACCGCCTCCAGCAGGCGCACGGCGGGCACGTTCAGCGACAGCTGCAGCGCTTTGCGCACGCTGACGTCCCCCTGGTAGGTCATGTCGAAATTGCGCGGACGATAGCCGGAAAAGTCGGCAGGCCGATCCTCGACGATGGTTTCCTGCGCGACGAGGCCTTCCTCGAAGGCAAGGCCGTAGATGAAGGGTTTCAGCGCCGAGCCGGGCGAGCGGCGGATGCGCGTCATGTCGATCCAGCCGGCACGGCTGCCGTCGAAATAGTCCGCCGAGCCGACCTCGCCGAGGATCTCGCCGGTGCGGGCATCGGCCATCACCATGGCGATCGAGACCTTTGGGCCGAGTCGCTCGGCCGCCTCGCGCGCCACCGTCTCCAGCCCGTCCTGCACGGTGCGGTCGAGCGTCGTCCTGTGTTCGGCCGCCTTGGTATCCTTGCGCAGCGCAAGCTCCGAAAGGTGCGCGGCATAGGCGGGAAGCTGGCGGCGGCGGTCGGGCACCGCTTCCGCGCTGGCGCGCTCCGCCTCGCCCTCGCCGATGATCTCGGAAACGGCCATGCGAGCGAGCACGCGCTCGCGCGCCTTCTCCGCAACAGCGCGGTGCCGGTCCGGCCGGCGCTTTTCGGGAAGCTGCGGCAGGGCGACGAGAAGGGCGGCTTGGGCGACGGAAAGACGCTTCGGCTCCTTGCCGAACCAGGCGAGGCTGGCCGCACGTACACCTTCCAGATTGCCGCCATAAGGAGCGAGCGTCAGGTAGAGATCGAGGATCTCGGCCTTGGAGAGGCGCCGTTCGAGCTGGACCGCGCGGGCCATCTGGCGCAGCTTGGCCAGCATCGAGCGGTTCTCGCGCGGCTCGATCAGCCGGGCGACCTGCATGGAAAGCGTGGAGGCGCCGGAGACGATGCGGCCATTCGTGACGAACTGCCCGGCCGCACGCAGCAGCGCCAGCGGGTCGATACCCGCATGCTCGTGAAAACGCCGGTCCTCATAGGCCACAAGCATGCGCAGAAACTGCGGATCGACATCGGCAGCCGTGGTCTTCAGCCGCCAGAGCCCGTCCGGCGTCGCGAAGGCCCGCAGCAGGCGGCCGTCGCGGTCGAGCACTTCCTTTGAAACGGTGTCCGCCACGGTGACCGGCGGCGGATAGGCGCGATCGGCATAGTCGAGCCCGGCGGCGAGGGCGGCGATGAACGCCGCCCCGCCGAGGGAGCCTATCAGGAGCTTGCGCCAGAGCGCCATTGGCCTGTCCTCTCGCTCAGCCCCTTACTCGGCCTTGACGACCTGCATGCGGCCGGTTGCCGTGCGGGCGGAGTATTGCGGACGGTACATGTCCTCCACCTGTGCGGCCGGGTGGTCGTAGGTGCCCGGTGTCACGGCGCGCACGACGTAGGCGAGCGTCACCTCGCGATTGTCGCCTGCGCTGCGGTTGAAGGCCGCGACGAAGCGGTCGTAGCGGAACTCCGTATGGGCAGGCTCGATCTCGCCGATCCAGTCGAAATTCGCCAGCTTCGCGCTGTCGACGAGGCTCGGATTGTCGATCTCGAAGCCGGCGGGCAGGAGGTCGGTTATGATGATGCGCGACGGCCAGTCATTGTGCTCCGTCACTTTCAGCACCACGACGTAGCGCTCGTTCTGCGTCGCCTCGGAGACGTTCGCCTCCTCGCCGTCCAGCGTGTAGTAGCTGCGCTCGATGGCAAAGCCGTCGCCGCCGGCCGGCAGCGGGTCGGCCGGGGCTGCCACCGTCGTCAGCATGGCCGAGACTGGCTCGCCGGTACGGTTGGCAACCGTCAGTGGGTTCTCCATCAGCGCCTTGCCCGTCATCTGCGCGGCGTAGCCGCCGGAATGCGCGGCGCCGTTGATCTCGAGCTCCAGGCCCTTGTCGGCATCCTTCACGGAACGGGCGGCGAGCAGCATCCAGGTCTGTTCCTGCGTGCTGGTCCAGCGCTTGTCTTCCCACTGCTTGGCGACGAGCTTCGTTAGGTCCGGAATGATGGTGGGAACCGGGCGGGCTTCGGCTGCAAGCGCCAGAATGGCAGCCCCGTCACGCAGCGACGAACCGTAGTCGGTGCGCGAGAGGCTGGCATTCAGCACGCTGTCGCGCGACAGGCCGAGTGCATTGGAGAAGATCGTCATCGAGCGTTGCGCATCGCCGTAGAGCCCGAGCGCGGCGGCAAGGTGCGCGCGGGAGAGCGGCGAGGAGAACTCCGAGAGCTTCGTGTCGGCATAGTAGCGCAGGTCGCTGATCGCGGCCTTGCGGTTGCGGGCGAGCACATAGAGCGCATAGGCGATCTCGTTGCCCTGGCTGGAGACGTTGACGTCGTAGGAGATGGCGTTCTGCAGGTTGGAAAGCGCCTGCAGCATGGCCTGTTCCGGCACGTCGAACTTCTGCTCGCGGGCCCGCGTCAGGAAGTCCGTGACGAAGGCGTCGAGCCACAGGTCGCCGTAGCTCGGCCCCCAGAGGCCGAAGCTGCCGGAGGAGGACTGGTTGGCCAGCACGCGATAGATCGCGTCCTGCACGCGCTTCTGCGTTTCCGTGTCCTCGGCAAGGCCGGACTGTTTGGAGAGCTCGCTGAGATAGAGCAGCGGCAATGCACGGCTGGTCGTCTGCTCCGTGCAGCCATAGGGATAGCGGTCGAGGGCCATCAAGAGTGCCGGGATGTCGAAGGCGGCGGCGCGCGAAACGCTGAGGCTGACGGAGGCGCCGGCAAGCTGGCTGTCGGCCAGGAGTTGGTCGTCGATCGTCAGGCTGCCATTGGCGGCGATCTCGATCGGCCGGCGCGTGGTGATCGGCATGGCGGCCGGGCGCACCGGCACGTTGAGCGCCTGCTCCAGCGACATGCCGGAACCGTTCGAGAGCTTGACCGTCACGACGCCGTCGCCGGCCTCGCCGCCGATCAACGGCAGGGTGAGCGCCGTCTTGCCGCCCGGCTCGAGCCGCAGCGTCTGGCCCGCACCGGTCTGCTCGACCATCACGGAGGCGTTGTGGGTGACTTCGACCATGTAGTCACCGGCCGGGGCATCGGTGTTGGTGATGTCGAGCCTCAGGTCGGCGCGGTCCCCGGGAGCGAGGAATTTCGGCAGGCTCGCGGTTACCACGACCGGATCGCGGATGACGACGTCCTTCGACGCGCTGCCGACGCCGGTCTTCGTCCAGCCGACGGCCATGATGCGGGCCGTTCCGTTGAATTGCGGAATGTCGAAGCTGACCTTGGCCTTGCCTTCCGCATCGAGCTTCACAGGGCCGGCGAAGAAGGCAACGAGCTTTTCGGTCGGTGGATTGCCGGAAAGCGCCCCTTCGCCGCCGTCGCCGCCGGTGCGCAGCCGCCCGGTGGCACCGAGCGAGCCGTCGATCAGCCGGCCGTAGAGGTCGCGAATCTCCATGCCGAGCCGGCGCTGGCCGAAATACCAGCCGGCCGGATCGGGCGCTTCGTAGCGGGTGAGGTTGAGGATGCCGACATCGACGGCGGCGACCGTGATATAGGCTTCCTCATTGGCGCCTGCGCCGGCAAGGGTAAGCTCGATATCGAGCGGCTGGCGCGGCAGCGTCTTTTCCGGAACGTCGAGTGCGACATTCAGCTTGCGGTCGGCCGGATCGACCTTCAGCCAGGTGATGCCGATGGCGCGCATCGGCATGCGGCTTTCCTGGTCCGTCCCCGGACGGAAGAGCGTCGCTGTGACGTAGGAACCGGGACCCCATTCCCTGGTAATCGGTATTTCCACCTCGCCGCCCTCGGCACCGATGGCGGCGGTCTGGGTGGCGATCAGGCTTTCGGCGCCGATGGTGATCAGCACCTGGCCGGCATGGCGCGACGAGATCTTCAGTTTGGCCGTGTCGCCGACCGCATAGTTTTCCTTGTCGAGCGAGATTTCGAGCGCGTCGGGCGTTTCCGTCGAGGTTGCGGCGACATACCAGCCGGCGTCGAACTCGATGCTGGTCGCCGGGCCTTCGGGCTCCGCGCTTTCCACTTCCAGGCGATAGCGGCCCCAGGTGACAGGCACCGATATGCGCCCGCCATCCTTACCGGCATCGACCGTGCCGTCGGCGATCTGCTTGGTCGAAAGCACCGGCTCGTAACGCCACGAGCTGCCGTCGCGATACCATTGGTAGTTCCGCTCGACGGCGAGCAGCTTCCAGGGCATGCCCTGCATCGCCTGCCGGGAGCCATCCGGCGCCACAGCGACGACGGTGAAGTTGGCAACGCTGTTTTCCGCAAGTCCATCGGAAAATTCCGGCTTTACGCCGATCATCGCACCGGCCGCCTTGACCGGGAGGGTCAGGTTGCGCTCGACGGCGCGGCCGCCCTCTTCCATCATGCGCAGCGTGACCAGCGCTTCGAGGCGCTGGGTGGTCGAGGGAAGGTCGGCGATGTTCACCTCGAAGGTCGTCTTGCCGTCGTCGTCGAGAACGTCGAGGCCTTCGAGCGGCGTGGTGCTTTCCTCGAGTGCCTCCTCGTCGGCAAGACCGAAGACGTAGCCGGGAAAGGCGGCGTCCTGGCGGGTCGGTTTCAGGGCGACATCACCCTCGATCTCAAGGCCCGCGCCCGGCGCGCCGTAGAGGTAGCGGCCTTCGACGGAGACCTCCGCGGGAACGCCGGTCTCGATGGCCTTCGTTTCGCTCGCCATGTCGAATTCGATGCGGTCGGGCACGAAATCGTCGACGAGAAACTGCTTTTCGCCGATCGCGCTCCCCTTGGGATCGGTGAAGATCTGCATGGTCCAGGTGCCGCGCATGCTGTTTTCCTGCAGCGGCAGATCGACGGCATGGCCGCCGAGCGCGGCACCGTCGCTGACGATGCGGCGATCCTCTACGCCATCAGGGCGATTGAAGACGAAGGTGAGCGGCAGTTTTTCGACGGCATTGGCTTCGATGTCGCGGGCGAGCGCCGTCGCGTGCACGGTCTCGCCGGCACGGTAGATGCCGCGCTCGGTCCAGGCGAGCACGTCGATGGCGCCTGGTGCCGGCCGGCCGGTGACGCCGCGGTCCGAGAGGTCGAAGCCGGCGCGTGTCATGTCGAGGAAAACGAAGTCGGACGTGCCTTTCTTTGCGAGGATCACGGCTGGCGTGTTGGCGGCGGTGCCGCGCATCAGGCCGGCGGTGAAGGTCGCGCGGCCGTCCGCATCGGTCGTCGCGGTGCCGAGCACCTCGTTGTTCTTGGCGATCAGCTGAAGCTCGACGCCGTCGAGCGGGCCAGCGCTGTCGAGCGAGCGGGCGAAGACGTTGAGGCCATCCGTGCCGGCATAGGTGGTGAGGCCGACATCCGAGACGACGAACCACTGTGTCGCCTTGGCATCCCATTCGTTGGAGCGGCCGTTCGAGGCGGCGGCGGTCAGGACATAGACGCCGGGCTTGCGCTCCGGCAGCGCCTCGTCGACCGGGAAGCTGGTGACGACGTCCTTGTTGAGCTCGGGCGAGATATCGATCTTGCCCTGCCAGACGAGTTCGCCGTTATCGTTTTCGATGCGGCTGGCGGAGTAACCGTCGAGCTGGGTGAGGAAGCGGCTTTCGGAAAGCAGCGAGGTGATGGCACGGTCACCGACGCGATAGAGCTTCAGGTCGGCGCTGTCGGTGTTGACGGAAACGATCGGGATGCCGCGGCGCACGCTTCCCGGCAGCACGAAGCCGTCGCCGGTGAAGCGCACCATGGCGGCGCGGTCCTGCACATAGATGTCGAGGTCGACGACCGATTCCAGCGGCTCGTCGACCGCCGACGGCAGGCCCGGGCGGAAGGCGATCTTGTAGCGCTGGCCGTGGTTCAGTCCCTCGACGCAGATCTGCCGGTCTTTGGCCTCCACGGCTTTCGGTGCCGCGCCGTCCAGCGTCACGAACGATGCATAGTCCGCGCCGGACTTGACGAGCGGTTCGGAGAACTCGACGCAGGCCCGTGGTGTCGCGCTGTCGGAATCGATGGTGTGGTTGACGACGCGGAAGCCCTGGCGGGCGCGGAGGCCGAGATAGGCCGAACGCACGGCGACGTCCTCCTTCAGCTCCAGACTTGCCTTGTAGGCATTGATACCGGCGCGATAGTTGCCCGACTTGTCGAGCGTGTCGGCAAGCACCGCCAGCGCCCGGGCGCGGGTTTCCGTCGTGCGCGAGAGGTCATAGGCATTGATCGCCGCAAGCGCACCTTGGCCGGCGAGGTAGCTGTTGTTGTAGGCGCGAGACATGGATTCGGCGGTCTCGATCCAGAGATAGTAGTCGTCCGGCGTCAGCGAAAGCGCACCCTTGAAGGCGATCAGCGCCTGGTCGAAGCGGCCAGACGCGGTCTCGATGCGGCCGAGCGAGGCAAGGCTTTCCGCGCCCTGGCCGGTATGCTCGGCGGCGAGCGACAGCGAATTGCGGAAGGAGCGGGCGTCGCTCATCATGTAGTCGCTGATGAAGGCCATGGCCGGCGGTGCGCCGATATCGGCGGCGGCGTCCGCACGCACGATCTTGCCGGCGACTGCGCCCTGGAAATGGTTGAGCTGGTTGAAGTCGCTCTTCAGGAAGCACCATTTCACCTTGGGATTATAGGTGAAGGCGCGGCAGGACAGGTCGTCGACGCAATCGGTCTTGCACTGGTCGAGCGTGACGTCCTGCACGGTGCGCAGGTCGAAGCCGAAATAATCGCTGTTCTCGCTCGTGACCACGGTGCGCGTTTCCTGCGCGCCTGCAGGGAGGGGAGGGGAGGCGACGGCAGCCAGAAGAAGTGCCGAGAAACCGAAGAATGCGCGCATAGACATGAAGTCCTCCTAACGCTGCCCGTCTCGTTGCCGCCGCCACTGTCCAGACCCGGATACGGCTTGTCAATCGAAAGACGGAGCGCGTCGGGAGGGCCGGAAAGGGGGTGGCGCATGGAACCAGGGGGAAGACGTTTCAGCGTCGCTGTTCAATCGCCGGAAATGCGAAATTTTTTGGCAAGGCGCCGCGTTAACCTTTTGTTAACCATATCGGCGCAGACTTCAAATCACGGGCGAACCGTTTCTGTCATATCGCTGTAACAGCGGGCCGATAGAAGCATCGTCAGACACGAAAGTCGTGTTTCGCAAGCGCGGTGACCACGGATGTACTGGCACCCCGTGTGAAACACTTCCCCGGCCAGGCCGGGATGAGGAAGCGGGGGGATAACCCTCGCTTTTTTCATTTGCGCGCTGCCCTTTCGCGCTGGACCCTCCCCGGGCTTTGCCATACCCATGAGGCCTGCAGGGTACTCGTCCTGCCAATTTTTCCCTGCTCCCCGGGACGGTTTCATGTCCGACGTCGCCCTCAATGTTCTGCCCATCTTCGCGCTGATTTTCATCGGCTGGCTGCTCGTGCGCACCGGTTACCTGCGCGAGGCGCTGGGGGAGGGGCTGGGAGAGTTCGTCTTCCGGGTCGCCGTGCCCGTCCTCTTGTTCCGCACCATCGCGGAGGCCGATTTCGCCGGCGAGTCGCCCCTGCGCATCTGGATCGGCTATTTCGCCGGTGTTGCCTTCACCTGGACGGTCGCGCATCTCGTCGCCACGCTCGGCTTCAGGCGCGACCGCCGGATCGGCGTGCTTGCCGGCGTTTCCTCCGCCTTCGCCAACACGGTCTTCATCGGCTTGCCGCTGGTCTCGCGCATCGTCGGTGAGGAGGGGCTGGTGGCGATCTCGGTGCTGCTTTCCGTACACCTGCCGGTCATGATGATCGCTGGCACGATCCTGATGGAGCGGGCAGAGCGCAAGGACGGCACGCGCGAGCCGCAGAGTATCGGCACGCTCCTTCTCGGTATCGGCAAGAGCCTGGTGCGCAATCCGCTGGTGATAGGCCTCGTCGCCGGAGCGCTGTTCCATACCGGGGGCGTGCCACTGGCCGGGCCCGTCAAGGTGGTGGTCGACCAGCTGGCGGGGGCGGCGGCGCCGGCAGCGCTGATCTCGATCGGCATGGCGCTCAACAAGTACAAGGTCGGCGGCAATGCCGGCATCGCGCTTGCGATGACCAGCCTCAAGCTCGTGCTGCTGCCGGGCTCGGTCTATGTCGCCTGCCGGCTGCTCGGCCTCAGCCCGGAATGGACGGCGGCAATGGTGCTGTGCTCCTCGGTGCCGACGGGCATCAATGCGTGGCTGCTCGCCAACCATTTCGGCGTCGGTCACGCGCTTGCCTCATCGACGATAACAATGACGACGGCGCTCGGCGTCTTCACGGTTTCCTTCTGGGCCTGGCTCCTGGGGTGAGGCTGTTTCCTTGTGGCGGCAATAAAAAACCCGGCGCGATGGCCGGGTTTTTCGTCTTGTGCGCTGGCGTCTTACTGAGCCGGCTGTTCCGTGGTGGTGCCCTGCGTTGCGGTGCCGCCTTCTGCCGGGGCTGCGCCCTCGGTCGTCGTTGCGCCGCCTTCTGCGGGTGCTGCGCCTTCCGTCGTGGTGGCAGCGCCATCAGCAGGAGCTGCGCCTTCGGTTGCCGTCGCACCGTCTGCCGGAGCCGCCGCGCCTGCATCCGCACCTTCGCTGGAAGCGGTCGGCAGCGGAGCCGGGTTGTCGGAGAGCGTGCGCAGATAGGCGATCAGGTTGGCGCGTTCGTCGTTCTTCTTCAGGCCGGCAAAGCCCATGGCGGTGCCGGGAACGTGCTTCTTCGGCGCCTCCAGGAAGAAGCTGAGGTGGTCGTAGTCCCAGACGATCTTGTGGCCTTCGGAGAAGGTGGTCATGCCGGCAGAGTAGCTGAAGCCCTCATGCGAGGCGACCGGGCGGTTCACGATGTCCCAGAGACCGGGTCCGACCTTGTTCGGTCCGCCCTTCTCCGTGGTGTGACAGCTCGCACATTTCTTGAAGACGGTTTCGCCGGCTGCCGCGTCGGCGGTCGCGAGCAGCGTGGCGATCGGAACGACTGCAGCAGCTTCGCCGCCGCCGGCTGCCTCGCCGCCGGTTTCCTCTGCCACGATCGCGAAGCCTTCCTTCTCGGGAGCGCCCGAATGGAAAATGCCTTCAGAAGCGATCGACACGGACATCAGTACGAAAACGGTGCCGAGCAGGGCACCTACGCCCATGTTCACATAAGAGTTCATCCAAACGCTCCCCTAGGAACCGGCGGACACACGCCGGCCAGTCTTGAAATCGCGCGGAACCTATGTCTTTTGCTGCTTCGTTGCAACAGTGATTGTAGCCCCCGCACTGAGACTTTTTGACACTTTTCCCGGGGGTTTTGAAGGGCTGCAGATGAATTCCGCCAATTTTGACAAGACCCTCGTTCTCATTCCCGCGCGCATGGCCTCGACTAGGCTTCCGGGCAAGCCGCTCGCCGACATTGCGGGCCTGCCGATGATCGTGCAGGTTGCGCGCCGCGCGGCCGAGGCCAATGTCGGACGGATCGTCGTTGCCGTCGATCACCAGGATATCTTTGACGCGGTGGTGGCCGCCGGCTTCGAGGCCGTGATGACCCGTGTCGACCACCAGTCCGGTTCCGACCGCATCCATGAGGCGCTGACCAAGAGCGATCCCGAGGGACGGGCCGAAATCATCATCAACGTGCAGGGCGACCTGCCGACGATCGATCCGGAGACGATCCGCGCCGCCCTTCGCCCGCTGGAAAATGCCGCGACCGACATCGCCACCCTGACCACCGAGATTCGCGACGAAGAAGAAAAGACCAATCCGAATGTCGTGAAGGTCGTCGGCTCGCCGCTCAGCGACAGTCGCCTGCGCGCTCTTTATTTCACGCGCGCGACGGCGCCGCACGGCAAGGGTCCGCTCTACCACCATATCGGCCTCTACGCCTACCGTCGCAAGGCGCTGGAAGCCTTCGTCGCGCTGAAGCCCTCGACGCTCGAAAAGCGGGAATCGCTGGAGCAGTTGCGCGCCCTCGAAGCGGGTATGCGCATCGATGCCGAGATCGTTGACACCGTTCCGCTGGGTGTCGATACTCCGGCCGACCTCGAAAAGGCCCGCGCCATGCTCGCGGCCACCCCTCTCTGACCGGACCCCGCCATGATCATGAAGACCAACAGGATCGCCTTCCAGGGCGAGTTTGGCGCCAATTCCGACATGGCCAGCCGCGATATGTTCCCGAACATGGAGCCGCTGCCCTGCCAGACCTTCGAGGACGCGTTCCTGGCCATCGAGAACGGTGACGCCGACCTCGGGATGATTCCGATCGAGAACACGATCGCCGGCCGAGTCGCCGACATCCATCACCTGCTGCCGGAATCGCGGCTGCATATCATCGGCGAATATTTCATGCCGATCCGCTTCCAGCTCATGGTGTTGCCGGGTGTGGCGAAGGACGAGATCCGCACGGTGCACAGCCATATCCACGCACTCGGCCAGTGCCGCAAGATCGTCCGCCTCAACGGCTGGAAGCCGGTGATCGCGGGTGATACGGCGGGCGCGGCCAAGCTCGTCTCGGAAACCGGCGACCGCACCATGGCTGCACTCGCCCCGCGCCTTGCGGCCGATCTCTACGGCCTCTCCATCGTCGCGGAGAATGTCGAGGATACGGAAAGCAACGTCACCCGCTTCGTCGTGCTGTCGCGCGAGACGGCGCCGGTGGAGCGGGATGGAGACGAGATCATCGTCACCACTTTCGTCTTCAATGTGCGCAACATCCCGGCTGCGCTCTACAAGGCGCTCGGCGGTTTCGCGACGAATGGCATCAACATGACGAAGCTGGAAAGCTACCAGATCGGCGGCAAGTTCTACGCCACGCAGTTCTATGCCGATATCGAAGGCCACCCGGACGATCTGCCGGTGCGCCGGGCGCTGGAGGAGCTTCGCTTCTTTTCTGAAAAGGTCCGCATCCTCGGCACCTATCGCGCCCATCCGATGCGCAGTGCGTTCTGAGACTTGACGATCGTCAGACGGGCCGGAACCGGCCCGTTGCAGGGGCATTTCCAAAGGGAACGGGCCGCAGGTGGCGGCCCTTTCCGAGAAAGGAGATGCTCATGCGCACGATTACCACATAACGATCCTCGTCTCGTCGATGGTGAATGCCGTCGTCTTCGGCGTTGGCGCCGTTGCCATTCTGGCGATACCGTCACTCGATGCACAGGCCAAATACCCGCTGCCGGCCTGGATCGCCCTCACCGTTGTCATAAGCCCCGTCATCGCCCGTCTTCTGGCACCGCGCGTACGGCTGCGCGAACACCCCGGCGACCGGCCGCATCCCGGTTGGCGCTGACGGTTCAGACCGTCCAGTCCAGCCAGTCGCGCATCAGGCGGTGCGCGATGGCACCCTTGGGCGGCGGAGTGGTGGTGCCGGGCGCAACCCCGGACGTGGCACTGCGCGCGATCATCGCCGCCGTCTCCTCGCGGGTGAACCAGCGGCAATCCTCCAGCTCCTGCTCATCGCGGCGGATGTCGAAGGAAATCGCCTCGCCGTAGCAGCCGATCATCAGTGAATGCGGCATAGGCCAGGGCTGCGAGGCATGGTAGCGCACGCGCCCCACCTTGATACCGGATTCCTCCAGCGTCTCGCGGCGCACCGTATGCTCGATCGTTTCGCCGGGCTCGAGGAAACCCGCGAGGCAGGAATACATGCCCTCGGGGAAATGCGGTGAACGACCGAGCAGGCAGAGATCCCGCTCGATGTCGATGACCAGCATGATCGCGACCGGATCGGTGCGCGGAAAGATCGTGTGGCTGCAGGCCTCGCAGACGCGGCGGTAGCCGCCGATCTCCGAGCGGGTCGGCGCGCCGCACTTGCCGCAGAAACGGTTGTTGCCGTTCCAGGTCATCAGGCTGGAGGCCTGGGCGAACTGTCCGAGCAGGTCGTCGTCGAGCATCTGCTGGCGGTAGAGCGTGCGCCCGTCCGCCGCCTTCAGCGGCTCCTGCAGGGTCTCGGGATCGGCTCCGACGGGGATCGCCAGCCGTGGCTCGCCGTTCTTCAGGTAGCCGAGCAGGATGGCTTCCTCCGGCACGGGGCCGAGCTCGGCGAGCTCGTAGGGCGCAAACAGCGGGTCGATGATCTTCTCGTCGTGTTTGACGACGAGTTTTCCCCCGGCGATCGCGAAGGCATGCACAGTCTCCGCCTTGAAGGCCTGTTCCAGGCAGTCCGGCGCGCGGTGCTCCGACTGGCGGTCGAGGCTGTTCTCCGCGAACGCCACCATGGTGCTGGGTTCGGGGTGCGGGCGGTAGAGATCGAAGAGCGATGGCTTCATGGTGTCAGCGCGTCCAGGATTTTGGCCGAGAAGGCCTTGGTTTCGTCGGCCGTGCGCGGTTCGGCGGTGCCGAAGCCCCAGACGGGGCCGGGCCAGTTCGCATCCCCCTCGCTGCGTGCGATGACATGAACATGCAGCTGGCGGACGATGTTGCCGAGCGCGGCGACATTGATCTTCGTCGCTCCCGTCACCGTCTTCAGTGCTTCGGCGACAAGCGTCGTCTCGAAGGTCAGCATGGTCTGGTCGAGGGGCGTCAGGTCGAAAATCTCGCTGGCGCCGGGCCGCTGCGGCACCAGCATCAGCCAGGGCCAGCGGCTGTCTTTCATCAGGCGCAGCTCGCAAAGGCCGATCTTGGTGAGAAGATCGCTGTCGCGTACGATCCGTTCGTCGAGTTGAAAGTCGCTCAAGGGGTTCTCCCGGCATGCCTGTTTCCTAGAGTCATGCCACGGCATCCAAATTCCCTCCAACAGTTTTTTATCAGCCGCGCTTGCATTCGGATGGAATATTGCCGATATGGGGGTCGGGAGGTTGGTGGTGGACGAGCCACTCGCCAACCGGGTCAGGTCCGGAAGGAAGCAGCCCTAACGAGCCCCGGCACGGGTCATCGTGCCAGCCTCCCACCTTACCGTCCTGATCCTGGCCGTCCTGTCGGGACTGAGAGTTCGATTAGCGGCAGGGTCTATGAGCGACGTAACCCCCAATCCGTCCAGCGAAAAACCCGCAGCCTACCGGGTTCTCGCGCGAAAATACCGCCCGAAGGATTTCTCCGACCTGATGGTCGGCCAGGAACCGATGGTCCGCACGCTGACCAACGCGTTCGAGACCGGTCGTATCGCGCAGGCCTACATGCTGACCGGCGTTCGCGGCGTCGGCAAGACGACGACCGCCCGCATTCTCGCCCGCGCGCTGAATTACAAGACAGCCGAAATCGACCGCCCGACGATCGACCTTCGCGTGCCCGGCGAGCATTGCCAGGCCATCATGGAGGGCCGGCATGTCGACGTCATCGAGATGGACGCCGCCTCCCACACCGGCATCGACGATATCAGAGAGATCATCGAGCAGGTGCGCTATCGTCCGGTTTCGGCACGTTATAAAGTCTACATCATCGACGAAGTGCACATGCTCTCGACGCAGGCCTTCAACGGCCTGTTGAAGACGCTCGAGGAGCCGCCGGAGCACGTCAAGTTCATCTTCGCCACGACGGAGATCCGCAAGGTCCCGATCACCGTCCTGTCGCGCTGCCAGCGTTTCGACCTGCGCCGGATCGGCGCCTCCGATCTCGTCGGCCTCTTCACCACCATCCTGGGCAAGGAAGGCGTGGAATTCGAGCCGGATGCGCTCGCCATGATCGCCCGCTCCGCCGAAGGTTCGGCCCGTGACGGCCTGTCGCTGCTCGACCAGGCGATCGCCCATGGCGGCGGTCGCGTCGAGGTGAACGCCGTGCGCGGCATGCTCGGTCTTGCCGACCGCGCGCGCATCGTCGACCTCTTTGAACATGTCGTGAAGGGCGATGCCGCAGCCGCGCTCGCCGAATTTTCCGCGCAATACGAGGCCGGTGCCAGCCCGCCCGTCGTGCTGACGGACCTGGCCGATTTCACCCATCTCGTCACCCGCATGAAATATGTGCCCGATGCTGCCGGCGACCAGTCGCTGAGCGAGGTCGAGTGCGTGCGCGGCGTCGAGTTCGCCAATTCCATCGCGGTCACCGCGCTGTCGCGCATGTGGCAGATGCTCCTGAAGGGCATTCCGGAGACGGAGGCCTCCAGCCGTCCGGCGGGCGCCGCCGAGATGGTCATCATCCGCCTCGCCCACGCCGCCAACCTGCCTTCGCCGGAAGAGGCGGCCCGCCGCCTCGCGGAGCTGTCGGGCGGCGAGGGTAGTGGCAATGGTAGCCGCGCGCTGCAATATGGCGGCAATGGCGGCCAGCCGACGGCGCAAACCGCGCTTTCCGCCGTCGCGCGCACACCCGAAGCCCCGGTCCAGCGCGTCCAGTCGGGTGGCGGGACGGTGACGATGCTGCGACCCGTGCCGCAGGCCGAGCCCGCATCCCTGCCGGTTGGCCGTATCGAGACTGCCCCGGCCGCGCAGCCGACAGCCGAACCGAAGGTGCCGGTGAAGTCGGTCGCCGATATTGCCGAGCTCTGCACGAAGAACCGCGACATCCGCCTGCGTGCCCTCGTGCGCGCCTTCGTACGGCCGGTCAGCGTCGAGGCCGGGCGTCTGGAGATCGGCCTTGCCAACGATGCGCCGAAATCGCTCGTCAACGACCTGTCGAGCCGGCTGCAGGAATGGACCGGCATCCGCTGGATGGTGATCCTGTCGCGCGAACCGGGCGGGCCGACCTTGGCCGAGGCCGAGACGATGGCGCAGGAGGCCCGCGTCGCCGATGCGCGCCAGGACCCCGATGTGGCTGCCATCCTGCAGCGCTTTCCGGGCGCCAAGATCATGGACGTGCGCATCAAGGTTCAGGAAACGGAAGACGAGCCGGAAACCGTGGAGGCTGCGGCCGTCGCGGAATCCGCCGAGGGCGACATCCTGCCCGGCGACGATATCGAACACTAGCAGTTCCGGCCGAGATGCGGAGCGGAATTGCGCGAAAACAAACGTTCCAACATCCATTCAGAAAGAGGAGAGACCGATGCGCGACATCATGGGCATGATGGGCAAGGTCAAGGAAATGCAGGCCAAGATGGAGAAGATGCAGGAGGAGATCGCCGCCCTCGAGGTGAACGGCACCTCCGGCGGCGGCCTCGTCTCTGTCACGCTTGACGGCAAGGGCAATCTCAAGGGTCTGAAAATCGATCCTTCGCTCTTCAAGGAAGACGACGTGGAGATCCTCGAGGACCTGATCGTTGCGGCCCACAAGGACGCCAAGGACAAGGCCGAGGCGCAGGCTGCCGAAAAGACCAAGGCGCTGACCGCCGGCCTGCCGATCCCGCCCGGCTTCAAACTGCCGTTCTGATCCTGTAGGCTCGGGTTTTTCGAGGAGGAACCCGATGAGCCTGATGACCCTGCTTGTCTTTGCCGGCGCGCTGATGATGGCGGCCGGTTCGCCCGGCCCGAGCATTGCGGCGCTGGTCGCCCGCGTGCTGTCGCGCGGGGCAAGGGATGTGCTGCCCTTCCTCGCCGCCATGTGGATCGGCGAGGGCATCTGGCTCACCTGCGCCGTGCTGGGGCTCGCCGCGATCGCCGAGACCTTTCATGCCGCCTTCGTCGCCATCAAGTGGCTGGGCGTCGCCTACCTGCTCTATCTCGCCTGGAAGATGTGGTTCGCGCCGACGGAAACCGGCGACAGTGCCCTGCCGGAGGCGCGCTCGGGTGTAAAGCTGTTCTTCGCCGGCCTGACCGTGACGCTCGGCAATCCGAAGATCATGATGTTCTACGTCGCGCTCCTGCCGGCGATCATCGATCTCGGCGCCGTCACCCTCGTCGGCTGGGCTGAGCTGGTCGTCACCATGTTCGTCGTGCTCGTCGCGATCGACCTTGCGTGGGTCTTCCTCGCCTCGCGCGCCCGTCTGTTCCTGAAGAGCCCGCGCGCCGTGCGCATCGCCAACCGTCTCAGCGCTGGCACCATGGCCGGTGCCGCGGCGGCCATCGCCACCCGCTGATCACCCGGTGAGGGCCGCGCGCAGCTTGTCGTTGATCGGCGCGGCGAGATAGCGCAGCCGGTCTTCTTCGGAGACGTTCTTGCCGTAGGTGCGCAGCAGCTCCGGCATGGTCACAGGCTCGCCGTCGAAGGGCGTGTAGGTTGCGGCGTCGCCGGCCTGGATCACGCCGTCCTGCAGCACGCGGCAGTAAAAACCCGACCGACCGGCCTGCATGAAGCGTTTCGCGAAGGCCGGATCGCCCATGCGGGCGGTCAGCGTGTTGCAGGGAATGCGGGTGGATGTCACTTCGAGGAGCACGCTCTCCGTCTCGATCCGGTCGCCGACCGAGACGCTGCGGCTGTCGAGGCCTTCGATGACGAGGTTCTCGCCGAAGGTTCCCGGTTCCAGCGTGTGGCCGAGTTCCTTCGACCACCAGGCAAGGTCGATCCCGCCGAGGCCGTAGACCGCCTGTTCCGGCCCGCCATGGTGTTTCCGGTCGCAGATCGTGTCGCCCAGCAACCCCTCGCGATCGACGACGACAGCCGCATCGGTCGGTGTCTTGAAAATGCCCGTCTTGTAGCTTTTGCCCGGAAGCGGACGGGCAAGACCCGTGCAAACGGCGAGAATTCTGATCAAACGCTGCCTCCAGCAAGGTGGATTCCGTTTCCCCCGGATATGAGCTAGATACCGGCAATGGCAAAACGAGTCACTGGCCCCGAAATCGAAAAACTCATCCAGCTTCTGGCGAAGGTGCCGGGCCTCGGGCCGCGCTCGGCGCGCCGCGCCGCGCTGCATCTCGTCAAGAAGAAGGACCAGCTGCTCGGCCCGCTTGCCGACGCGATGGGCGAGGCGCACCGTAAGGTGCGCATCTGCTCGTGCTGCGGGAATGTCGATACGAGCGACCCCTGCACCGTCTGCACGGATGTGCGGCGCGACCATGCGGTCATCATCGTCGTCGAGGACGTGTCCGACCTCTGGGCGCTGGAGCGCGCCGGCGCGATGAACGCGGCGTACCATGTGCTCGGCGGCACGCTCTCGCCGCTCGACGGCGTGGGGCCTGACGACCTCAACATCCGCGGCCTCGTTGATCGCGTGGCGAAGGGCGGCGTGCGCGAGCTGATCATCGCCGTGAACGCCACCGTCGAGGGGCAGACGACGGCGCATTACATCACCGACCAGCTCTCCGGCCTCGAGGTAAAGATCACCCGGCTCGCCCATGGCGTGCCGGTCGGCGGCGAGCTCGATTATCTCGACGAAGGAACCTTGACGGCCGCCTTGCGCGCCCGCACGGCGATCTGAGGAGGCTTCATGCCGATCATCCGCAAAACCATCAAGGGCGTCCTCGGCGCCGCGCTGATCTCGCTTGGCCTTCTGGCACCCGCCGAGGCTGCCTCCAAGGCGGAGGTCGAGAAGATGTTTCGCGCCTGGATCGACAACGACCTCTGGCCGGCGGCGCAGAAGACCGGCGTCAGCGAAAGGACGTTTCGCGCGGCGATGCAGGGCGTGGCGCTCAACTGGGATCTGCCCGACCTCGTGCCGCCCGGCTCCAAGCCGAAGAAGGAGCAGGCGCAGAGCCAGGCGGAGTTCTCTTCACCCGGCGCCTATTTCTCCGAAAAGCGCCTGCAGGGGCTGGCGGGAACGGGCAGCCGACTTGCCAAGACCCATGCGGCGACCCTGCGCAGGATCGAGCAGCGCTTCGGCGTGCCGGGCGAGATCGTCGTTGCCGTCTGGGGCCGGGAATCCGGCTTCGGCAGCGCGAAGATCCCTTATTCTGCCGTGGAGGTGCTCGCCACAAAGGCCTTCATGTCGACGCGCAAGGACATGTTCCGCAAGGAGCTGATCGCGGCGCTGCATATCGTCGATGGCGGCGACCGGACCGTCGATCAGCTCAAGGGCTCCTGGGCCGGCGCGCTCGGCCAGCCACAGTTCATGCCGACCAGCTTCCTGCAATATGCCGTCGATTTCGACGGTGACGGCGTGCGCGACATCTGGGGTTCGGTGCCCGACAGCCTTGCATCGATCGCCAACTACCTCGCCAAGAAGGGCTGGCAGGCGGGGCGCGGCTGGGGCTACGAGGTCTCGATCCCGGCGGGCGTTTCCTGCGCGCAGGAGGGACCGGATCTGGCAAAGCCCATCTCCGCCTGGGCATCGAGCGGCATTACCCGCATTTCCGGCAAGGGTTTTCCTTCCGGTGAGGCCAAGGCGTCCGGCATGATGCTGGTTCCGGCCGGAACGCACGGTCCGGAATTCATCGTCACGCCGAATTTCTACGTGCTCAAGGAATACAACAACTCCGACCTCTACGCCCTTTTCATCGGCAATCTTGGTGACCGCATCGCCTATGGCAGCGGGTCGTTCAAGGGGGCGTGGGGCGATGTCGGCAAGATGTTGCGCTCGGATGTGCTCGCCATGCAGAAGGCGCTTGTCGCCAAGGGCTACGATGTCGGCAAGGTCGACGGCCTGCCGGGCTACAAGACCCGCCGCTCGCTCGGCGACTGGCAGGCCAAGAGCGGCCTGACAGCCACCTGCTATCCGGATGCCTCGCTCAAGGCGAAACTGCGGTAAATCCGTGAGGAGGGCCGAGGCTGATCCCGTTCCGTTCGAACGGGATGGTGCTTGGCGTCAATGGATATCCGCCTGCCGTTTGAAGCGCTCATACTCATGCGGCACGATCGTCTGCCGCTCGATCATGCGGTGGACCCGGGGCGGTTCAGCGCCGCTGTGCAGCAGGCGCAGCTTCTCGCCGTTGGCGGCATCGGCATGGGTGCGGCGCTGGTTGTGGCGCACATATTCCACCCAGGTCGGCACATGGTAGGTCTCCGTCCAGATCGTCGGGTTCTCGAGATCGCGCATCAGCGCCCACTGGCCGGCGCCGTCGCGGATGCGGATGCGCCGCCGCTCGGTCATCGCCTCCAGGAATTCCGGTATGTCATCTTCCGCGATCTCGTAGTCGATCAGGACGACAATCGGGCCGCTGCGCGGTTTCAGGTCGAGTGGCAGGTCCGGCTCGCTGAAGCGGTTGAGCGGGTCGACATTGAGACTCTGCAATTCGGGGAGCTTGAAGCGAAGGCCGAGCGCCGCGCCGGCGATCATTACCACAGCCGAGGCGAGGAGTGCGGCTTCGGCGCCGTGGGTGTCGGCCGTTGTGCCCCAGATCCAGCTCCCGGCGGCTATGCCGCCGAAGGTGGTCGTCTGATAGAGCGAGAGTGCCCGGGCGACGACCCAACGCGGCGTCGAAAGTTGCACCGTCGTGTTGAAGAGCGAGAGCGCCATGACCCAGGAGGCGCCGGCGATCAGCAGCACGGCCCCGGTCAAAAGCGCGGAGGAACTGACTGCCGAAACGCTGGCGCTGACGGCAAAGCCGGTAAAGGCAAGGCGGGCGATGGTCTCCGTCGTCAGGCGCTCGCGCACTCGCGCGTTCATCAGGGCGCCGCCGATCGCGCCCAGCCCGAAACAGCCGAGCAGGATGCCGTAGGTCAGCGGTCCGCCCGAAACGAGGTCGCGGGCGATCAAGGGCAGGAGCGAGAGGATGGAACTCGTCGCAAGGCCAAAAGCGAAGCCGCGCAGCAGCACCTTGCCGAGGTTCGGCGACATGGAGACGTAGCGCAGGCCCGCCGAGATGGCGCGACCGAAATCCTCACGCGGCAGGCCGCTCGGCGAGATGTTCGGCTTCCAGCGGAAGAGGGCATAGAGAAGGGCGAAATAGCTGAGCGCATTGGCGGCGAAGGCTGCCGCCGCTCCCGCTGCAGCGACAATCGCGCCGCCGATGGCCGGGCCGACGCTGCGGGTGAGGTTGAAGCCCATGCTGTTGAGCGAGACGGCGGCGGGAAGGTCCTCGCGCGGCACCATGTCGCCGACGGAGGCCTGCCAGGCCGGATTGTTGAGCGCCGTGCCACAGCCGAGCAGGAAAGTGAAAGTCAAGAGCAGCCAGGGTGTGATAACGCCGTACCACGTACAGAGCGTCAGGCCGATCGCGACGGCGAGCATGAAACACTGGGCCGTCAGCATCAGCTTGCGCCGGTCGAAATTGTCGGCAAGCGCCCCGGCGGCGACGGAGAACAGCATGATCGGCAGCGAGGTCGAGGCCTGTACCAGCGCCACCATGTTGGCCGAGGAGGTGATCGAGGCCATCATCCAGGCTGCGCCCACGGATTGGATGAGCCCGCCGAAATTGGAGATCAGGCTCGCCGCCCAGATCACCCGAAAGGTTTCGTTCCTGAAAGGGGCGAGGGAGGATCTCCGGTCTGGCACGGGCAGGCACTCATTCTCGATGCAGCGTTGTCGACAATCTAGTCCATAGGACAAAAGGGGCAAGCCGGTGGCGGCAAAAGCTGTGCGATCAGGCCGCCCACAGGCAAGCAGGCCGGCCGACCTTGCAATTGTGACAAACACGGTCTATATCAGCCGCAAATTCTTGATCGTCAGATGAAGAGTGGGCCCGCGAGGACCCGCTCTTTTTTATTGCCCCGATCGAGTGCATGATAACGACTATCCCGGGAGGGCATGTCATGTCCGACACGAGTGAAACAGGAAATGCGGTCATCGAGCCGCGGCTGATCGTCGAGACCGGTCTCGACCGGCGCGTCGCCGACATCATCGAGCCGACCATCGAGCAGATCGGTTACCAGCTGGTGCGCGTACGCCTCTCGGCGCAGAACGGCGCGACGCTGCAGATCATGTGCGAGCGGCCGGACGGCACGATGACGGTAGAGGATTGCGAGAGGGTCTCGATGGCCGTCTCGCCCGTGCTCGACGTTGAGGATCCGATCGACAAGGCGTATCATCTGGAGGTCTCGTCGCCCGGCATCGACCGGCCGATGGTCCGCAAGTCGGATTTTTCGCGTTGGCTCGGCCATCTGCTGAAATGCGAGACGTCGATCCTCGTCGACAGCCGCAAGCGCTTTCGCGGCAAGATCGTCGCGGCTGACGAGAACGGCTTCACCCTGGAGCGGGACCAGCCCGCCGCCGGCGACGAACCGACGGTCGTCATTCCCTTCACGGCGCTTGCCGAGGGCCGGCTGATCCTGACCGACGACCTGATTCGTGATGCGCTGGCGGCCGACAAGAAGGCCAAGGCCGCGCAGGCTGCGAACCAGAACGACGAAGACGGCGACGATTGAGTTTGTGAGTACGTTCCGTCCCGGGGGTGTTTGCCCTCCTTGCGGGCGGGATGGAGAGGACGGAACCGGAGCGGTGCGCCGCTCCACGATGCCGGAGGCCAAGGCCCCGGCCTGACCATGGAGACCTGAGACAATGGCAGTCAGTGCGAACCGGCTTGAGCTTCTGCAGATTGCGGATGCCGTGGCCCGTGAAAAGGTCATCGACCGCGAGATCGTGCTTGCCGCGATGGCCGACGCCATCCAGAAGGCAGCCCGCTCGCGTTACGGCACGGAATCGAACATCCGCGCCGACATCAATTCCAAGACCGGCGAAATCCGCCTCCAGCGCCTGCTGGAAGTCGTCGAGCACGCCGAGGACTATTCGACCCAGATCCCGCTGGAACTGGCGCGCGACCGCAACCCGGACGCCAAGCTCGGCGATTTCATCGCCGATCCGCTGCCGCCGATGGATTTCGGCCGCATCGCCGCCCAGTCGGCCAAGCAGGTCATCGTGCAGAAGGTGCGCGAAGCCGAGCGTGACCGCCAGTACGACGAATACAAGGACCGCATCGGCGAGATCGTCAACGGCACGGTCAAGCGTGTCGAATACGGCAACGTCATCGTCGACCTCGGCCGCGGCGAAGGCATCATCCGCCGCGATGAGATGATCCCGCGCGAGAACATGCGCTACGGCGACCGCGTCCGCGCCTTCGTCTACGACGTGCGCCGCGAGCAGCGCGGCCCGCAGATTTTCCTGTCGCGTACCCATCCGCAGTTCATGGTGAAGCTCTTCACCATGGAAGTGCCCGAGATCTACGACGGTGTCATCCAGATCAAGTCCGTCGCCCGTGACCCGGGCTCGCGCGCCAAGATCGCCGTCATCTCGAACGATTCGTCGATCGACCCGGTCGGCGCCTGCGTCGGTATGCGCGGCTCGCGCGTTCAGGCCGTCGTCGGCGAACTGCAGGGCGAGAAGATCGACATCATTCCGTGGTCGCAGGATCCGGCCTCCTTCATCGTCAACGCCCTGCAGCCGGCGGAAGTCGCCAAGGTGGTTCTCGACGAGGATGCCGAGCGTATCGAAGTGGTCGTGCCGGATGAGCAGCTCTCGCTCGCCATCGGCCGTCGCGGTCAGAACGTCCGCCTCGCCTCGCAGCTGACCGGCTGGGACATCGACATCCTGACGGAAGCCGAGGAGTCCGAGCGCCGCCAGAAGGAATTCAACGAACGCACCAACCTGTTCATGGATTCGCTCGACGTCGACGAGATGGTCGGCCAGGTTCTGGCTTCCGAAGGCTTTGCCGCCGTCGAGGAACTGGCCTACGTCGATCTCGACGAAATCGCTTCGATCGACGGTTTCGACGAGGACACGGCCCAGGAAATCCAGACCCGCGCCCGCGAATATCTCGACCGCATCGAGGCCGAGATGGACGCCAAGCGCAAGGAACTCGGCGTTTCCGATGACCTGCGCCAGATCGACGGCATGACGGGCCAGATGCTCGTCGCGCTCGGCGAGGACGGTATCAAGACCATGGAAGACTTCGCCGGCTGCGCTGCCGACGACCTCGTCGGCTGGTCGGAACGCAAGGATGGCGAGACGAAGAAGTTCGAGGGTCTGTTCTCGAAGTTCGAACTCTCGCGCGCCGAAGCCGAAGCCATGATCGTCCAGGCGCGCCTCGCGGCCGGCTGGATCACGGAAGAGGATCTCGCCAAGGAAGAGCCGGTCGTCGAGGGCGGCGAACAGGACGCCTGATCGGCGTCCTCCAGAGTTGGACATGTCGCCCGCTGACTTGCACAGCGGTTTGCGTTGACGGAAACGGAAACCTATATGGGCAAGAAGGACGAGGATGGCGTGAACGACCGCATGTGCATCGTGACGCGCGAAAAGGGCGAGGCGGACGACCTGATCCGCTTCGTTGCAGGTCCCGACGGCAGCGTCGTGCCGGACCTGAAGCGTCAACTTCCCGGGCGCGGATGCTGGGTGAAGGCGGAACGGGCGATTGTCGACAAGGCGGTCGCCAGGAAGCTTTTCGGGCGTGCGCTGAAGACGGAAGCCAAGGCCGGGCCGGAACTCGGCGCCGAGGTGGACCGGCTTATCGCCGCCCAGCTCGGCGGCATGATGAACATGGCGCGCAAGGCGGGCCAGTTCATCACCGGCTCCTCGAAGGTCGACCAGGCGGTGCGCGCATTGGCTGCTCTTGCCGTCTTCCATGCGACGGACGCGGCGGCCGATGGTGTGCGGAAAATAGACCAGGCGCGGAAGGCTGCAAGCTTTCTGACGGACGACGAAACGGAAATACCCTCCTTCAAGCTCTTTTCGGAGAGCGAATTGGAGGGCCTTTTGGGAAGTAATGCTTTTATCCATGCCGCAGCGCTTGCAGGGCAGGCGGGTGAGGGTGTAGTGAAGCGCGCAATCATGCTCGAGAAATACCGGGGCGACAGCCAAATGATGGCACAGGGTGGCGCTCGCCAGACAAACCAATGACGCGGTTACCGGCATTCGGCCGGCCGAAATCGCATTGGATGAACACATTTGAACGACAGGGCCAGGTGATACGCATCCGGCTCTGATCTTAGGAACGGAACGGAATGACCGACAACGAAGACGACAAGACGATCAATGTGGCTGGCAAGAAGACCCTTAGCCTGAAGCCCTCGGGGGTTCAGCAGGGAACCGTGCGCCAGGACATGGGTCGTGGCCGCACCAAGGCCGTCGTGGTCGAGACCCGCACGAAGCGCCACTTCAGCCGCCCGGGTGAAGAGCGCCAGGCATCGACGCCCGTCGCGCCCGTGCAGCGCCAGCCGGAGCCGCAGCAGACGCGTCCCGCGCCGCAGCCTTCGCGCCCCGTACACCAGCAGCCCTCCCGCCCGGTCGAACAGAACCGTCCGCGCGGCGTTGTGCTGAACCAGCTTTCGCCTGACGAAGTCGAGGCCCGTCGCCGCGCGCTTGCAGAAGCGCAGATCCGCGACGCCGCCGAAGCCCGCCAGCGCGCCGAGGACGAAGCCCGTCGCAAGGTTGAGGACGAAGCCCGCCGCGTTGCGGAGGAAGAAGCACGCCTCGTCCGCGAGAAGGAAGAAGCCGAGCGCCGTGCCGCTGAGGCCGCCGCACCCGCACCCGTCGTGGAAGAGGTCGTCGCGCAGCCGGTCGCAAGGCCCGCTCCGGCGGCTGCCGAAGCCCGCCCACAGCCCGGCCGCACGCCCGCTCCGGCTTCCACGCCGGTTGCCGGTCGTGGCCGCCATGAAGCCGAAGATGAAGGCGACAAGCGCCCGCGCGGTGGCGCGCCTGTCAACCGCGGCGCCGTCAAGCGCCCGGAACCGGCCAAGGCTCCGGCCCGCCCGAAGGCCGATGACGGCCGTCGCCAGGGCAAGTTGACGCTGACGACGGCATCGAGCGACGAGGATGGCGCACAGCGCGGTCGCTCGCTCTCGGCCATGCGCCGCCGCCAGGAGAAGTTCAAGCGCTCCATGATGCAGGAGACGCGCGAAAAGGTCATGCGCGAAGTCATCCTGCCGGAGACGATCACCATTCAGGAACTGTCGCAGCGCATGTCCGAACGTGCCGTCGACGTCATCAAGTACCTGATGAAGGAAGGGCAGATGATGAAGCCCGGCGATCTGATCGACGCCGACCTTGCTGAAATCATCGCCGGCGAATTCGGCCACACCGTCAAGCGCGTTTCGGAATCCGACGTCGAAGAAGGCATCTTCAACGTTTCCGACGATGCTGGCGATCTGGAATCGCGCCCGCCGATCGTGACCATCATGGGCCACGTCGACCACGGCAAGACCTCGCTGCTCGACGCCATCCGGCATGCAAACGTGGTTGCTGGCGAAGCCGGCGGCATCACGCAGCATATCGGCGCCTACCAGGTCGAGCACAACGGCCATAAGATCACCTTCATCGACACCCCCGGTCACGCGGCGTTCACCGCCATGCGTGCCCGTGGTGCGCAGGCGACGGACATTGCGATCCTCGTGGTCGCGGCCGACGACAGCGTGATGCCGCAGACGATTGAGTCCATCAATCACGCCAAGGCGGCGGGTGTTCCGATCATCGTGGCGATCAACAAGATCGACAAGCACGAAGCCGATCCGCAGAAGGTGCGCAACCAGCTCCTCCAGCACGAGGTCTTTGTCGAATCCATGGGCGGTGAAACGCTCGATGTGGAAGTTTCGGCCAAGAACCGGCTGAACCTGGACAAGCTGCTCGAGGCCGTCCTGCTGCAGGCCGAAATCCTCGACCTCAAGGCGAACCCGAACCGCACGGCAGAGGGCGTCGTCGTCGAAGCCCAGCTCGATCGTGGTCGCGGCGCCGTTGCCACCGTTCTCGTGCAGACCGGCACGCTGCGCCCGGGCCAGATCGTCGTTGCCGGCGACCAGTGGGGCCGCGTACGCGCCCTCGTCAACGACAAGGGCGAACACGTCAAGGAAGCCGGCCCGTCCATGCCGGTCGAAGTGCTCGGCCTTTCGGGTACCCCGGCTGCCGGCGACAAGTTCGCCGTGGTCGAGAACGAAGCCCGCGCCCGCGAGATCTCGGAATACCGCCAGCGCCTCGCCCGCGAAAAGCAGGTGGCACGCCAGGCCGGTTCGCGTGGCTCGCTCGAGCAGATGATGAGCCAGCTGCAGAACACCGGCCTCAAGGAGTTCCCGCTGCTCATCAAGGGTGACGTGCAGGGCTCGATCGAAGCCATTGCCGGCGCGCTGGAAAAGCTCGGCACGGACGAAGTCCGCGCCCGTATCGTTCATTCCGGTGCCGGTGGCATCACGGAATCCGATATCTCGCTTGCCGAAGCTTCGAACGCCGCCATCATCGGCTTCAACGTCCGTGCCAATGCACAGGCTCGTACGGCTGCCGAGCGGGCCGGTCTCGAAATCCGCTACTACAACATCATCTACGATCTGGTGGATGACGTGAAGGCAGCGATGTCGGGCCTGCTTTCGCCGGAACGTCGCGAAACCTTCCTCGGCAATGCCGAAATCCTCGAGGTGTTCAACATCACGAAGGTCGGCAAGGTCGCGGGTTGCCGCGTCATCGAAGGCAAGGTCGAGCGTGGCGCCGGTGTCCGTCTGGTGCGCGACAACGTCGTCATCCACGAAGGCAAGCTCAAGACGCTCAAGCGCTTCAAGGATGAAGTCGCCGAAGTGCCGATGGGCCAGGAGTGCGGCATGGCCTTCGAGAACTACGAAGACATCCGCGCCGGCGACACGATCGAGTGCTTCCGCGTGGAGCACATCACCCGCACGCTGTAAGCGTCCGGCGAATAGACCATCGTGCGAGCGCCGAACCGTTTCGGCGCTCGCATTTTTTTGAAGGTGACGACCATGACCAGAGCAACATCCTCGGCGCCGTCGCAACGCATGCTGCGCGTAGGCGAGCAGGTGCGCGCGGCGATCACCCAGGTCCTCCAGCGCGGCGAAGTGCGCGACCCGCTTCTCGAAAAGACCGTGATCTCGATTTCGGAAGTGCGCATGTCGCCCGATCTCAAGCACGCGACGGCCTATGTCACGCCGCTCGGCGTGAAGGACCATGAGGCGGTGATCGACGCGCTGAACCGCAATTCGAAGTTCATTCGCGGCCGCCTCGGCCCGCAGCTTCGCCAGATGAAGTACATGCCGGACGTTCGTTTCCGTGACGATACGAGCTTCGACAACTACAAGAAGATCGACGATCTCCTGCGTTCGCCGGAAGTCGCTCGCGATCTTTCGGCCGAAGACGGCGACGACGACAAGTAATCCAGGTAGAATATGTCCAGACCCCGCAAACCCAAGGGCCGGCCGGTTTCCGGCTGGCTCATCCTCGATAAGCCGTTCGATTTCGGCTCCACCGAAGCCGTCGCCAAGATCAAATGGCTGCTCAAGGCGCAGAAGGCTGGCCATGCCGGTACGCTCGATCCGCTGGCCTCCGGCATGCTGCCGATCGCGCTCGGCGATGCGACCAAGACCGTGCCCTATGTGATGGACGGCCGCAAGATCTACGAATTCACGGTGACCTGGGGCGAAGAACGCACGACGGATGACCTTGAGGGCGAGGTAACGCAGAGTTCCGAAAAGCGGCCTGCCGCCGAGGCGATCCGGGCGATCCTCGGCGAGTATACCGGCGTCATCCAGCAGATCCCGCCGCAGTTCTCCGCGATCAAGATCGCGGGCGAACGCGCCTACGATCTTGCCCGCGAAGGCGAGATTGTCGAAATCCCCTCGCGCGAGGTGGAGATCCACCGCCTGACGCTGATCGGCTGCCCGGATGAGAACACGGCCGAATTCGAGGTGGAATGCGGCAAGGGCACCTACGTGCGTGCGCTCGCCCGTGATTTTGGCCGCCAGCTCGGCTGCTTCGGTCATATCTCGGCCTTGCGCCGCACCTTCGTCGCGCCTTTCGGCGAGGACAGCATGGTGCCGCTCGCCGACCTGACGGCACTCGAGGAGATCGCCGACGAGGCCGAACGGCTGGCGGCCCTCGATGCTTTCCTGATCGACACGGGCGAAGCGCTTTCCAGCCTGCCGCAGATCGTCATCAACGACGACCAGGCGCACCGCCTGCGTATGGGCAATCCGATCATCCTGCGTGGCCGGGATGCCCCGGTTTCTGCCGATGAAGCCTATGCCACGGCCCGTGGCAAGCTGGTCGCGATCGGCGAGATCGGTGGCGGCGAGTTCCGGCCGAAGCGCGTCTTCGGCGGCTGAACAAGGTCGGCGGAACCAATCGCCGCCGACTTGATTTCACCACAAGCTATAGGCTTTATGGGCCGGCGAGGTTCGTTCGAGGGCGGGCCGGGCGGTGCTTTGCCGTTCCGGCTGCCTGCGGGCGAGGGGTGAAAGGGCTGGCCGTTGACGATTGCGCCGACTGACAGAACGGTATCCGCCGAGGATACGGTGGAGGGCGCTGGCCCTGCCGAAAGCCGCCGGCGTATGCACCATCCCGTCGCATTCTATCTCGTCTGCCTCATCCTCGTCGTCGTCATTCCCGCCTTCCTGTTCTCCATCGTCGTGCTGAAGCGCACCACCGAGGCGCAGGAGCGCATCTTCGAATCGCTGCTGCGCACTTCGACAAGCGCCGTCAATCGCGCCGTCGAGCGTGAAATCACGGGCATGTTCTCGACGCTCAATTTCCTGTCCACGTCGGAAAGTCTGCCGAAGGGCGATTATGCCACCCTGCATGCCCAGGCAAGCAAGACGCTGCAGGGTACGGACATCTATTTCCTCGTCATCGATCAGGCGATGAAGCAGCGCCTCAACACGCGCGTTCCCTACGGCATGCCGCTCAATGTCGCCTCGGAGCCGGTTTCGGCACGCCTGGCGCTGTCGCGGGGCGAGCGTATGGTTTCCGACCTGTTCTTCGGCCGCACCGCGCAGCAATGGGTGTTCAACGTCTATATGCCGGTGCGGCTTGCCAATGGTGAGCCGGTCCTGCTGACGCTGACAAAGAATGCCGATGCGCTGCGGCGCGCTGTCAATCCGGATGTGCTTTCGCCCGGCTGGAATGCGGCGGTGCTGGATTCCGCCGGCACAGTCATCGCATCGACCGATGAGAAACAGAAAACCGGCCAACCCTTCTTCCTGCGTGTCGTGCCGTCGCTGCGCCTCGGCGTCAGCACCATGAAGGGGGACGGTGTGGACTATCAGGTCGTCACTGAATTCTCCTCGCTTGCCGGCTGGCGCATGATCGCCTGGGCGAAGTCGTCGGATGTGCAGGCGCCCGCCGTCTCTTCCTTCCTCTGGCTGACGATCGGCGGGGCTGTCTTTGCCGCACTCGCCGCCATCAGCGCCGTCGGCATCGCCCGCGTACTGTCGCGCGACGTGCGGCTGCTCGCGCATGACGCGCGCCGGCTCGGCCAGGGAGAGCGGGTCGCTCCGCGCCCCTATGCCATTTCCGAGTTGGAGACCGTCTCCCGCGCGCTTGCCGAGGCTGCGGATGCACGGGTGAAATCGGAAAACGAGGTGCGCTTCCTGATGCGGGAGGTGGCGCACCGCTCCAAGAACCAGCTCACCGTTATCCAGGCGATGCTCAACCAGTCGGCGGCGAGCGCGGAAAATGCCAGCGATTTCGCCGAAACGTTCCGCAAGCGCGTGGCCGGTCTTGCCCGCTCGACAGACCTGATGATCGCCAATGCCACACAGGGCGTGAACCTGATGGAACTGGCGAAAAATCAGCTGAAGCCTTTCACGCCTGCGGATGCGGAGCGTGTGTGCATCACCGGCCCCGCCGTGCTCCTCGATCCTCAGGCCTCGCAGACGCTGGGCATGGCCCTGCACGAACTGTCGACCAATGCCACGAAGTATGGTGCGCTCGCCAACGAAACGGGGATCGTGTCGCTGAGCTGGGTAGCGAGCGGCGAGGACCTGAACCTCGTCTGGCGCGAGAGCCAGGCGGCGATCGACAAGGACGCCATTGCCGCAAGCCGCAAGGGTTTCGGCAGCGTCGTGCTGGAGCGCATGCTCGGCATGGCGCTCGATGCGAAGCTCGATTTCGCCGTGCATGACGACGGTATCGAATGGCGGGTGAGGATCCCGCTTGCGCGGCTGCGTGACGAGGACGTTCACCAGCAGCAGGGTGCAGCGCAATGAGGAACCCTGTCCTTTTCAGACACATCGACCACAGGTGTTTTTCATGACGTCATTCCTGCACGGAGGCGCCGTCGCGGCGTTCCTTGCCCTTTCGGCTTCTCCGGCCTTCGCCGCCTATGGTCAGTGCTCGGTCGACGACCCGACCGGCACGCCGCTCAATGTGCGCTCGGCTCCGAACGGTGCGATCCTGACGACGCTTGTCAACGGTACGCAGGTCGAGATCGTCGACGAGATGAAGATCGGTGCTAAGCACTGGCTTTTCGTCGCGCGGCAAGGCGAACGGCTCGGCTGGGTGTTCGGCGCCTATATCGAATGCAAGCAGCCCGGCGACGCACGCGAGGCCGCACCCAGTCAACCGGCCGAGCAGCGCTGAGAGGCGTTGATGACGGCTCTTTCCTTTCATGAGGGAATGGTTTATAGGCACCGCCAGCAATGCGGGGCCTTCCCCGCTTGCCTTCACGGCCATCGCTGGACGACATCCCGGCTTTTGGCGACCTTTGTTCCCATTCATGAAAGGACATACGATGTCGATCACTGCTGAGCGCAAGGCTGCGCTGATCAAGGAATACGCTACCGTCGAAGGCGATACCGGTTCTCCGGAAGTCCAGGTTGCGATCCTGACCGAGCGTATCAACAACCTGACGGAACACTTCAAGGGCCATAAGAAGGACAACCACTCCCGTCGTGGCCTTCTGACCATGGTTTCCAGCCGCCGCTCGCTTCTTGACTACCTCAAGAAGAAGGACGATGCCCGTTACAGCAAGCTGATTGCTGCCCTCGGTATTCGCCGCTAAGCAATTTCGGCGGGCGTTCTTCGTGAGCGCCCGCCGCTTTCTTTTGCGGAGCAGACGCTTCGCCAGACCGTTCCCCCTGTGCCGGTTGCGACCGCCTCGTGAAACGGAATTCTCCAGCAGGCCGGATGGGCCGGTCCTGCGGAACCAACCGATGACCTGTCATGGGGCAGGATTGCAGGATGCTTCAGGCGCGCGCCTGTCGTCGGCCGGGCTCAAAGAGCCTTCGCCCGCAGAGTTCGCGAGCCACCACCCGGAAGCCTCCCGTTGTCTTGCCCATGATGCGTCATGAAAGCGGATAGACCACCTGCGCCTTTTCGGGCGGCGGTGCGCGTATCTGCCAAGAAGGACAAGACATGTTCGATACCCATACGGTTGAAATCGAATGGGCGGGCCGTCCGCTCAAGCTGGAAACCGGCAAGATCGCCCGTCAGGCTGATGGCGCGGTTCTCGCGACCTACGGCGAAACCGTCGTTCTCGCCACCGTCGTTTCCGCCAAGGCGCCGAAGCCGGGCCAGGATTTCTTCCCGCTGACCGTCAACTACCAGGAAAAGACCTACGCCGCCGGCAAGATCCCGGGTGGCTACTTCAAGCGCGAAGGCCGTCCGTCGGAAAAGGAAACGCTGGTTTCCCGCCTGATCGACCGTCCGATCCGCCCGCTCTTCCCGGAAGGCTACAAGAACGACACGCAGGTCGTCGTGACGGTCGTCCAGCATGACCTCGAAAACGATCCCGACGTCCTGTCGATGGTTGCCGCTTCCGCAGCGCTCACGATCTCCGGCGTTCCCTTCATGGGCCCGGTCGGCGGCGCGCGCGTCGGCTACATCAACGGCGAATACGTCCTGAACCCGCATCTCGACGAGATGGACGAGTCCGTTCTCGACCTCGTCGTCGCCGGCACGCAGGACGCCGTCCTGATGGTCGAATCCGAAGCCAAGGAACTGAACGAAGACGTCATGCTCGGCGCCGTCATGTTCGGCCACAAGGGCTTCCAGCCGGTCATCGACGCGATCATCAAGCTCGCTGAAGTGGCTGCCAAGGAACCCCGCGACTTCACCCCGGAAGATCATTCCGCGCTCGAAGCCGAAATGCTGGGCCTCGCCGAAACCGAACTGCGCGCCGCCTACAAGATCACCCAGAAGGCCGACCGCTACGCCGCCGTCGACGCCGTCAAGGCGAAGGTGAAGGCCCACTTCTTCCCGGAAGGCGTCGAGCCGAAGTACACGGCCGAAGTCATCGGCGCCGTCTTCAAGCACCTCCAGGCCAAGATCGTTCGCTGGAACATCCTCGACACCAAGAGCCGCATCGACGGCCGCGATCTCGACACCGTTCGCGCCATCGTCTCGGAAGTCGGCATCCTGCCGCGTACGCACGGTTCGGCACTCTTCACCCGCGGTGAAACCCAGGCCGTCGTCGTTGCGACGCTGGGCACCGGCGAAGACGAGCAGTATGTCGACAGCCTGACCGGCATGTACAAGGAACGCTTCCTGCTGCACTACAACTTCCCGCCCTACTCGGTCGGTGAAACGGGTCGCATGGGCTCCCCGGGCCGCCGCGAAATCGGCCACGGCAAGCTCGCTTGGCGCGCTATCCGCCCGATGCTGCCGACGGCGGAACAGTTCCCCTACACGCTGCGCGTCGTCTCCGAGATCACCGAGTCGAACGGCTCGTCCTCGATGGCAACGGTCTGCGGCACCTCGCTCGCACTGATGGACGCTGGCGTTCCGCTGGCAAAGCCGGTTGCCGGCATCGCCATGGGCCTGATCCTCGAAGGCGATCGTTTCGCCGTTCTCTCCGACATCCTCGGTGACGAAGACCACCTCGGCGACATGGACTTCAAGGTCGCCGGCACCGCCGACGGCATCACCTCGCTGCAGATGGACATCAAGATCGCCGGTATCACCGAAGAGATCATGAAGGTCGCGCTCAGCCAGGCGCAGGGCGGCCGCAAGCACATCCTCGGCGAAATGGCCAATGCCATCTCCGAAGGCCGCAGCCAGCTCGGCGAATTCGCACCGCGCATCGAAGTCATGAACATCCCGGTCGACAAGATCCGTGAAGTCATCGGCACGGGCGGCAAGGTCATCCGCGAAATCGTCGAGAAGACCGGCGCCAAGATCAACATCGAAGACGACGGCACGATCAAGATCGCATCCTCCTCCGGCAAGGAGATCGAAGCGGCCCGCAAGTGGATCCACTCGATCGTCGCGGAACCGGAAGTCGGCATGATCTACGAAGGCACGGTCGTGAAGACCGCCGATTTTGGCGCCTTCGTCAACTTCTTCGGCCCGCGCGACGGCCTCGTGCACATCTCGCAGCTCGCCCAGGAGCGCGTTGCCAAGACCTCCGACGTCGTCAAGGAAGGCGACAAGGTCTGGGTCAAGCTGATGGGCTTCGACGAGCGCGGCAAGGTCCGCCTCTCCATGAAGGTCGTCGACCAGGCGACCGGCAAGGAAGTCGCTGCCGACAAGAAGGGCGACGGCGAAGCCGCCGAGTAATCGGACCTTCTACCTTTAGAAGGGGCGCGGAGCGGAATGTTCCGCGCCCCTTTCCTTTGACAGACCCATTAGTTTCGCAATTCTGAACGCAAACCGCCTTGAGCCTTGCTGGAATTGCTCGACCGCCGAAAGCCCGCCATGACCCGCGAAGCCCTCAAGACCCTGTTTCATCCCTTTGCCGCCGGCACGCTTGCCATGCCGGAAGAGGGCGAACGCTATCTCTTTCTCGGCGCCGAAGCCGGTCAGCGCCCGCCGGAAGGTTTTGCCGCGACACTGGAAGCCGTGCAGCCGCAACGGGCGCTCCACCGCGGGCTGGAGGCCGTGCGCGTGCCGGTCAAGCCAGTCATCGAGGGTGAGGATTTCGACGGCGCGCTCATCCTGATCAACAAGCACAAGGGCGAGAACGAGAACCGCATCGCCGAGGCGCTGCGCCGGGTGCGCACAGGCGGCCTCATCGTCGTTGCCGGCAGCAAGGAAGACGGCGTGCAGTCGATGCGCAAGCGCCTCGACCAGCTCGGCCTTTCCGGCGACTACATGCCGAAGTACCATGGCCTTGCCATCTGGTTCGCCCGTCCGGAAGACCCGTCCGAGGCCATTTCCAAGCTCGCCGCCAAGCCGGTGCGCATCGTCGGCCGTTTCACCGCGGCGCCGGGCATGTTCTCGCATGACCGGATCGACGAGGGCTCCGAACTGCTCGCGACCCGTATCCCGGAAGATTTCCACGGCCACGCCGCCGATTTCGGTGCGGGCTGGGGCTATCTCTCCGTCATGTTCGGCGGTCGCGCACCGCAGGTGAAGGGCATCGACCTCTTCGAGGCGCACTACGAGGCGCTGGAAGCCGCCAAGGAGAACATGGCGGAGAATTGCCCGAACATTCCCGCCCGCTACTACTGGTTCGACCTGACGGCCGAGACGCCGCGCGATCACTACGACCTCATCGTCATGAACCCGCCCTTCCATGAGGGACACGCGGCCGATCACTCGCTCGGCGCCGGCATGATCCGCATGGCGGCAAAATCGCTGAAGGCCGGCGGACGCCTGCTGATGGTCGCCAACCGCGGCCTGCCCTACGAGCCCGTGCTGAAGGAAGCCTTCAAGGAGAGCGGTGAAGTCTGCCGCAACGCCCGCTTCAAGGTTCTCTGGGGCAAGCGCTGAACCCTACAAGGGAAGCGCGAAAGTCTGTTTGATCGTCTCGCTCGGCACGTCCGTCTTGACGGTCTGGATGCCGTTCCTGCGGGTGAGATGGGTCGACTGGAAGCGGCGATAGTCTTCCAGATCCGAGACGACGACGCGCAGCAGCGCGTCGCTCTCGCCGAGCATGATGTAACACTCCACCACTTCGGGCAGTCGCTTCATCGCCGCGATGAAATGGTCGATCGTTTCTGCGTCCTGTGCCGTCAGCGAGACGCGGGCGAACAGGGAGAGGGTGAGGCCGACCCTCGCCTGGTCGATCACCGCCACGTAGCGGCTGATGATGCCGGCCTCCTCCAGAAGCTTCACGCGCCGCAGGCAGGGCGACGGCGACAGGCCGACGCGTTTGGCCAGCTCGATATTCTGCAGCCGGCCATTCTGCTGCAGTTCTCGCAGGATACGGCGGTCTATCTCGTCCAGTTGCATTGAAATTCTCACAAACGTTCAAGCCGGATCACGGCATCCAATACCAAAATCTCCCCCAGTCTTGGCATCTTGGCAACCCGCTTGCGCGGAACGGCTGCTAGGCTTTGTCAGGTTTGACGGGAGAGCAGCATGGATTGGGCCTGGATACTGGCGGCCACGGGTTTCGCATTCGCCATGGCGGGCACGCCGGGGCCGAACAATACGATGGTGACAGCCTCGGGGGCCAACCATGGTTTTCGCCGGACGTTGCCGGTGGCCGTCGGAATGGGTGCCGGCGTGGCGGCCATCATCTTCGCTGTCGCTGCGGCAGGGGGAACCATCGTCTCCGAGCCGCGTGTGCACTTGGTGCTGAAATGGGTCGGCATCGCCTATCTGCTGTGGCTCGCCTGGCGCATCGCCACCGCGCCGGTCGGGGTGACGGGGGAGGGTGATCGGCGTCGGCCGTTCACCTTCGTCGAGGGCGCGCTGCTGCAACTCGTCAATCCGAAGCTCTGGGTGATGGTGGCCGGCGCTGTCGTCACTTATGGCGGTAGCACTGCTCAAGGCCTCGCCGTACCCGCCGCCTTTGCCGTTATTTTCGGCGGCGCGACGCTGGCGAGCACATTGGCCTGGGCCGGTATCGGCGTCGGTGCGGGCCGGTTCCTTGCCAGTGCGCGCAGCCTGAGGGTGTTCAACCGGGTGATGGCGCTGCTTCTGGTGCTGTCGCTGCTGCCCGTTTTGGGAGAATAGGTCGCATTGCCAATTGGCCGAAACAGGTTCACCATTCCCGAACCGTTTCAGTTCAGGAGACCCGCAATGGCTTTTGGACCTGCAAGGCCACCGATTACCGAAGATGTGGCGGAAGTCATCGCCAAGGATGTGAAGGAAGGGGAGGGGCATACGCCGACCTCCGAGGTGCCGCTGGCGTTCCTGAAGCGTGGAGCCGAGGGAAAGCCACTGGAAATGAACAACCGCGTGCAGGCGCTGTTCCTCGGCGTTCTGGCCGCCGTGCTCCTGCTCGTCGTCGTGCTGATGGTGCTCTGACGAAGGAAAACGGCGCGAAGTCCGAGAACATCGCGCCGTCTTTGGTTACTCGCTGTCGGCCTTTGCCAGACGCTCGAGCGTCGGCATGGAGGTGATGTTGTAGCCGGAGTCCACGTAGTGGATTTCACCGGTAACACCGCTCGACAGGTCCGAAAGCAGATACAGCGCCGAATTGCCGACATCCTCGATGGTGACGGTGCGGCGTAGCGGCGCGTTCTTCTGCTGCCAGGACAGCATGGCGCGGGCGTCCGAAATGCCGGCACCGGCGAGCGTGCGGATCGGGCCGGCCGAGATGGCGTTGACGCGAATGCCCTGCGGACCATAGTCGCCGGCCAGATAGCGTACGGAGGCTTCGAGCGCTGCCTTCGCGACGCCCATGACGTTGTAGTTCGGCATGATGCGCGTGGAGCCGCCATAGGTCAGCGTCAGCATCGCGCCGCCGTCCGTCATCAGCTCAGCCGCACGCTTGGCGATCTCCGTGAAGGAGAAGCAGGAGATGACCATCGTGCGCGAGAAGTTGTCGCGCGAGGTATCGGCGTAGAGGCCCTTCAGTTCGTTCTTGTCGGAAAAGCCGATGGCGTGCACGACGAAATCGAGCTTGCCCCACTTCTCCTTGATCGCCTCGATCGTCGCATCCACCGAAGCGATGTCCTCGACGTCGCAGGGAATGACGAAATCCGAGCCGAGTTCGGCGGCGAGCGGCTTGACGCGCTTGCCGAGCGCTTCGCCCTGATAGGTGAAGGCGAGTTCCGCGCCCTGATCGGCCAGTTTCTGCGCGATCCCCCACGCGATGGAATGGTTGTTCGCGACCCCCATGATGAGGCCGCGCTTGCCGTTCATGATCCCCGTCATTGACGTCATCCGTTGTGGCGCTGGAAGACCAGCGTGGCGTTCGTGCCGCCGAAGCCGAAGGAGTTGGAGAGAACCGTGTCGATCTTGGCGTTGTCGATGCGCTTGCGCACGATCGGCACGCCGTCGAATTCCGGGTCGAGCTCGGTGATATGCGCGCTTTCGCCGATGAAGCCGGCCTGCATCATCAGCAGACCGTAGATCGATTCCTGCACGCCGGCCGCGCCCAGCGAGTGGCCGGTCAGCGACTTTGTCGACTGGATATGCGGGATCCTGTCGCCGAAGACTTCGCGGATCGCACCAATCTCCTTGGAATCGCCGACAGGCGTCGAAGTGCCGTGCGTGTTGATGTAATCGACATCGCCCTTCACGGTGGAAAGCGCCTGACGCATGCAGCGGATCGCACCTTCGCCTGACGGGGCAACCATGTCGTAGCCGTCGGAGGTTGCGCCGTAGCCGACGATTTCCGCATAGATCTTTGCGCCGCGGGCCTTCGCACGCTCGTATTCTTCCAGCACCAGCACGCCGGCGCCACCGGCGATGACGAAGCCGTCGCGGCTGACGTCATAGGCGCGCGAGGCCGTCGTGGGCGTGTCGTTGTACTTGGAGGACATGGCGCCCATGGCGTCGAAGAGGTTCGACATGGTCCAGTCGAGGTCTTCGTGGCCGCCGGCGAACATGATGTCCTGCTTGCCCCACTGGATCATTTCCGCGGCATTGCCGATGCAATGCGCAGAGGTCGAGCAGGCCGACGAGATCGAGTAGTTGACGCCGTGGATCTTGAACCAGGTGGCGAGTGTCGCCGATGCCGTCGAGGACATTGCCTTCGGCACGGCGAACGGGCCGATGCGCTTGGGCGAATTGTTCTTCAGCGTGATCTCGGCAGCCTCGATCAGCGTACGGGTGGAAGGACCGCCCGAACCCATGATGATACCGGCGCGCTCGTTGGCGGCGTAGTCCGCCTCTTCCAGGCCGGAATCGGCGATCGCCTGCTTCATGGCAACGTGGTTCCATGAACCGCCCTGCGAGAGGAAGCGGGCGGCGCGGCGATCGACGAGCTCGCTCGTGTCGATGTTGGGCGCGCCCCAGACCTGGCACTTGAAGCCATGGTCGGCGAAATCCTGCGAGAAGCTGATGCCCGAGCGCGCATCGCGCAGCGACGCCGTCACTTCGTCCGCATTGTTCCCGATGGAGGATACGATCCCCAGACCCGTGACAACTACCCGTCTCATGTTTCCGACCTTTTCTAGAACGTCTCGTTGTGAAGGCGGCTTTGCGCCGCCCTCAGGCTTTCGATGGCTTTCGCGCCGCCTTAAGCTTCCTTGTCTTTCGACAGGCCGACGCGCAGGTCGGTCGCCTGATAGATGGTCTCGCCGTCGGCCTTCAGCCAGCCGTCCGCCGTGCCGAGCACGAGGCGGCCACGCATGACACGCTTGAAGTCGATGCCGTATTCGAGCAGCTTCGTGTGGGGGCGGACCATACCCTTGAACTTCACTTCGCCGGTCGACAGCGCCATGCCGCGGCCTGGTTCGCCCAACCAGCCGAGGAAGAAGCCGGTCAGCTGCCACATGCCGTCGAGGCCGAGGCAGCCGGGCATGATCGGGTTGCCCTGAAAGTGACAGGGGAAATACCAGTCATCGGGCTTCACGTCGTATGCGGCGCGGATATAGCCCTTGTCGAAGGCGCCGCCGGTCTCGGAAATATCGGTGATGCGGTGGACCATCAGCATGGGCGGCAGAGGAAGCTGGGCATTGCCGGGGCCGAACAGCTCACCGCGGCCGCAGCGCAGAATTTCCTCGTAGTTGTAGCTGGATTGCCTGGTCGTCATCGAATGTCTCATCCCCGGTCTGAACAACGCTTGATCTGCGTTAGATTTAGAGAAGGTGTGGCACGAATTGAAGCACCCGGCCCTTCTCCTTTTTGTCGCCCCGCCTTCTTCGGGCGGGACGTTCATTCAGCTGTCCGCATACATGATGCCAGCGGTGACAGCCAGCGCAAATTGCCGTGACAATAGCAAAGGCCCCGGTTTTTCCGCATGTTGAGGGCCTTCAGGCCGCCGCAATCCTATTGAATCCCGACGCTCGTAAAGTTATATCGAAAGTTCAAGATTGTTGTTCAAGGCCAGACAAGCGGATCCGTCGCCCATGACGCATGCACACGAGATGCCCATCGAAGAGCGCCTGCGCCATTGCGGCCTGCGCCCGACGCGCCAGCGTGTGGCACTCGGGGACCTGCTCTTCGCAAAGGGCGACCGTCACCTGACGGTGGAAGAGCTGCACGAAGAGGCCGTCACGGCCGGCGTTCCGGTATCACTGGCGACCGTCTACAACACGCTGCACCAGTTCACCGAGGCCGGTCTCATCCGGGTTCTGGCGGTCGAAAGCTCGAAGACCTACTTCGACACCAACGTGTCGGACCATCACCATTTCTTCGTCGAGGGCGAGAACCACGTGCTCGACATTCCCGTGAGCAACATCGCCATCGGCAACCTGCCGGAGCCGCCCGAGGGCATGGAGATCGCTCACGTTGACGTGATCATCCGCCTGCGCCCGAAGAAGGCCTGATCGCGGGATTGCGCCTCACATCACGTCGTCCGGATGCCGCCCCGGCCGCGGCTTGTAGACCGGAAAGCACCAGCCGAAGCGCAGCGCCCCGCCGCGCACGATGAAGGCGGCGCCGATACCGATGGCGGACGCGATCCAGAGAGGTGCGCCCGCTACGCTCGCCGCCGTAAAGCCCGCCGCGCCGATCAGCGCCGCGGTGATGTAGATTTCCGGCCGCAGCAGCACGGAGGGCTCGCCCGCCAGAAGATCGCGCAGGATGCCGCCGAAGCTGGCGGTGAGCACGCCTGTCGTGATAGCCACCGTCGGCGAGCCGGTGGCCGCAAGGCCCTTTGCCGCGCCCATCACGCAATAGGCCGAGACACCCATGGCATCGAGCCAGAGCAGCAGGCGGTAGCGCGACTCGATACGGTGCGCCAGCACGAAGACGACAAGCGCAACTGCGATGCAGACGATGAGATAGGTCGGGTTCACCACCCAGAAGACCGGTGTCGCGCCGAGGATGACGTCGCGGAACGTGCCGCCGCCGATGCCCGTCGCAGCGGCAAGGAAGAGGAAGCCGATGATATCGAGCTGCTTGCGCGAGGCCGAGAGCGCGCCGGTGGCGGCAAAGACGGCGACGCCCGTGTAGTCGAGCAGTTCCAGGATCGACACGCATTCCTCCTTCGCCGCCAAGCCTCGCGACAGCTTTCCTGCGCTAGAGTGCGCGCCCGTACGCCCGGGCAGAATCAGGCGCGGCGCCGGCCCGTCCGCATATTGACCGAATCGCCCGCCATGGAAAGGTTTGACAGATGGCCATCCGCATCAGAACCCTTGCACTTCTCGCCGCCGCGCTGGTTTCGACCATCCTGCCGGTCCGTGCGGCGGAGATCGTGCCGGATGCGCATGCGGCCGTCGAGGCAGAGGTCGCCAAGCGCTGCAAGGCGCCGATCTTCGGCGAGGATTTTGCCGACAACGTCGATTTCAACAATGACGGCATCGTCGACGCGATCTTCAATCTCGGCGCCGTCAATTGCGACGGCACGCCGGGTGGCCTCTGCGGCAATGTCGGCTGCCCCCATGAGTTCTACATCCAGGTCGCGGAAGGCGGCTATTTCCTCGCCGCCAATGCCGATCTCTACGGCTACGAGATGAAGAAGCGCTACGGCAACATGGTGCTGGAGCTGAAGGCCAATGCCGCAAGCTGCGGGCGGGACGATTCAGAGTATTGCATCATGACCATCCGCGTGCGCGGCGCCCAGTTCGATACGATCTCGAAGAAATAGGGCCTATTGCGGGAAGAGCGCATGGGTGCGGCCGGCGAAATAGTAGAGCAGCAGCCCCGTCCATTCCCGGAGCGCCGTCGTTGTCAGCTGGCTGTTGGTTGAGGGCTGGGTGAAATCGAGTGCCAGGCCGGCATGGCCCGTCGTGCGGAAATCCGTCGGCCAGGGCAGAACCTCGAGACCGAGCTTGCTGAACAGGCCGACCGAGCGCGGCATATGGAAGGCTGAGGTCACCAGCAGGCAGCGATCCAGCCCGTTTACGGCGAGCAGGTCTTTGGTGTTCGCGACATTCTCGAAGGTCGTGCGGGATTCGGTCTCGCGGATGAGCCGGTCTGCGGGCACACCGAAGGCTTCGAAGAAGCGCGTTGCCACTGCCGCATCGCCCTCGTAGCTGCCGCTCAGCGAGCCGTCACCGCCGGAAATGAGGATCCGCGAAGCCGGAAATTCCCGCGCCAGCCGCAGCGTTTCGATGAAGCGGTCAGCCGCCTGGTTCATCTCGAAGCCGCCGCGTGCCGCAATCACCTCCGCCTCGATGCCGCCGCCGAGCATGATGATGCAGGTAGGGCCGCCGGCGGGCAATACCGCCCTTGGAATACGATCTTCCAGCACTTGCAGGAGGACAGAGCCCGTCGTGGTGAACAGCGTCACGAAAAGCACGAGAGCGGCGAGCCCGCTCGCCGCCGCCCGCAGACGGTTCCATTTCAAAAACCCGGCCAGAAGGCCGAAAGCAAGCAACAGAAGCGCAAGCGACAGGGGCTGGGCTGCCAGCCAGAAGATCTTCGAGGCGTAATAGGTCACGCGCTACCCACTGTTCGTTGCCGTGTCCGCGCCGGTCTCAGGCCCGCCCGAGGGCAGGTGCCGTCGCCGCCGCCTTGCCGCGCCGCAGATAGAGGATGCCTGTCGCCAACGCAACGCCGGCCGCGAGAACCGCGATGGCGATCAGCGGGCGGTAGGCGATCCAGGCAATGGCGATGACCGCCGGCCCGATCAGCAGCGTGAGAATAAGCGCGATCGCCGTCGTGCCGAAGCGCACGATGGAGCCGACGAAGGGCACGACGTCCGCGATGACGCCGAGGATCGACAGGATGAAGGCGAAGCCGATGAAGATGCCGATAAGCCCGCCGACCCGCACCAGCCAGGTGATGATCGTGTTCTCGCTCTGCGCCGCATCGAACATGGCGGCCGCATCGACGAGACCGGCATCGCTGAGGAAGAGGTCGCGTCCGTTGGTCGTCTTGTAGGGTGTCAGGCCGCTGCCGCGCTGGGCGCCGACGAAACTCGCCTCGGCAATGTCGGAACGCTCGAAGCGGATGCGGATGTCGCCGACCTGCGGATCCTCGGGATTGAACGAGAAGACGGCCTGGCCGGCGATCGTCGAGACGGGCTTGCCGAGTGCCACGGCCTCGCCCATCCGGTTCACGTCCAGCGCGGTGAGCGGCACGGGCCGTTCATCGCCAAGACGCGCAACGGCGCGACCGTCCACGCTGAAGGCGCCGATGGTTGCCGATTCCACCGGAAAGCTTGCATCGTCGATCGGCTTTTGCGGGTTGTCGTGGCCCGACTGGCGGAAGCTGCCGGAGCTGACCTCGTTGCGCTTCCATTCCTTGTGGTAGGAATAGGTGGTGACCGTCTCCTCGCTGCCGCCGAGCTGCTTGCGCGTCTCCGATTTCGAGGTCTCCACCCACTGGTACATCTCGACGATGCGTTCGAGCCCGCCCGCCCCTTCGGCTGAAATGCCGAGCACGTCGTCCTCCGGCACGCCGACCGGCTTCACCGGTCCGGAAATGTGCACGAGCTTGCCGTCATTCGCCGGATCCACGCTGCCATTGTCGACGGAGACGACGAGGCCCGCGCCCTCGACGAGCGCCCGATAGGTCTTCACCGACCGGCCTTCGTTCCAGAACAGGAGCCAGATGCAGGCGATGAGAAGGATGAAGCCGACCACGATCTTGATCAGCGCCCCCTTCAGCCTGGAGAACCAGGACGTGGTCGTCGTTTCCGTAAAGCTCATGATTGTCCCCCGACAAGGCGTGCGTCATGCCAGAGACGCGCGGCAGGACATGCTTATTCGCGCTTCCTGAACTGCGCAAGCGGGGACATAATGAGCCGGAGGCGAGGGCGGAGCCCCGGAACATCTTCTCCCCTCCGCCGTTGTCGCAAAAACGGAAGGGAGCCAGTCCATGACCGACGATCGCGAAGAGAAAATCCGCAAGCGCGCCCACGAGCTCTGGCTGCAGCAGGGTCGGCCTGAGGGCAAGCCTGATGACCACTGGTACCAGGCGGAACGGGAAATCGACCAGGGGGACGGAGAGATCGAGGGTGACGACGTTCCGAACCTCGCCGCCCTGCGCGAAGCCGTCCGCGAACACACGGATGCCTTCCTGGTAAAGACGGACCTGGAGGATGCCGACCAGCGCGAAGTGCCAGGCACACGCGAGCAGCCTTAGGTTCAGCCTGTCAATCCTGAGGAAGGTTTGGTGGAGCTAAGCGGGATCGAACCGCTGACCTCTTGCATGCCATGCAAGCGCTCTCCCAGCTGAGCTATAGCCCCATAACGGGTCCGGCAGAGCCGGTTTCCGGGAACCGAAGCGGCGTTGCCGTTCGGTGTGGCGGCTTATTACTTCCGGGTTTCGGAGATGGCAAGCCGAAAAATGAAATCCGGCCGATTTTTTTGAAACCGGCCGGAAAATCAAACTCTTATGCTTCGTCTTCGTCGCCGGTCACGCCGATGAGGCCGGACATGTCGTCATCGTCGTCGTCTTCGTCCTGTTCGAGGAACGTATCATCCTCGTCGCCGTCGATCTCGACGTCGTCGTCGCCGAGGTCCGGCAGGTCGTCGCCGCCTGCTGCATCCTCGTCGGCATCCTCAAGCGAAACGAGCTCGACTTCCGTGTTCTCGGTATCGACTTCGTTCACGTCCTCGTCCTCGTCCTTCTCAAGGACGGCGGCTGCCGACGTTTCCTCGAAGAAGGAGAGCGGATAGGACTTGCCCGTGTAGGGGGAAACGATCGGGTCGCGGTTCAGGTCGTAGAATTTCCTGCCGGTTTCCGGGTCGATGCGTTTGGTTCCGAGTTCCGCTTTTGCCACAGTCAAAGCCTTCTCTGTGCCGTATGTTTCCGGCGGGGCCGGGGTTCCGGCGCGTTGAACGGTAAAATGATTAGCCGGTCCCCTTAATCGTCTTGGGCAATCCTGTCAAAGCCTAACTTTGGGCCGGACATGGAGCAGGCGCTGAGGGGGCGGTACGACGAATGTTTTTCGCCGGGATGATGACGCTTTAAATCGTTTGTGATAGCAAGCCCGCGTTCTCCCCGGGCGATCCTCTCCGGGGAGCCGTGGATGTATATAAGGAAGACGACCATGTCGCATGGCGCCAGTGCACGGCCCGCAACCGCCCGCAAATCCTCCGGCCTGTCCGGGACCGTCCGCATCCCCGGCGACAAGTCGATTTCCCATCGCTCCTTCATGTTCGGCGGCCTTGCCAGCGGCGAGACGCGCATCACGGGCCTGCTCGAAGGCGAGGATGTGATCAATACGGGCAAGGCCATGCAGGCCATGGGCGCCAAGATCCGCAAGGAGGGCGACACCTGGATCATCAACGGTGTCGGCAACGGCGCGTTGCTTGCGCCCGAGGCGCCGCTTGATTTCGGCAATGCCGGCACAGGCTGCCGCCTCACCATGGGCCTCGTCGGCGTCTATGATTTCGATTCCACCTTTATCGGCGACGCCTCGCTGACCAAGCGCCCGATGGGCCGCGTCCTCAATCCGCTGCGCGAAATGGGTGTGCAGGTGACGTCCGCCGACGGCGACCGCCTGCCGGTCACGCTGCGCGGGCCGAAGACGCCGACGCCGATCACCTATCGCGTGCCGATGGCCTCCGCGCAGGTCAAGTCCGCCGTGCTGCTCGCCGGCCTCAACACGCCCGGCATCACCACGGTCATCGAGCCTATCATGACACGTGACCATACCGAAAAGATGCTGCAGGGATTTGGCGCCAACCTCACCGTCGAGACGGATACGGACGGCGTGCGCACGATCCGCCTTGAAGGCCAGGGAAAACTCACCGGTCAGGTCATCGATGTGCCGGGCGACCCGTCCTCGACAGCCTTCCCGCTGGTCGCGGCACTGCTCGTGCCGGGCTCGGATGTGACGATCCTCAACGTGCTGATGAACCCGACCCGCACCGGCCTCATCCTGACGCTGCAGGAAATGGGCGCAAACATCGAAGTCTTGAACCCGCGCCTTGCCGGCGGCGAGGATGTCGCGGACCTGCGTGTGCGCTCCTCCGACCTCAAGGGCGTGACGGTGCCGGAAGACCGCGCGCCGTCGATGATCGACGAATATCCCGTCCTTGCCGTCGCCGCCGCCTTCGCCGAAGGCACGACGGTCATGAACGGCCTGGAAGAGCTTCGCGTCAAGGAAAGCGACCGTCTCTCGGCCGTCGCGGTCGGCCTGAAGCTCAACGGCGTCGATTGCGACGAGGGCGAAACCTCGCTGATCGTGCGCGGCCGCCCGGATGGAAAGGGCCTCGGCAACGCCTCGGGCGCCGCCGTTGCCACCCATCTCGACCACCGCATCGCCATGAGCTTCCTCGTCATGGGCCTCGTCTCGGAAAACCCCGTTACGGTGGACGACGCGACGATGATCGCCACGAGCTTTCCGGAGTTCATGGACCTCATGACCGGGTTGGGCGCGAAGATCGAATAAAGGAGTGTCGGCTTGAGGGGAATCGGCGCGAGGGCATTGCGCGTCGCGCTTGTCTTTTCTCTTTTGACCGCGCTCACGCAGATTGGCGGCGCCGCGTACCTTGCCGGGCGTTGGCTGGCTCGGCGGGGCGAGGTTACCCGGCTCTCGGCTCGTCTTGCGATTTTCCTGTCGGTGTATGTTTCGGCAACGACCGCTGCGGCACTTACGGCACCTCTTTTCGGTCGTGTGCCGTTGTCCTGTTTCGGGAGTGGCAGCCTGCAAGTCCAGTCCCCGCTTTATTGCGCGCTGAGTCGCAACTTCGTCACCGTTGAGGCCAAGCGCGCTGCAGAAGCGCTCTCGGCGGCTATGGCTCTGGAGTTTCCCGGGACTGTCACGCTTGTTCTCGACGCCAATTTTCCGTTTCTGGACGGTTTCCCGCTTCTGCCCCATCTGTCGCACGATGACGGACGCAAGCTCGACATTGCGTTTTACTATCGCGATGAGAAGGGCACGCCGCTGAACAGGGCTGCGCGCTCACCGGTCGGCTACTTCGTCTTCGAAGAACCTGTGCCCGGCGCATCATTGCCATGTACCGAACGTGACGATCTCTTGACACTTCGGTGGAACATGGGGTTTCTGCAAGGGTTTTTTCCTGCATGGACGCTGGACGAAGCTAGAACGGGTGCAGCCTTGCGCTGGCTTGCCTTGGAGGGACCGGAATTCGGTGTGGAACGGATTTTCATTGAGCCGCATCTGGCCGCACGCCTCGGTGTCGCCCATCCGTACGTGCGGTTCCAGGGCTGCCGGGCTGCGCGCCATGACGATCACATCCATTTTCAGGTGACGGAATGACTTTCACAATCGCCATCGACGGACCGGCTGCCGCGGGCAAGGGTACGCTGTCGCGCCGGATTGCGGAGGATTATGGCTTTCATCACCTCGATACGGGCCTGACCTATCGCGCGACGGCCAAGGCGCTCATCGATCGTGGTCTGCCGCTCGATGACGAGGCTGTCGCGGCCGAGGTGGCGCGCACGCTTGATCTCGGCGGGCTCGACCGGGCGGTGCTGTCCGCTCATGACATCGGTGAGGCGGCCTCCAAGATCGCGGTCATGCCATCCGTGCGCCGCGCGTTGGTCGAGGCGCAGCGCGGCTTTGCGGCGCGCGAGCCGGGCACGGTGCTCGATGGGCGCGATATCGGCACGGTCGTCTGCCCGGATGCGGCGGTGAAGCTCTATGTCACGGCTTCGCCGGAGGTGCGCGCCAGGCGCCGCCATGACGAAATCCTCGGCAATGGCGGGATGGCCGATTTCGAGACGATCCTCGACGACATCCGCCGGCGGGACGCGCGTGACATGGGCCGGGCGGACAGCCCGTTGAAACCGGCCGATGATGCGCACTTGCTTGATACCTCGGAAATGGGTATAGAGGCGGCGTTTTCGGCGGCCAAGTCGATCATCGACGCCGCATTGAAGCACTAGCTTTTCCTTCCGGAATTGCACCAGCATAGAACAAGGCCTGTCCCCGCGCCGGATTTGCTGCCTCAAGGGCAGCGGGCATGGCCTCGTTCCTCATCAACGCTAACCCCCGGCGCCCGTGCCCACAGGCACACCAGGAGTTTCAATGTCTCAAGCAAACCCCACGCGCGAAGATTTCGCAGCCCTTCTGCAGGAATCCTTCGCCGCTAACGATCTCGCCGAAGGCTATGTCGCCAAGGGCATCGTTACCGCGATCGAAAAGGACGTTGCCATCGTCGACGTCGGCCTCAAGGTTGAAGGCCGCGTCCCGCTGAAGGAATTCGGCGCGAAGTCGAAGGACGGCACGCTGAAGGTCGGCGACGAAGTCGAAGTTTACGTCGAGCGCATCGAAAACGCTCTCGGCGAAGCTGTTCTTTCGCGCGAAAAGGCTCGCCGCGAAGAAAGCTGGGCCAAGCTCGAAGTCAAGTTCGAAGCCGGCGAGCGCGTCGAAGGCGTCATCTTCAACCAGGTCAAGGGTGGTTTCACCGTCGATCTCGACGGCGCCGTTGCCTTCCTGCCGCGTTCGCAGGTCGACATCCGTCCGATCCGCGACGTCACCCCGCTCATGCACAACCCGCAGCCCTTCGAAATCCTCAAGATGGACAAGCGTCGCGGCAACATCGTCGTCTCGCGCCGTACGGTTCTCGAAGAGTCGCGCGCCGAGCAGCGTTCTGAAATCGTTCAGAACCTCGAAGAAGGCCAGGTTGTTGACGGCGTCGTCAAGAACATCACCGATTACGGTGCGTTCGTTGACCTCGGTGGCATCGACGGCCTGCTGCACGTCACCGACATGGCCTGGCGCCGGGTCAACCATCCGTCGGAAATCCTGTCCATCGGCCAGCAGGTCAAGGTTCAGATCATTCGCATCAACCAGGAAACCCACCGCATCTCGCTCGGCATGAAGCAGCTCGAGTCGGATCCGTGGGATGGCATCGGCACCAAGTACCCGACCGGCAAGAAGATCTCCGGTACGGTCACGAACATCACCGACTACGGTGCGTTCGTCGAGCTGGAGCCGGGCATCGAAGGCCTGATCCACATCTCCGAAATGTCCTGGACCAAGAAGAACGTTCACCCCGGCAAGATCCTGTCCACGAGCCAGGAAGTCGACGTGGTCGTTCTCGAAGTCGACCCGACGAAGCGCCGCATCTCGCTCGGTCTCAAGCAGACCCTCGAGAACCCGTGGCAGGCCTTCGCGCACAGCCACCCGGCTGGCACGGAAGTCGAAGGCGAAGTCAAGAACAAGACCGAATTCGGCCTGTTCATCGGCCTCGACGGCGACGTGGACGGCATGGTGCACCTCTCCGACCTCGACTGGAACCGTCCGGGCGAGCAGGTCATCGAGGAGTTCAACAAGGGCGACGTCGTCAAGGCTGTCGTTCTGGATGTGGACGTCGACAAGGAGCGCATCTCGCTCGGCATCAAGCAGCTCGGCAAGGACTCGGTCGGCGACGCCGCTGCGTCCGGCGATCTGCGCAAGAACGCCGTCGTTTCGGCTGAAGTCATCGCGATCAACGATGGCGGCATCGAAGTGAAGCTCGTCAACCACGAGGACATCACGTCGTTCATCCGCCGTGGCGACCTGTCGCGTGACCGTGACGAACAGCGTCCGGAGCGTTTCTCGGTCGGCCAGACCGTCGATGCGCGCGTCCTGAACTTCTCGAAGAAGGATCGCAAGATCCAGCTTTCGATCAAGGCGCTCGAAATCGCCGAAGAAAAGGAAGCCGTCGCACAGTTCGGTTCGTCCGACTCGGGCGCTTCGCTCGGCGACATCCTCGGCGCGGCTCTGAAGAACCGCAACAACGCCGAATAAGCCTTTCGTTTATCTCGACATCAAGAACCCGCGGAGAGCGATCTCCGCGGGTTTTTCTTTTGAGCTTTGCTCAGGTCCAATAGTCGCCGAGCTTCTGGTAGAAGACGAGGCCCGGCTCGATGACGCCGACCATTTCAGCGGTCTTTTCGCGGCGCTTCGCCATGTCGGCCGCCTCGGGTTCTTCGCCGTCGGCGTCGAAGGTGGCGTCCTCGCCCGCCTCGCCGCCGGCTTGCTCCTCGTCGCCATGCTCTTCGTTCGCGCTTTCGTCCTCCTCGCCCCGTTCGCGGCCCTCGGGCCAGTCGAGGTCCTCCTCGGCCGGCAGATAGGGCACGAAGGCGAGCGGTATGCCTTCGCGCAGGATGGCGGCCGAAAGCAGCCTTTCCGGCGTCACATCGGCCAGCGCCGCCTGAAGGGCATGCAGCGCCTCGCGGGCCTGCGGCATCGCAAGGGTGTCGTCCGGCTCTGCGGTCTGCACCGGCTGGGTGGGTGTCGCTTGGGACGGTGTGGTACGGGCCTTGCCGGCCTCGGCGACCGCTTGGGCTTCTTCGCTGCCGTCGGTCCCGAAGAGGGCAGGAGCCGGGTCGTCCGCGGGGCCGAGCGGGCGTTCCAGGAGGGAGCGGATGAAATTCGCCTCTTCCGGCGTCAGGTTCTCCAGCATCTGCGCGACGGCCGGCATCAGCAAGGCCGGCGTCATATCGCGGGCGACGGCCTGCAAAATGCTGCGGGCCAGGGCCTGTCCGGCTGCATTGGCGACCTGCGCCTTGACCGGGACGTCTTCCCGCTTTGCGGCTGGTGTTGCCTTCTCGCTTCCCTCGACGTCCTCGTGGCGCAGCGCCGCTTCCGTGGCCTCGACGGGCAGCGGATGGCCAGCCTTGCCCGTCGGTGTCGACGCGGGCTGAGCGCTGCGCGCCGTGGCGTTTTCCCCAGCGGGCAGCGGGGTAGGGCCGTCAAGCGCGAGACGGCCGGCGGCGGTCTCGAGCGCCCGGGCCGTTGCCGGGCGCGATTTGCCGCCGTCGAAGTCGAAGATGCGCTTCAACATCGTCTGCAGGGCACGGGCATCGCCGAGAAGCTGTGCCGGCTGGCCAGCTTGCTGCGGGCTATGACGCCCGACTGCGGCAAGCTGCTGGGCGTTCAGCCCAAGTGGCTTCTGCTGGCTTTCCATGGGCTGGGGCGCCGGCGTGTCGGCCTTGAGGTTTGCGGAAAGCAGGGTGGCAAGTTTCTGCGCCTCTGGCCCGTTCGGGTTGCGCAACACCTCGACGAGGCTGCGCGTCGGCATGGAGGAGAGCACGGTGCTGATGAGCTTTTCGACGCTCGGACGAAGCTCCGGCGGCAGCTTGGCGAGAAGATCGGCGAGCTTTCGGCCATCTTCTGCCTCCCGGCCGGGCAGCGCCTTCAGCACGGCAAGCAAGGTTTCGAGAAGATCGCGGCCCGGGTTTGCCTCCCCGGTGCGCGGCATATGCTTCAGCATGGTTTCGATGAGGCGCAACAGCACTTCCGTCCTGAGGTTGGCAAGGGCAGCGGCAGAAAGCTGCGGCCTGGCGGCGGCCTCGACCGATGCGCCTGCCGGAACGGCAAGGGAGGGCTGCACGGTATCGGTCGTCGTTGCCATACGCGGCAGCATGCCTGCCTCCTGTTCTCCCTGCCGATGCCATCCGCATCGCAAGGTCTGCCAATGATCCATCTTCCTTCGGATGGCGCATCATGCGCGACGCTGCGAGCTGGTGAGCTTTCGGCCCGGACGAGCCGGGCAGGAACGAGGGAGGCGGGATGCAACCCGGCAGGCACGGAACCACACGGCTGTGCCAGACGGGCGAGCCCGAAACTCCGAACAACTTTCCATAAATTACAATTGGCATTTTATGGTTAACGAATTGCTAATGCGTGGAGTCGCGCTTCGCGATGCAGCATTGCCCACCTCGAATTGTCCCGCGCGGCGGCCCTTGCCCCTTATGCTCAGCTCGCGTAAATCTTCGCGGCACTGTTGCGCCGCCGCCCGTTCGTCGGCCGCGGATGCGGCGGAGACCCTTGATGAACCTCACCAACCTCATCCTCAACACCGACAGCTACAAGTTCAGTCACTATCTGCAATATCCGCCGGAAACACGCGCCATTTCCTCCTATGTCGAGGCGCGTGGCCATTCCGAGCACGCGGAAGTGCTGTTCTTCGGCCTCCAGATGTTTCTCAAGGAGTATCTGTCGAAACCGGTGACGATGGCGGATGTGGACGAGGCCGAGGGCATCGTCACGGCGCATGGCCTGCCGTTCAATCGCGCGGGCTGGACGCATATCGTCACGAAACATGGAGGCTTCCTGCCGCTGCTCATCGAGGCGCTGCCCGAGGGCACGCTGGTGCGTCGCGGCGTGCCGGTAGCGCAGGTGGTGAACACTGACCCCGACTGCTACTGGCTGACCTCCTACATCGAGACGGCGCTGCTGCGCGCCATCTGGTATCCGAGCACGGTCGCCTCCAATTCCCGCAAGGTGAAGCAGATCATCCAGCCGATCCTGGAAAGGACCTGCGACGATCCCGCCGCCGTGCTTCCCTTCCGCCTGCACGATTTTGGCGCGCGCGGCACGACCAGCTTCGAGCAGGCGGGCATTGGCGGGGCAGCGCATCTCGTCAATTTCATGGGGACCGATACGGTGAGCGCCGTGCTCTTCGCGCGCCGCTACTACGGCGCCGAAATGGCCGGTTTCTCCATTCCCGCCTCCGAGCATTCGACCATGACCTCCTGGGGCCAGGAGCGCGAAGCCGAGGCCTATGGCAACATGATCGACCGCTTCGGCGACAAGGGCCTCTATGCGGTCGTGTCCGACAGCTATGACATCAACCATGCCGTCACGGAGATCTGGGGCAAGCAGCTGAAGGATCGGGTGCAGGCCGCCGGCGGCACGCTCGTCGTCAGGCCGGACAGCGGCGACCCGGTGGAAACGCCGGTTCAGGTCGTGCGCCAGCTTGCCTATGCCTTCGGCACGCATCTCAACGCCAAGGGCTACAAGGTGCTGGACAACAGCGTGCGCGTCATCCAGGGGGACGGCATCTCGCCCGCCGATATCGGCCTCATCCTCGGCCGGCTGGAAGCCTTTGGTTTCTCGGCGGAAAACATCGCCTTCGGGATGGGGGCAGGGTTGCTGCAGAAGGTCAACCGGGACACCTATTCCTTCGCCATGAAGGCCAATGCAAGGCAGAGTACCGACGGCGCCTGGCACGATGTCTACAAGCGTCCGGCGACGATGAACCTCAAGGCTTCGAAGGCAGGGCGCCAGGCCGTGGTGGCGGGTATCAGCGGTCTTGAGGCCGCTCGCATCGACCAGCTTGCTGGCCGCGAGAACCTGCTGCAGCCCGTCTGGCGCGACGGCAAGCTCCTCGTCGACTGGACCTTCGAGGCGGTGCGCGCCCGCGCCGCCTGAGGCCTTGCGGCAAGGCTTTCGCCGCGCCATCTTGAGTTCTGTGACTGGAGACGAAAGATGACCGTTCGCCCGCCGCAAGCGCTCGCTCCCTCCTTCAACAAGGAGACGGGGCTCAATATTCTCGAATACGAACTGATGTCGGAGCGGGCTGACGCGCTCGGCCGGCACGGGCTCAAGGTGGAGAAGGCGCTGGAACTGCTGGCCGCGCGTCTTGCTGCGGGCTGTGGCGAGGCGGAACGGGAAGATCTCATCAACGATGCGGCCGACAAGGTCTGGGCCTTCTTCATCCAGCGGGAAATGTGTGGCCTGCGAAGCCAGAAGGACGCGATCCGCCGCTACGGCATTCCGCCGGAAGTGATTGCCCGGCTCGGCATCGTGCGGCGCAAGACCTGACGGTTACAGAGCGATGATCTGGCGGGTGATGAGATCGTAGATGCCGTTGTCGTCGACGCGCAGTGCGAAGATTTCCTTGCGCGCTGCGTCGCGTTCTTCCTGCTCGCGCACGCCGGCGGCATCGAGATTGCGGACCGCTTCGCCCGTGGTTTCTGCGGGAATTTCGTTGGTGTCGCCGGCTTCTGTCTGCTTTGCGGGAGCCTTGCCGGCAAGCTGGGTCGTCTCTGCGCCGGCAGCGAGAAGCTGAATGGTGTCGAGCGCGGCTGCGGCCGGGTCACCCCGCCGCTTGTCTTCCCGTATGCGGTTGGCGTCGGTATGGGCGCGGCCGACGGCGTCCTGAAGTTCCTGGACGTCCTCCAGCTTCTCGCCGGCTTCCAGCGAACGGATCGTCTCCTCGCGCTCCTTGCGTGTTTCCGCATCCTCGATGCGGGTCGGATCACGCCGGGTCCGGTCGAGCTTCAGTTCCTCGATGGTTTTCGGGTTCGCCGCGTCCTCCAGACGGGCGAGCACCTTGCGCATCTCCGGCGTCAGCGCCTTTTCGGTCTCGGCCTTTTCGGTAAGCGCCTCCTTCACCCGTTCGGCTTCCGTGCCGTAGGGGTTGCGGATCGCCGCGATGAGATCGGCCGCCTTGAGGCCGAGATCGGCAAGGCCTGATTTCTTCTCGAGCGTCGCCACGTCTTCCGGCAGCTCGCCGCGAAGACGCGTCAGCATGCCGGAGAGGCGCTGCTCGAAGTCGGCATCCGCTTCGCCTTCGCCCTGCGTGACGCCGGCGGTAAGCGCGAGGCGGGCGACGAGGTTGGCGGCCGCATCGTCGGACGGGCCTGCCATGGCCTGCTTGACGGCCGTGAGGGTTGTCCCGAGGCCGCGAAGCGTGACATCGAGTGTGCTGCCCCTGGCGGGAAGCGATATCTGATCGACGAGCGCCAGCCGGTCGGCCAGGCGCTGGGCAAAGGCGCGGGCGCCTTCGCCGTCCTGCTGCGTGACGCCGAGTGTGTCGCTGAAGCGGGAAATAAGCTTGGCGAGCGTTTCCTCGCCGCGGGCATTGCTGCCGAAGAAATGTTCGTTGATGCGCGCATTGGCTTGCCGCGTCGTATCGTCGGAGTGAAGATGCGCCTGTTTCTGGGCGTCGTCTTTCGGCTGTCCGCTGGCCTTCTCGGCCTCTTCGCGGCGGCGCTCCTCAAGCGTTTCGACGATCGACTGCATCGCCGAGACGGCGGCGGTCGATTGCGCGCTTTGCAGGGGTGTCAACATGGCAACCTCCGGTCTCGCCGGAAGAATAGGCTGCAGGGGATTAACCGCGCGTTAAGCCTGCGCCTGCGGCTTTTCGGGGGTGTCGGGCGGCTGCGGTCGGCAGACGATCGTCACCAGCACGAAGCTGACATAGAGCAGGAGATACCACGAGCCGAGCTTGGTGAAGGGCACCATGTGCCAGGTCGTCTGGCCCGGATAGAGCCACACCCCCGTCGCCGTGCCGATGTTTTCGGCAATCCAGAGAAAGATGGAGGTGAGGAAGGCCGCGACGACGAGCGGCATCCAGCGCGGCTTCTCCTCCACCGTGTAGTAGATGCGCACGCGCCAGAAGAGCAGCACCGTCGCGGCGAAGAGCCCCAGGCGGATGTCGATGATGAAGTGATGCAGGTAGAAATTGACGTAGATGGCGATCGCCAGCAGCGCCGTCATCCAGAAGGGCGGATAATGGGTGAAGCGCATGTCGAAGATGCGGATGGCACGCGCCATGTAGCTGCCGACCGAGGCATACATGAAACCGGAAAACAGCGGCACGCCACCGACACGGATGATCGCCTCCTCCGGGTAGACCCAGGAGCCCATATGGACCTTGAAGATCTCCATGGCCGTGCCGACGAAGTGATAGATGAGGATGACCTTCGCTTCCTCGAAGGTCTCCATCTTCAGCGTGAGGAACGTCACCTGGATGGCGAGCGCCATCACGAAGAGCGCGTCGTACCGATGGATCGGCCAGTCGGGCTGCCAGACGAGTTTCGTCAGGATGATCAGCCCCAGCATGAGCCCGCCGAAAAGGCAGGCCCAGGCCTGCTTCAGCCCGAAGAGGATGAATTCCGCAAGACCGGGCGGGAGCGTCTCAAGCCGGCCGCGGATCAGGCGGCGCAGCGGTTCCAGCGTCGGCCCGGTCTGGTGTTGCCATCCGTTCTGCACGGGCGGCTCAGCTATGGGCGAAGATGTCGGTTTCCTCCCAGCCGAGCAGGTCGAGCTTGGCGCGGGTCGGCAGGAACGTGAAGCAGGCCTCCGCGTGCGCCAGCCTGCCGTCCCGCACGAGGCGCGCCATCAGCTTGTCGCGCAGGGCATGGAGATGCAGCACGTCGGAGGCGGCATATTCGAGCTGCGCCGGGGACAAAGTCTCGGCCGCCCAGTCGGAAGACTGCTGCTGCTTGGAAATGTCGACTTCCAGCATTTCCTTCAGATTGTCCTTCAGGCCATGCCGGTCCGTATAGGTCCGCGTCAGGCGCGAGGCGATCTTGGTGCAGAAGACCGGAGTCGTCGTCACGCCGAAGGTGTGGAACAGAACGGCGATATCGAAGCGGCCGTAGTGAAAGATCTTCTGGCGGGCTGGGTCTTCCAGCATCGCGACAAGGTTCGGTGCGTCCTTCTGGCCCGCGGCAATGCGGATGACATCGGCGCTGCCATCGCCCGGCGAAAGCTGCACGACGCACAGCCGGTCGCGGCGCGGGATGAGGCCGAGCGTTTCGGTGTCGATCGCGATCGCGCCGGCATAACGGGCCGCATCCGCCGCCGAGATATCACCTTCGTGATACCGGATTGCACTTGCCATGAAAAACCCCATCTAAGCTGTCTCTGTGTCCGCAGGCCTATAGCGCATGTTTCCGGCCTGCGGTACTTCTTTATGGATTGCGAAGGATCGGCCCTGCTGCCGAAAGATGATATGACGAAACGATTGGTCCTTGCCGCTCTTGCCGCGATGCTGCTTGCGCCCGTAGCCAGCGCACAGGTTTTCCATGATCTGCCTGGCGTCGTGACGACCGAGCAGGACGAGGCCGAGGAAGCGGTCTCCTGCTCCCCGCACTATGTGCCGCCGCCGGAAAACAGCACGAAACGCCAATGGGGCCATACGGTCTACAACTGTACGCGTGGCGGTGTGACCTCGAGCGGCAGCTATCTGCCGCTGTCGCGCGAGCGGAGCCTGCGCGGCTACGACTGGTAGCGCGCCCTTTCATGCCCCGACCGTTCCGGCCGGGGTCGTTCATCCGGAGGAGCCATGACCGACGAAAGCCTGCCGCTGGTGATCAGCGTGCCCGAACCGCGCACGCTGGACCTCATCTTCACCCCCGCGGCAGAGGCCGCTTTGCGCCGGGCCTATCGTATTGTCGAGGCTGATCCCGAAGACATAGCCGCGCTTGGCGACGCGGTGCTCGGCCAGGCGCGCTATATCCTCGGACAGCCGCCGCTTTCCGCCGAAACGCTGGCGCGCATGCCGAACCTGCGCGCGATCCTCAATGTCGAGAGCAATCTCCTCAACAACATGCCCTATGAGGTTCTGTTCGAGCGCGGCATCCATGTCGTCACCACTGGCCAGGTCTTTGCCGAGCCGGTGGCCGAACTCGGCCTTGCCATGGCGCTGAACCTTGCCCGCGGCGTGATCGACGCCGATGTCGCCTTCCGCGAGGGGACGGAATTGTGGGGCGGGGACGGCAACCGGTCCGCGCGCCTCCTCTCTGGCTCCGAGATCGGCGTCGTCGGCTTCGGTGATCTCGGCCGGGCGCTGAACCGCGTGCTCTCGGGCTTCCGCGCGAAAATCCGTGTCTTCGATCCCTGGCTGCCGCCCTCGATGCTGCGGGATGTCGGGGTCGAGCCCGCCTCGCTTTCCGAGGTGCTGGCCATGAGCGACTTTGTTTTCGTCGTCGCCTCCGTGACAAGCGAGAACAAGGGTTTTCTCGGGGCGGAGGCCTTTGCCTCGATGCGCAAGGGCGCGGCCTTCATCCTGCTCAGCCGGGCAGACGTCGTCGATTTCCCGGCGCTGATGGCGGCGGTCGAGACCGGCCATATCGTTGCGGCAAGCGACGTTTATCCGGAGGAGCCGCTGCCGGCGGACCATCCCGTGCGCCGGCTGAAGGGCTTCGTCCGCTCGGCCCACCGCGCGGGTGCGCTGGACAGCGCTTTCAAGAAGATGGGTGACATGGTCTTGGAGGATATGGCGCTGATGGATCGCGGCCTGCCGCCGATGCGCTGCAAGCGGGCCGAGCGTGAGACGGTCTCGCGCATGCGCTCCAAGCCGGTGAGCGTCAACTGAAACGAAAAGGCCGTGGCGGGGAACCGCCACGGCCTTTTCGCTTTCATGGCGTGCGATCAGGCGCGCTTGATGACCTTGATGAGCACGAGCAGGATCACCGCGCCGATCGTGGAATGAATGATCGCGGCGATGATGCCGCTGCCGAGGCTGACGCCGATGGCCGGAAAGAGATAGCCGGCGATGAAGGCGCCGACGATGCCGACGACGATGTTGCCGATCAGGCCGAAGCCGAAGCCCGAAACGATGAGGCCGGCCAGCCAGCCCGCAATCGCGCCGACGATGAGGAAAACGAGAATGCTTTCAATGCCCATACGATGCTCCCTTAGACAGTCTCATTCTGTCCCTGTTCAATCTGGCAGCCGTTTTCCGGAAAGCAAGAGGGGCTGAAAACTTCTCTTCTGCGGTGTCAGACGATGCCGCCGCCGCCGCCTGCCACCGCCGGCCGTTCGCTCGCCACCTTCGCCCGGTAACCGGCGGCGCGAAACGTCGCGACCGGATCGATCGCGCCGCCCGTCTCCAGCCGCGCCATGGCGAGGATCGGCTCGACATCGGTGCGAAAACCGGCCTTCAGCGTCTCTGAGGCCATCAGCGCGTCGTTCGTCTCCTGGTAACCGGCGAGTGCCGCGCGATCGACGATGAGGCCCTGCGCATAGGCGCGGCAGACCTCCATGGCGCTGCGCATCAGGCTCTCGATCGGGTCGGTGACATTGTGGCTCTGGTCGAGCATATGCGCCGGCGAAAACCCCTCGGCCTGCCGCACTTCCGCATCCACCAGCTCGTTGAAGACGAGGAAGAGGCGATAGGGATCGATCGAGCCGGTATCGAGATCATCGTCGCCATATTTCGAATCGTTGAAATGGAAGCCGCCGAGCTTCCTGAACTGGATGAGCCGGGCGACGATCATCTCGATATTGACGTTCGGCGCATGGTGGCCGAGGTCGACGAGGCAATGGGCTTTCGGGCCGAGTTCCTGCGCGATCAGGTAATTGCTGCCCCAGTCCTGCACGACCGTCGAATAGAAGGCCGGCTCGTACATCTTGTGCTCGGTAAACAGCCGCCAATCCTCCGGCAGCTCTTTGTAGATGGCCTTCATCGCATCGAGATAACGCTCGAAACTCCTCGTGAAATTCGCCTGCCCCGGAAAGTTCGTGCCGTCGCCGATCCACACCGTCAGGGCCTTGGAGCCGAGCGCATTGCCGATGGCGATGCATTCGAGATTGTGCTCGACGGCCTGCTGTCGCGTCGCGGCATTGGCGTGCGAGAGCGAGCCGTATTTGTAGGAATGCTCCTGCTGCGGCGCATCGGAGAAGGTGTTGGAGTTCATCGCGTCGAAGCCGAGGCCGAGGGCATGGCCCCTTTCTTTCAACGCCTTGAGGTCCGTCACCTTGTCCCAGGGGATGTGCAGCGAGACGGTCGGCGTGGCGCGGGTCAGTTCCTGGATGACGGCGCAATCCTCCAGCTTGTCAAAGATGTTGCGCGGCTCGCCCTCGCCGGGAAAACGCGCAAACCGCGTGCCGCCGGTGCCGACGCCCCAGGAGGGCACCGCCACCGCATAGGCCGCGACCTTTCGCTTCACCGCATCGATATCGACGCCGCGGCGGGCGAGCTGCGCGCCGAGATGCGCGTAGTCGCTCTTGAGATCGGCGACCCGCTTGTCGTTTTCGCGCGAAACAACGTCTTCGGAAATCATCGTCATCGGCAAAATTCCTCAGCGCGTGAAGGACTGGGCATTGCCCGCGTCGACATTGATGATGTTGCCGGTCGATTTCGCCGACATGTCGGAGGCGAGGAAATAGATGGCTTCCGCGATATCCTCCGGGAAGACCGAGAGTTTCAGCATGGACCGCTCGCGGTAATGCGCTTCGAGATCGTCCGTCTTATAAGTGGCGGCACGCTGTTCCTTCCACTCTCCGGTCCAGATTTTCGAGCCGCGCAACACCGCGTCCGGATTCACCACGTTGACGCGGATCTGTTCCGAAGCGCCTTCCAGCGCCAGGCACCGGGCGAGGTGGATTTCGGCGGCCTTGGCGGTGCAATAGGCCGATGCGCCGGGGGAGGCGGCAAGGCCGTTCTTGGAGGCGACGAAGACCACGTTGCCGCCCGCCTTCTGCCGGCGGAAGATGCGGAACGCCTCGCGCGAGACGAGGAAATAGCCTGTCGCGAGAATGCCGATGTTCTTGTTCCACAGTTCCAGCGTCGTGTCCTCTATGACTGCCGAGGAGGCGAGGCCGGCATTGGAGACGAGGATGTCGAGGCCACCGAATTCCACCAGCGTGTCGGCAAAACTCTTTTCGACGAGCGCTTCGTCGGTGACGTTCATCGAAACCGAGCGCACGACATCCTTGCCATAGCGGCCGGCAAGCTCCTTCTCGGCCGACGCCAGCGCCGTCTCGTCGATATCGGCGAGCACCACGCAGGCACCCTCCGCCATCAGCCGCTCCGCTGTCGCCTTGCCGATGCCGCCGGCCCCGCCCGTGACGAGCGCGATGCGGCCGGCCAGGCTCTTGGGCTTCGGCATGCGCTGGAGTTTCGCCTCCTCCAGCAGCCAGTATTCGATGTCGAAGGCCTCCTGCTCCGGCAGGCCGACATAATCGGAAACGCCGGAAGCGCCGCGCATCACATTGATCGCATTGACATAGAATTCGCCGGAAATGCGCGCCGTCGCCTTGTCCTTGGCAAAGGTGATCATGCCGACGCCGGGCACGAGATAGACGACCGCGTTCGGGTCGCGCATGGCGGGGCTGTTGTCCCGCTTGCAGCGCTCATAGTAGGCCGCGTAGTCGGCTCGGTAGGCGGCAATCGCATCGGCAAGGCCGGCAAGCGCCCTGTCGATATCCGGATCGGCCGGATCGAAATCGACGACCAGCGGGCGGATCTTCGTGCGCAAAAAATGGTCCGGGCAGCTCGTGCCGAGCGCGGCGAGCGGGGCAAGATTCTTCGAGGTCACGAAATCGAGCACGGCCTCGCCATCGTCGAAATGGCCGACCTTCTTCTCGTCCCGGCCGATCATGCCGCGGATGACCGGCATCAGCTTTTCCGCAATCGCACGGCGTTCCGTGGCCGGCAGCACCGGCTTCACCGCACCGCCGAAGGCGGGAGCCACGTTATTTTCCTCGAACCAGCCGATCGCCTTGTTGATGATCTCGACCGTCGTCTCGTAGCATTCTTTCGCCGTATCGCCCCAGGTGAAGAGGCCATGGCTTTCCAGCACCACGCCGCGCGCGCCGGGATTGTCCAGGCAGAATGTTTCGAGCCACAGGCCCAGCTCGTAACCCGGCCGCTTCCACGGCAGCCAGCCGATGTCGTCGCCAAAGATTTTCCGCGTCAGCTCGCGGCTGTTTTTTGCGGCGGCAATCGCGATGATCGCGTCCGGATGCATGTGGTCGACATGTTTCTTCGGCACATAGGCATGCAGCGGCGTATCGATGGAGGCGGCGCGCGGGTTGAGGTTGAAGGTGCAGTGGGGGAGGTAGCCCACCATCTCGTCCTCATGCGCGACGCCGCGATAAAGCCCCTTCAGCGCATGGAGCTTTTGCATGTAAAGCGTTGCAAACCCATCCATCCTGATCGTGCCGACATCGCCGCCCGAGCCCTTGACCCAGAGCACTTCGACCGCGCCGGCGCCGAGGGGGTCCGTCTCCGTCACCTTCGCCGAGGTGTTGCCGCCGCCGTAATTGGTGATGCGCTTGTCGGAACCCAGCAGGTTGGAGCGATAAAGCAGCCGCTCGGCTTCGCTCATCGTCGACGCCCTGGCGTCATCCCACAGGTTGGCAAGGCGTGCGCCCTGGTTCTTCTCCAGCATCGGCATTTCCTCCCGGTATTTCCTAGGCGCAAGGCTATCGCCGCGCTTGAAGGCATGCTTTCAGATCACATGAGAGCGTCGCCGATGTCAATCAGAAACGATCAAAAACAATCATACTGCGCTGCACAATGAAAAAACATGATTGACTATGATTGACATTGCGCGATCCTGATGGAAGCATTGCCAGCACTGGAGGAGCCATGCACGAGAAGGAAAGACATCGGATCATTCTGTCCGCGGTTCAGGAAAAGCCTGTGGTCACCGTGCCCGAGCTGGTGGACCTGACCGACAGTTCCGAGGCGACGATCCGGCGCGACATCGCGGCGCTGCATGTGCAGAAGAAGCTGCGCCGGGTGCGCGGCGGGGCGGAGGCGTTGCATCCGCCGCAGTTCGTCGGCCTCGCCGGCCGGCCCTTCACGGTCAACGAGACGCTCAACACCCGCCAGAAGCAGGCGATCGCGAAAGAGGCGGTGGCGCTCTGCGAGGACGGCGATCCGATCATCATTAACGGCGGCACCACCACGTTCCAGATGGTGCATTTCCTGACCAACCGCCGCATGCAGGTCTTCACCAACTCGTTCAACATCGCCGAACACCTGCTGAAACACTCGAAGAACACGATCATGCTGTCCGGCGGCACGATCTACCGCGAGCAGAACATCGTGCTCAGCCCTTTCGACAATGATGTGACGCGCAATTTCTATGCGCGCCGCATGTTCATGGGCGCGCAGGGCATCGGCCCGCTCGGGCTGATGGAGGCCGATCCGCTGCTGATCCAGGCGGAGCAGAAACTGATCGACCAGGCGGACGAGCTGGTCGTGCTGGTCGACTCCACGAAATTCCGAAAACGCTCCAGCCTCATCCTGTGCGGGCTGAAGCGCATCGCCACCATCATCACGGATTCGGGCATCGAGGACAGGGACGCCGCGATGCTGGAGCAGGCCGGCGTCAACCTGATCGTCGCGAATGTCCAGGCCGACACCAAGACTGGGAATGCACCCTCTTCGGCGTGAGGCCGGAGTTTTGATTTCACTGGGAGGAGAAGTCGTGAAAATTCTAAAGACACTGCTCATGACGGCGGCCGTTTCGGTCGCGCTGATCGCCAACACCGCGCAGGCGGAAACCAAAAAGATCGCCCTCGTTGTCAAGGCGCTCGGCATCGGCTTTTTCGAAGCGGCCAACAAGGGCGCGCAGGAAGCCGCCAAGGAACTCGGCGACGTCGAGGTCATCTATACCGGCCCGACGACGACGACCGCGGAAGGCCAGATCGAGGTGATCAACTCGCTGATCGCCCAGAAGGTCGACGCCATCGCCGTTTCGGCCAACGACACCAATGCGCTGGTGCCCGCCCTCAAGAAGGCGATGGACCGCGGCATCAAGGTCATCTCCTGGGATTCGGGCGTGGCGCCCGAGGGCCGCTCGATGCACCTCAACCCGTCGTCGAACCCGCTGATCGGCAACATGATCATCAAGCTCGCCGCCGACAACCTGCCCGAGGGCGGCGACGTCGCCGTGCTCTCGGCGACCGCCACCTCGACGAACCAGAACACCTGGATCGCCGAAATGAACAAGGTGCTCGGCAACTACAAGGGCATCAACGTGGTCGCCACCGTCTATGGCGACGACCTTGCCGACAAGTCCTATCGCGAGACTCAAGGGCTCATCCAGTCGCATCCGAACCTGAAGGCGATCATCGCGCCGACCTCCGTCGGCATCGTCGCCGCCGCGCAGGCCGTCACCGATGCCGGCAAGATCGGCCAGATCAACGTCACCGGCCTCGGCCTGCCCTCGGAAATGGCCGGCCATGTGAAATCCGGCGCCTCCAAATCCTTCGCGATCTGGAACCCGATCGATCTCGGCTATTCCGCGACGATGATCGCCTATGACCTGATCGGCGGCGCGGAAGCCAAACCCGGCGCGGAACTCAAGATGGGCCGCATGGGCACCGTCAAGCTCGACGACAACAACGAAGGCGCGATGGCCGATCCGTTCGTCTATGATGCCAAGAACGTCGAGGAATTCGCCAAGATCTTCTGATCTGGCGTCTCAATGGAATGCGCCCCTCATCCGGCCTGCCAGCCACCTTCTCCCCGTGAACGGGGAGAAGGAAACCGAGCCGCAACGCCTCTGTTCCCTCTCCCCGCTTGCGGGGAAAGGGCTAGGGTGAGGGGTAGCCCCGCCCGCATCGCTCGCGATCGAGCCCATAACCCAACCGGTGGACCGAGACTTGCTGCAGGACACGACCACATCGCGGATGAAGCCCGCCATCGCGCTCGAGGGGATTTCGAAGAGTTTCCCCGGCGTGCGCGCGCTCGCCGAGGTCTCGCTCGCGCTCTATCCGGGCTCGGTGACGGCGCTGGTCGGCGAGAACGGGGCGGGCAAGTCGACGCTGGTCAAGATCCTCACCGGCATCTACCAGCCCGATGAGGGCACCATCCGCGTCGATGGTGCGGAAACCCATTTCCCGACCGCCAACGCGGCGGCAAAAGCCGGCGTCACCGCCATCCATCAGGAAACCGTGCTGTTCGACGAGCTGTCGGTCGCCGAGAACATCTTTTTGGGCCATGCCCCCCGTACCCGCTTCGGCCTTCTCGACTGGAAGACGATGAACGCGAACGCCCGCGCGCTGCTTGCCCGCGTCGGTGCCGATCTCGATCCGTCGATCCGCCTGCGCGATCTCGGCATCGCCAGCAAGCACCTCGTCGCCATCGCCCGCGCGCTCTCCATCGACGCCCGCGTCGTCATTATGGACGAGCCGACGGCGGCCCTTTCGCACAAGGAAATCCACGAACTCTACGACCTGGTCGACCGGCTGAAGGCCGACGGCAAGGCGATCCTCTTCATCAGCCACAAGTTCGACGAGATTTTCCGCATCGCCGATCGCTACACGGTTTTTCGAGATGGCCGCATGGTGGGCGAGGGGCTGATTTCGGAGGTGGCGCAGGACGATCTGGTGCGCCAGATGGTCGGCCGCGACGTCGGCCAGGTTTTCCCGAAGCAGGATGTCGCCATCGGCGAGCCGGTGCTGACCGTCTCCGGCTACCGCCACCCGACCGAATTCGAGGACATCAATTTCGAGCTGCGTCGCGGCGAGATCCTTGGCTTCTACGGTCTTGTCGGGGCGGGCCGTTCGGAATTCATGCAGGCGCTGATCGGCGTCACGAAACCGTCGGCCGGCGCGATAAGACTGCATGGCGAGATCAAGGTCATCCGCTCGCCGGCCGAAGCCATTGAAGCCGGCATCGTTTATGTGCCGGAGGAGCGCGGCCGGCAGGGTGCGATCATCGGCCTGCCGATCTTCCAGAACGTCACGCTGCCCTCGCTCTCGCGCACCTCGCGCTCCGGTTTTTTGCGCATGGCGGCGGAATTCGCCCTGGCGCGGGAATACACCGCGCGGCTCGATCTGCGCGCCGCCTCGCTCGACCAGGATGTCGGCACGCTCTCCGGCGGCAACCAGCAGAAGGTGGTGATCGCCAAGTGGCTGGCCACGCGGCCGAAAGTCATCATCCTCGACGAGCCAACCAAGGGCATCGACATCGGCTCCAAGGCCGCCGTGCATGCCTTCATGAGCGAACTGGCCGCCTCGGGCCTCAGCGTCATCATGGTCTCCTCGGAAATCCCGGAGATCATGGGCATGGCGGACCGGGTTATCGTCATGCGCGAGGGCCGCATCGCCGGCCGTTTCGAGCGCGCGGACCTGACGGCGGAAAAGCTGGTGCGCGCCGCCGCCGGCATCGAGGAGGCCGCGTGATGAAGCTTTTGCTGAAGAACCGCGAAATGCTGCTGGTCGTCGCGATCCTCGCGCTGGTGGCGCTGATCGCCCTCCGTTTCCCGCCCTTCGTGACGCCGGGCAATCTCGCCAATGTCTATAATGACACGTCGATCCTGATCATCCTGGCGCTCGGCCAGATGGCTGTCATCCTGACGCGCTGCATCGACCTCTCCATGGCGGCGAACCTTGCCCTGTCCGGCATGGTCGCAGCCATGCTCAACGCCGCCATGCCCGGCCTGCCGATCCCGCTGATCATCCTGGTATCGATGGCGCTCGGCGCGCTGCTCGGCTCGATCAACGGCCTGCTCGTCTGGAAGCTCGACATCCCGCCCATCGTCGTGACGCTCGGCACGCTCACCATCTATCGCGGCCTGATCTTCCTCCTCTCCGGCGGCGCCTGGATCAATGCGCACCAAATGAGCGACGCCTTCAAGGCGCTGCCGCGCACGGCGCTGCTCGGCTTTCCGCTGCTCTCCTGGCTGTCGCTGGTCATCATCGCGCTGATGCTCGTGGTGATGCGCCTGACGCCGATCGGCCGCGCCTTCTTCGCCGTCGGCGGCAATCCGCATGCTGCCGTCTATACCGGCATCGATGTCGGCCGCACGCGCTTTCTTGCCTATTGCCTGTCCGGCACGCTCGCCGGCCTTTCCGGCTATCTCTGGGTTTCGCGCTATGCGGTCGCCTATGTCGATATCGCGGCCGGCTTCGAACTCGACATCATCGCCGCCTGCGTCATCGGCGGCGTGTCGATTGCCGGCGGCATCGGCTCGGTCGGCGGGGCGGTGCTCGGCGCGCTGTTCCTCGGCGTCATCAAGAATGCGCTACCCGTCATCAACATCTCGCCCTTCGCCCAGATGGCGATTTCAGGCACGGTCATCATCATCGCCGTCGCCGTGAACGCCCGCGCCGAAAAGCGCAAGGGCCGGGTGATCCTCAGGAAAGCGGAGGCCGCCCATGGCTGAGACGCAGATGATCGCGCGCCACATCCCCGACCGGCTGGAAGGCCGCGGCGCGCGGCTGGTGAAAAGCTGGGAAACGCTGCTCGTCGCCGTGGCGCTGGCGATCTTCCTCGTCAATTCCTTCGCCTCACCCTATTTTCTCGATCCGTGGAACCTGTCCGACGCGACCTTCAATTTCACCGAAAAGGCGATGATCGCCTTTGCCATGGCACTGGTCATCATTTCGGGCGAGATCGACCTCTCCGTCGCCTCGATCATCGCGCTCACCTCCACCGTGATGGGCTACGCCGTGCAGCTCGGCTTCGATACACCCGCCCTGGTTCTGGTCGGCCTTGCCATCGGCCTCCTCTGCGGCGCGTTCAACGGCCTGCTGGTCACCGGCCTCGGCCTGCCCTCCATCGTCGTGACCATCGGCACGATGAGCCTCTTTCGCGGCCTCTCCTTCGTGATCCTCGGCGACCAGGCGTTTACCGGTTATCCGGCCAGCTTCTCGTGGTTCGGGCAAGGCTATGTCTGGTGGGTCTTCTCCTTCGAATTCTGCCTCTTCGTGGCACTTGCTGTCGTCTATGGCGTGGTGCTGCACAAGACGAATTTCGGCCGCGCCGTCTACGCCATCGGCAACAACCAGACGGCTGCGCTGTTCTCCGGTGTGCGCGTCGGCCGGGTGAAGTTCGTGCTCTTCCTGTTGACCGGCCTGATGGCGGCGATCGCCTCGATCTGCCTCACCGCGCGCCTTGGCTCGACGCGCCCCTCCATCGCCCTCGGCTGGGAGCTGGAGGTGGTGACGATGGTCGTGCTCGGCGGGGTCAACATCCTCGGCGGTTCGGGCACCATTCCCGGCGTTGTGCTGGCGGCGCTGATCATGGGCATGGTCACCTTCGGCTTCGGCCTGCTCAATGTGCCCGGCATCGTCATGTCGATCTTCATCGGCCTGCTCTTGATCTCCGTCATCGCGCTGCCGATCCTCTACCGGCGTTTTCGCGGGAGCCGTTGAGCCATGGAAAAATACGCCTTTCGCATGCGGCTGAACCCCGGCATGGCAGCCGAATACAAGGCACGGCACGATGCGATCTGGCCGGAATTGTCAGCGCTTTTGAAAGACGCCGGCGTCTCCGACTATTCCATCCACCTCGACGAGGAGACGAACCTGCTCTTCGGCGTACTCTGGCGGCGCGACGACCACGCGATGGCGGACTTGCCCAACCATCCCGTCATGCAGCGCTGGTGGGTGCACATGGCCGATATCATGGAGACGAAGCCGGACAACGAACCCGTCGCCGTGCCGCTCGTCACCGTCTTTCACATGGAATGAGCCGATGAAGACCATCGCCGTCGTCGATGTCGGCAAGACGAACGCCAAGGTGGTGCTCGTCGATGGCGAGGATTTTCGCGAGGTCGCCGCCCGCACCATGCCGAACGGCGTGGTGAACGCCGCGCCCTATCCGCATTTCGACACGGAAAAGCTCTGGGCCTTTCTTCTGGAAAGTTTTGCCGCGCTGGGCCGCGAGCGCCCGGTCGACGCCATCTCGGTCACCACGCATGGCGCGACCGTTGCCCTGGTCGGGGAGGACGGCGATCTTGTGCTGCCGGTGCTCGACTATGAACATGACGGCCCGCAGGCGATGGCAGAGGACTACCGCGCCATCCGCCCGCGCTTCGAAGACAGCGGGACGCCTGTCCTGCCCGTTGGGCTCAACGCCGGCCTGCAAGTCTATTGGCAGTCGAAGGCGTTTCCGGACGCTTTTGCCAAAACGCGCTGGCTGCTGATGTATGCGCAATACTGGTCCTTCCGCCTCACCGGCATCGCTGCCAGCGAGGTAACGTCGCTCGGCTGCCACGCCGATCTCTGGGAACCGCGGAACGGCCGCTTCTCCAGCCTTGTGGAAAGCCAGGGCTGGACGCGCTTGATGCCGGCGGTACGCAGAGCCGGCGATGTGCTCGGCCCGATACTTCCGGAGATCGCGGTGGCGACGGGGCTTCGGCCGGATGTGCCCGTTCATTGCGGCATCCATGATTCCAACGCCTCGCTGCTGCCCTACGTGCTGACCCGCACGGGGCCCTATGCCGTCGTCTCCACCGGCACCTGGGTGGTGGTGATGGCGATCGGCGCGCGGCCGGTCGTGCTGGACGAGGCACGCGATACGCTGATCAACGTCAACGCACTTGGCGATCCGGTGCCGTCCGCCCGCTTCATGGGCGGCCGGGCGTTCTCCCTGCTCGGCGGCAAGTCGGGCGATCTGCCGCCCGCTGCCATCGCCGAGGTTTTCCGGCGCGGCGCCATGCTGCTGCCGTCGCTGCCGGAGGAATCCGGCCCGTTCCCCGGCCGCAAGGCAACCTGGACCGTTGCGCGCGAGGATCTGGGCGAGGATGCGGCACAGGCCGTCATCGCCTTCCACCTTGCTCTGATGACGGCGACCTGCCTCGACCTCATCGGCGCGGAAGGCCCTGTCATCGTCGAGGGGCCGTTTGCTGCCAACCGGGCGTTTTTGATGATGCTGAAGGTGGCGACGGGGCGCGCGGTGCTCTCCGGCGGCAGCGCGACGGGCACGAGTGTCGGCGCGGCCTGCCTTGCCGCGTGCAGGGCGCCGGAGCCCGCACTGGCGTCGGCAGAGGACAATTTGCCCGAGGGCGCGGCGGATTATGCGGCGCGCTGGCGCAGGCTCGCTTGCGAAGGGTGAAGGCCGCTCAGAAAACCCGGACCTTGGCCGGCGCGCGGCCCGCATCGATATCGAGCAGCAGGTAGATGGCGGCGAGCGTTGCGGAAGCAATCACGATGGCGCCCAGTGCCAGAACAATCATTGTCCGTTCCTCCTGACGTCATTGTCAGTCTATGCTTCCACCCTACGCGCGCGAGCTTGCGTGAGGCTGACGCTACGTCGGGTCGTTTTAATTTTAGCAAAGCCATAAGCAGGCCATGAACCATTAACCTTCAGGCAAGGAATTAACCATAAACATTGGGACTACACGTCGGAATGGGAAATTCGCCGTTTCTCACCCAGGCATGATGCCGAACCGCCGTACCGGATCTGAGCCGGTATTCGAGTTTCACCGAATTCGATCATGGATCGTCGACTGGCCACGGCTTCGGCCACCGCCTCTCCATGCGAAAGTTCAGCGGCTGCCCCAAGGGCTGCCGGGCGTCATGGGTTTGGGAGCATACGCGTGCAGGAAATGCCGGCAGAACAGGCTCGAACGGGACAGGCGGCCAGCCTGCGCGACCGTTTGCGCTTTGCCGGCGTCGAGGCCGCCCAGGGCGATACCCTCCGCCGCCATCGCCAGACGCTCGAACGGCATGTCGAAACGGCGCTCCGCGACCTTTTCCAGCGTTTCCAGACCTTTCCCGATGCTGCCCGCCATTTCCAGAGCGAGCGCCAGATCGACCGGCTGCATGACCTCCAGAGCTCCCACTGGAGCGTCCTGACCGACGCGCGGTTCGACGGCCTCTATGCAGAGCGTGTAAAAGTTCTCGCCGATAGCGAAAGCCAGATGGGCCTTGACCCGCGCTGGCGCATCGCCGGCCATTCGATCGTCGTCGAGACGGTCGTCAACGGCCTCATCGAGGAATATTGGCCGAAATCCATCCTGCCCGGTGCGGGAAAAGCCCGCCGGCAGGAATTGACCGACCTCATCTCCGCTTTTCTCCGCACGGCGATGGTCGATGCGGAGATCGGCGTTTCGCTGCGTTTCAACGAGCTGCGCCACGCCCATCACCGCGCCCTCGGTGAACAAAGACAGCAGGACCGCGCCGAACTCGACCGCGTCTTCGGCGAGACGATCCGCAGCCTTTCCGCACTCGATTTCTCCGCCCGCGTTTCCGGCGAGATGCCGGATGCCTGGCGCGACATGGCCGAGACGCTGAACGGCGCGCTCGACGAGATCCAGTCCCGCCTCACGTCCGCCGCCGACCGGGCGAGCGAAAGCGATCGTCTCGTCGGCACGCTCGCCTCCGATGCCGGCGCGCTCTCGGCGCGCTCGGCCGAGCAGTCGGCGAACCTGATCGAGACGGCCAACGCCCTCGGCTCCATCGTCGAGCGCGTGCGCCAGACGCTCGGCGAGACGCGCAAGGCGCAGTCCGCCGCCGCCTCCACGCAGGCTTCGGTGGCCCTTTCCGGCAGCATCGTCGGCGAGGCGATGTCGGCCATGGCGGATATCGAGGCTTCGGCGGAAAAGATCGGCCAGATCATCGGCGTCATCGACGAGATCGCCTTCCAGACCAATCTTCTGGCGCTCAATGCCGGCATCGAGGCCGCGCGCGCCGGCGACAGCGGCCGCGGTTTTGCCGTCGTCGCACAGGAAGTGCGGGCGCTTGCCCAACGTTCGGCGGATGCGGCGCGCGAGATCAAGCAGCTCGTGACAGGCACCAAGGCGCAGGTCGAGACTGGCGTCGAGCATGTGCATCGCACCCAGGATGCGATCGGCAACATCGTGCGCCAGGTCGAGGGCATCAACGAAGCCATTACCGGCATCGTGCGTGAAAGTGCGGCCGATGCCGAAGGGCTCGACGGCGTAACGGCCGATATCGGTCGTGCCGGCCGCGCGCTTGAGGCGGATGCCGCGGATGCGGGCCGCGTCGGTAACGCCGGTGGCGACCTGCACAAGGTCATTCTCGAACTCGGCCGCACGGTCCGCGAGTTCCACGTTTCCGCGCAGCGTGATCTGCGCCGTCCGGTACAGCCGGTTTCCGCGCAAACGCGCGCCGTACCGGAACGCGGCGAGACGGAGACCTCTCCCCTCGAATTTCTGACGGCCCGCGCCGTCGGCTTTGGAGGTTGAGATGGCGGCAAGACGGCCACGGCACTGGTTTTCGACGGCGCGCAGCCGGATTTCGGAAGGAAGTCACCCGCCCGTCGCTCCGGACAGCGGAGCGGCGATTTTGGTGAGACGCAGAGACTGTTTCAAACAAGGAACACGGTAATGGCGAGCAAGAAAGCCGCTCAGAAAAGTTTAAGCCTTGCCCCCGTTCTCGATCTCAACGAGGCGACGGCGCTGCACCAGCAGCTCATGGGCCTCAAGGGCAGTCCGCTCGTCATCGACGCCTCCGCGGTCGAGCGCGTCGGCGCGCTCTGCGCCCAGGTGCTGATGGCTGGCGCCAAGAGCTGGGAAGAGGACAGGCAGCCTTTCACCTTCGGCAAGGTGTCCGACCCTTTCATGAAGACAATGCAACTTATCGGTGTGAATATTGATCACTTGCTGGCACAGGAGGCTAGGCAATGAAGAAAAAAGTCCTGACCGTGGATGATTCCCGGACGATCCGGAACATGCTTCTGGTCACGCTCAACAATGCAGGCTTCGAGACCATCCAGGCCGAAGACGGCGTCGAAGGTCTGGAAGTGCTGGAAAACGCCAACCCAGACGTCATCGTCACCGACATCAACATGCCGCGCCTCGACGGTTTCGGCTTCATCGAGGGCGTGCGCCGCAACGAGAAGTACCGGGCGATCCCGATCCTCGTGCTGACCACCGAAAGCGATGCCGAGAAGAAGAACCGCGCACGCCAGGCCGGTGCCACGGGCTGGATCGTCAAGCCTTTCGATCCGACCAAGCTGATCGACGCAATTGAGCGCGTAACCGCCTAAATTCACGAATCCAGGATTGCTCCCGATGGATATGAACGAAATCAAAGAGATCTTTTTCCAGGAGTGCGAGGAGCAGCTCGCGGAACTGGAATCAGGCCTCTTGAAGCTGAACGACGGCGACCGCGACCCGGAAACGGTGAATGCCGTGTTCCGCGCCGTGCACTCGATCAAGGGCGGTGCCGGTGCCTTCGGCCTCGACGATCTCGTCTCCTTCGCCCATGTGTTCGAGACGACACTGGATTGCGTTCGATCCAACAAGCTGGAGCCCACCCAGGACGTCCTGAAGGTCATGCTGAAGTCCGCCGATGTCCTGGCGGATCTGACCAATGCGGCGCGTGACGGCGGAAGCGTCGACGAGGCCCGCAGCCGGACCCTCATCCGCGAACTCGAGGCGCTTGCCCATGGCGAAGCCCCGGCCGCTGCCGAAGCGCCTGCGCCAAAACCCGCAGCCGCTGCTCCCAGGGCGGCCGCGCCGGCGCCGGTCGTCGAAAAGCCGGCGGTCAACGACGAAGGTTTCCAGCCGATCCCCTTCTCCTTCGGTGATTTCGACGACGAGCCGGCCGATCACTACGTGCCGACCTGCCAGGTCGTCTTCAAGCCGAAGAAGGATCTCTACGCCAAGGGCAACGAGGCCGTGCTCCTCCTGCGCGACGTCTCCCGCCTCGGCGAGATGAGTGTCTATTGCGACATGGACAGCCTGCCGCCGCTCGACAAGATGAACCCGGAGGAAGCCTACTTCTCCTGGAAGATCTCGGTCACGACGGACAAGGGTGAAGACGGTGTGCGCTCTGTCTTCGAATTCGCCGAATGGGATTGCGACCTCGACATCCACACGATCGAGGAAGAAATGGTCGGCGATGCCGCCGACGACGAAGAGCTGCCGATGCAGCCGGTTCCCTTCGATCTCTCGATCCTCGACGAAAGTGGCTCTGCCGCTACCGAAGAGCCGGCCGTGATGGAAAGCGATGCCGCCGCCGCTGTTGCCGCCGCAGAGACCGCAACCAAGGTCTCGCAGGTCGCTAGCCGCGCCGCCGAAAACGCCAAGGCCGCTGCCGCATCCGCCGCCAGCGCCGCCCAGGCCAACCAGGCCGCCGCCGCCGGCCAGACGATCCGCGTCGATCTCGACCGCGTCGACCGCCTGATCAACCTCGTCGGCGAACTCGTCATCAACCAGGCGATGCTCTCGCAGAGCGTCGTGGAGAACGACACCAACGGCACGTCCTCCATCAATATGGGTCTCGAGGAGCTGCAGCAGCTCACCCGCGAGATCCAGGATTCGGTGATGGCCATCCGCGCGCAGCCGGTGAAGCCGGTCTTCCAGCGCATGGCGCGTACCGTCCGCGAAATCGCCGACATCACCGGAAAGTCGGTCCGCCTTATCACCGAGGGCGAGAACACCGAAGTCGACAAGACCGTCATCGACAAGCTGGCGGAACCGTTGACGCACATGATCCGCAACGCGGTCGATCACGGCCTCGAAATGCCGGAGAAGCGTGAAGCGCTCGGCAAGAACCCGGAAGGCACGGTTCGCCTCACGGCAAAACACCGCTCGGGCCGCATCGTCATCGAGCTTGCCGACGACGGCGCCGGCATCAACCGCGAGAAGGTGCGCCAGAAGGCCATCGACAACGATCTGATCGCCGCCGATGCGAATCTCTCGGACGAGGAAATCGACAACCTGATCTTCCACGCCGGCTTCTCGACCGCCGACAAGGTATCGGACCTGTCCGGCCGCGGCGTCGGCATGGACGTCGTCAAGCGTTCCATCCAGGCGCTCGGCGGCCGCATCTCGATCTCCTCGAAGCCGGGGCAGGGCTCCGTCTTCACCATGAGCCTGCCACTGACGCTCGCCGTGCTCGACGGCATGGTGGTCACGGTCGCCGGCCAGACGCTCGTCGTGCCGCTGACGGCCATCGTCGAGACACTGCAGCCGGAAGCCTCGGCCATCCACTCCTTCGGCGCCTCGCAGCGGCTCATCTCGATCCGCAATTCCTTCTGCCCGTTGGTGGATGTCGGCCGGATTCTCAATTTCCGCGCCACGCAGGCCAATCCGATCGAGGGCGTCGCTCTGCTCGTCGAATCGGAAGGCGGCGGCCAGCGCGCCCTCATGGTCGATGCCATCCAGGGCCAGCGTCAGGTGGTCATCAAGAGCCTGGAGGCCAACTACACCCACGTGCCCGGCATCGCCGCTGCCACCATTCTCGGCGACGGCCGCGTGGCCCTCATCCTGGACGTCGATGCGGTGGTTGCCGCCTCGCGCGGCCAGTCCTTGAGACAAGACATCTCGCTTGCTGCCACCGGTTAAGACGCCATGACGACGTACGCGGTAAAGAACCTTTCGCACGGACGTGAACTGATCGCCTTCAGGATCGGTGACCAGGAGTTCTGTGTAAACATCATGTCTGTCCGGGAGATCCGTGGATGGACCCCGGCGACGTCGATGCCGCATGCGCCGTCCTATGTGCTTGGCGTCATCAACCTGCGCGGCGCCGTGCTGCCGATCGTCGACCTGTCGCTGCGTCTTGGCATGAAGGCGGCCGAGCCGACCGTGCGGCATGTCATCATCGTCGCCCAGGTCGGGGCGAGGGTGGTGGGTCTGCTCGTGGATGCGGTCTCCGACATCCTGACTGTGACCGACGAAAACATGCAGCCGACGCCCGACATCGCCAACGAGGCGGCAAAGGCCTATGCCCGCGGCATCCTCGCCATCGAGGGGCGCATGATCTGCCTCATCGAACTCGACGCCCTGTTCCCGCATACGGAAAGTGAAGCCGCATGACCTATTCTTCGGCCATCGACACGCGGCAGTCTCCCGATGAGTGCCTGGCAAGCGGCGAATACCCGCTGACGCGCAAGGACCTTTCCGAGATTGCGGCGATGATTTATGCGGACGCCGGCATCTACCTCAACGAGACCAAGGCCTCGCTCGTCTATTCGCGCCTGTCGAAGCATATTCGCCAGCTCGGCCTGAAGGGTTTCCGGGAATATTGCGCGCTTGTTTCCTCGCCGGCCGGTGCCGGTCCGCGCAAGGAGATGCTGTCGCACCTGACGACCAACTTCACGCGCTTCTTTCGCGAGAACCACCATTTCGACCATCTGAAGAGCGAGGTCCTGCCGGATCTTCTTGCCCGCGCCCGAAATGGCGGCCGCGTGCGCATCTGGTCGGCGGCCTGTTCGGATGGGCAGGAGCCCTATTCGATCGCACTTACCGTGCTCTCACTGATGCCGAACGTCGCCGACTACGATTTCCGCATCCTCGCGACGGACATCGATCCGAAGATCCTCGCCATTGCCCGGGCCGGCGCCTACGACGCCAATGCGCTGGAAACGGTCAACCCCGCCATGCGCAAGCAGTTCTTCCGCGAAACGGATGCGGCCGGCCGGCAGAAGTGGCAGATCGACGACCGCGTCAAGCGGCTCATCACCTTCAACGAGCTGAACCTGATGGCCCAATGGCCGTTCAAGGGGCCGTTCGACGTCATCTTCTGCCGCAACGTCGTCATCTATTTCGACGAGCCGACACAGATGAAGATCTGGTCGCGCTTCGCCGGCATGCTGGGCGACAACGGCCACCTCTATATCGGCCATTCCGAGCGCGTCTCGGGCGAGGCGAAGAACCAGTTCGATAATATCGGTATCACAACCTACCGCTACACCGGCAAGCACAGGAGGAGCGTATGATGGCACCCGCGCGCGTACTCGTTGTCGACGATTCGCCGACCATGCGCGGCCTGATCACGGCCGTGCTCAATGCCGACCCGGACGTTAACGTCATCGGGCAGGCCGGCGACGCCATGGAAGCCCGCAACGCGATCAAGCAGCTCAATCCCGACGTCGTGACGCTGGATATCGAGATGCCGAACATGAACGGGCTCGAATTCCTCGACAAGATCATGAAGCTCCGGCCGATGCCGGTCATCATGGTCTCGACGCTCACCCATCGCGGTGCCGAAGCCTCGCTGATGGCGCTGGAGATCGGTGCGTTCGATTGCGTCGGCAAGCCGCAGCCGGGCGATGCCCGTCCCTTCGGCGACCTTGCCGAGAAGGTGAAGGCCGCCGCCCGCTCGCAGCGCCGCCAGGTCCGTACGGATGTGCCGCCGCTCGCGCCGACCGCTGCCAACGTCAATCCGGTCGCCGCCTACAAGCCCGGCCGGCGTGTGATCGCCATCGGTGCATCGACGGGTGGTGTGGAGGCACTGATCGCGGTGCTGCAGAAGTTCCCGGTCAACTGCCCGCCGACGGTGATCACGCAGCACATGCCGCCGACCTTCACCAAGAGCTTCGCCGACCGGCTGAACCGGCTCTGCGCTCCCGTGGTGCAGGAAGCGACGGACGGTGCGCGGCTCGAGATCGGCAAAATCTATCTGGCTCCCGGTGGTGAACGCCATCTCCAGATCGCCAACCCGCATGCGCCCTGCTGCCGGCTGGTGGAACGGGATCCGGTCAACGGCCACCGCCCTTCGGTGGATGTGCTGTTCGATTCGGTGGCCGAGCTTGCCGGCCGGAACGCCGTCGGCGTCATCCTCACCGGCATGGGCCGGGACGGGGCAAGCGGCCTGTTGAAAATGCGTCACGCAGGGGCGCGGACCATCGGCCAGAACGAAAAAACCTGCGTCGTATATGGAATGCCGAGAGTGGCTTTCGAGCTTGGCGCCGTAGAACACCAGTTTCCGCTCTCCTCCATCGGGGAGGAAGTCTTGAAAATAACTGCGGCCCGTAGAGAAGGGAGCGAATAATGTCTATCGCTGAAAAAATCAAAGTTCTTATCGTTGACGATCAGGTGACGAGCCGCCTGCTTCTGGGCGATGCCCTGCAGCAGCTGGGCTTCAAGCAGATCACGGCGGCCGGCGACGGCGCGCAGGGCATGGCCATCATGTCCCAGCAGCCGCACCATCTCGTCATCTCCGACTTCAACATGCCGAAGATGGACGGCATCGAGTTCCTTCAGGCGGTGCGGTCGAACCCCACCACCAAGAAGGCGGCCTTCATCATTCTCACCGCGCAGGGCGACCGTGCGCTGGTGCAGAAGGCGGCGGCCCTCGGTGCGAACAACGTCCTCGCCAAGCCGTTCACCATCGAGAAGATGAAGGCGGCCATCGAAGCCGTGTTCGGGGCATTGAAATGATATCAGACGCCGGGACGCGCCGCGTCCATGTCATTCAGGGCGAATACAAGGTCCTCAACGATCCGAATGTGGTGCTCACCACCATTCTCGGGTCCTGTGTGGCCGCCTGCATGCGCGACCCGGTCGTTGGCGTCGGGGGGATGAATCACTTCCTGCTCCCCGGCTCGGCCGAAGCCATGGCCTCGGGGGGTGACGCCACGCGCTACGGCGTGCACCTGATGGAGCTTCTGATCAACGGCCTCCTGAAGCAGGGCGCGCGGCGTGACCGGCTGGAGGCGAAGATCTTCGGCGGGGCGAGGACGATCGCGCGCTTCTCCAATGTCGGCGAGCAGAATGCGCGCTTTGCCCGGCAGTTCCTGATGGACGAAGGCATCAAGGTCGTTGGTGAAAGCACCGGCGGCGAGCACGGCCGGAAGCTGGAATACTGGCCGTCGAGCGGCCGGGCCCGGCAATATGCCCTGACGGGCGTCGAGACGCAGAAGACGGTGGCACTGGAGCAGCGGCCCGCACCCGTTGCCAAGCCTGTCGAAAGCTCGATCGAATTCTTCTGAGCGGCGGTTTCGTCGCAAGGGCGCGAAAGTACGAACAGTGTTGCGTAGCCGGCCGTCCCAGAGGGTGACGGCCTCGTACGGGGAAAAGGGTAATCCATGCAAGCCGAGTATCTGAGTGCAGTCCCTGCCATGGAGGAAGCCCTTCCGGATGTCCTGATGCGGATCGTGTCCGAACTGCACGATGTCGCCTATCTGATCGAACGCATCGAACCGCAGCTCGCCGGCATCCATGGCGATGCTGTGCTGGATGCTGCCGAGCGCATGATGGTGCTGCAGGGTATCGATCTTGCCGTGCAGAAGACGCGCGGGCTTGCCGAGTTCATCGACACCATCACTGCAAGCATTCCCGATAGCTGGATCGTCGATGTCACGACGGCGCTCAATCTGGTGAAACTTGCGGACATGCAGAAGGCGCTGAGCAACGGAATGCGCCACGGCCACTCCCAGCCGCTCGGCAAGGCTGCTGGCGATTTTGAGGCATTTTAGCCTATTTCCCAATATAATCAGAATGTTCGACGGCGCCCTCCAGGCGCCGTCTTTCGTTCTGCCGCTTTTGCCCGGCGCGCGGCAACGAAATGCTCGCGCAAGTTTCACGGTCTAGTCTCCAGCCCGGATCAGTTAGATCCGCGTATTCCATGGGGCAGGTCGGCGCGTGCGGAAATGTGCCGGCTCCGTCCCACGAGATTGAAAATGCGTCTGATCGTGCCGGCATGTTGGCCGGGGCCCAGGCGACTAGTCCGTGCGGGAACAGAATGAATCTGTTGGAACAGTTGACGAAAGTCTACAAGAACCTGGCTTCGCTGGGGCAGGCGAAACTCGCGATGCTGGCGGGAGCCGCCGTCGTCTCGATCGGTCTCGTGCTCGCCGCAGGGATCCTGGTCAACAAGCCCGCCTACGAGACGCTTTATGTCGGTCTGGAAAAGACCGATGCGAACCAGATCAGTCTGGCGCTCGCCGAAGCGAATATCGATTTCAACACTGGCACGGATGGATCGAGCATCGAGGTTCCGGTCGGCCAGACGGGCAAGGCGCGCCTCTATCTCGCCGAACGCGGCCTGCCGAACAGCGCCAACTCCGGCTACGAACTTTTCGACAAGGTCGGCTCTCTCGGCCTTACCTCGTTCATGCAGGAAGTAACGCGTGTCCGGGCGCTCGAAGGCGAGATTGCCCGCACCATCCAGCAGATCAGCGGCATCGCCGCCGCCCGCGTGCACATCGTCATGCCGGAGCGCGGCAACTTCCGCAAAGCCGAGCAGGTGCCGACCGCCTCCGTCATGATCCGTGCGAGCGCGCAGGCCGGCCGTGAATCGGCCGCCGCGATCCGCCACCTCGTCGCCGCCTCCGTTCCTGGCCTCGAGGTCGACGGCGTTACCATCCTCGATTCTGCCGGCCAGCTGCTCGCCTCCGGCGACGATGCCGAGAACGGCGCGATCAACCGTTCGCTGACGGCCGTACAGACCGTGCAGAGCGAAGTCGAGCGCAACATCGAAAAGGCGCTCGCGCCCTTCCTCGGCATGGACAACTTCCGCGCCAGCGTCACCGCGGCGCTCAACATGGATACCCAGCAGATCCAGGAGACGGTCTACGATCCGGAATCACGCGTCGAGCGCTCCGTCCGGGTGACGCGCGAAAGTCAGAAGTCGCAGCAGCAGGCCGACAACAAGGCCGCAACCGTCGAGCAGAACATTCCGCAGGGCGGCCCCCAGGGCGGTGCCAACGGTCCGCAGTCGAGTGACGAGGCCGACAAGAAGGAAGAGCAGACCAACTACGAGATCAACAGCAAGACCGTTGCCACCATGCGCAACAGCTACACGGTCGAGAAGCTGTCGGTCGCCGTCGTGGTCAATCGCGCCCGTGTCGCAGCCATGGTGGGCGAGCCGGCCGACCAGGCGAAGGTCGATGCCTATGTCGCGGAGATGCAGAAGATCGTCTCGTCCGCCGCAGGCCTCAATGCCGAGCGCGGCGACGTCATCACCATCACCGCCATGGAGTTCCTCGATCACCAGCTTCTCGACGAGGCGGTGGCAGGTCCCGGCATCATGGAAGTGCTGACGCGCAATCTCGGCGGCATCATCAACGCACTCGCCTTCCTCGGTGTCGCCTTCGTGGTGGTCTGGTTCGGCCTTCGTCCGGCGGTTCGCTCGGTCACGGGTGGCGGTGCCTCGGCCAATGCGCTGGACAGCGACATGGGTGGCCTCGAACTGCCCGACTTCTCTCCCGCCGCCGGCGCCGGCGGCCCCGGAGCGGCCCTCATGGATGGCTTCGGTGCGGACTTCGGCTTCGACAGCACGGACGACCTGCTCAATGCCGGCGACGATGGCGACGGTGCCTTCAACCGTCGTGTCAAGGAAGGTCCGGAGCGCCGCCTCGGCCGCATGGTCGAGATCAGCGAGGAGCGCGCTGCGAAGATCCTGCGCAAGTGGTCGGCCGAGAAGGAAGCAGCCTGAACAGGGCACTCGGAAGGAACAGCAACGCGGCCGGAAACGGCCGCGTTTTCGTTTGCGCCGAAAAACGGCGATGTCCGTTTTTGACGCCCGCCTGTCGCTTTTCGGCAACGCTCATTCAGTCCCGTTGCAGCAAATTTGTCGTGTTGGCACCGGTGCCGCATGCGCTTGCGCTCACGGGCGCGTGATAGGTGAAAAAAATTCATCGCCGCTCCGGTTGAGTGATTGGGCGCTGGATCGCAATTTTTCCACGAATTAGCAGCGTCTTTCTCTGCGGTGTCGATCGCAGTGTGCCAATAATTAATGGTTAACAATGGCTTAACCCCTCGTCTCATGCCGGCCGCCGGAAAGCAAATCATCTTGCATGTGCAGACTCACAGAAGCCGGCAAAAGTAAATCCCGAGAAGATGGCGGTGGTTTTTAGCGATAGCCGATGTACACTTTAGTTACTGATTCGCTTGGTGATTCTTGCCGATGCGGCCTGACCGGGAAGGGGTTCGGACGGTTCCGAACCTTTGACGGGAAGGAGGCATGGATCTCCGTTCGGAATCGGAACAGGGGGCTATCATGGAAACGATCCGGTCGGATGTCGCGGCCTGGGAATCCTATGGATTCTCTGCCGAGACGGGTGAGCGTAAGAGTGCGCGTGAACTTTTGGTTCAACACCTGGGACGCTGTGCGGATCGCGCCGGCTTGTCCTGCGGTCTGAGGGCGCTGACCGACTATGTCAGCGCCTCCCACTACCTTCTCGTCCGGCACGACATCTCGCCCGAAGCGGGCATGGAGACGGTCGTCGCCTCGGACTGGCCTTTCGACTTGGTGCGCAGCATCGCCGGCGCCGTCGTCGCCAGCCAGTCCCGCATGAGCGAACTCGACAAGTGCCTCAGCCTGCTGAAACCTTGTTTCAATCACATGGCTGACGATATTGCCATGCCGAGCGGCGTCAGCCGCGAATACTGCGTCATCGCCTTCCAGGTCGGCCGGGTGCGCATGTCGCTCCTGCTGCTCTTCCCGGAGCATTTCATCCTCTCCCAAAGCAAGTTGCGCGATGTCGGCGTCATGACCGGCTATTTCGCCAGCGTCTGCTGCCAGGGGGTGATCGCCCGGCACGATCGCGAGATGGACCTGACCGAGCGCGAGATCGAGTGCCTCTACTGGATCGCCGAAGGCAAGACGAGCGACGAAATCGCCGTCATCCTCGGTATTTCGCGCAACACGATCAACAACTACATCACCAGCGTGATGCGCAAGACCGCGACAAAGACGCGGTCGGAAGCGATCGCCTGGGCCGTTCGAAACAGCCTCGTCTAGACGCATTTCCGGTCGAAGCAGCACGGCTTCGGCTCTGGACAATGCGGCAAGACAACATGCCGTCGCGATTACAGCAAGGCGCTTGAGCGGTTCTGCGTCCGGAACGGCGCAGAACAAACAGACAGGAGAACTGCCATGGACATCCAGCTTTCCTCCCCCGCTGTCCTGGAGACGGAAATTCGCCTCGCGCGTCCACCGAAGGCGGCACGGGCATCCGATTTCGTTTCCCGGCTGCAGGTGATGCAGACGGTCATCGGTGCGGAGCATTTCGCGGTGCTCCGTCTCAGCGGCCATGGTCTGCCGGCAGCCCGCAAGTTGACCCTGTCGCTACACAACTGGGCGCAAAATGTGGATGGCAACGCGCGTGCGCTTCTCGAAGCACACGGTGCTGCCATGCTGGCCCATCTTGAGGCCTCGATGCTGCCGCTGCTCTGGGAAGGGGCCGGCGACAACCAGTTCGCCGAATCGGGAGCCGAACCCTTCACGGCGCGCCTTCCCGCGCGGCTGCTGCCCTGGTCGGGCATCGCCTTTCCCGTCCGGCTCGGCGCTCATGGCAACGGCTATGTCGTCTTCACAGGCACCTTCATCGCTCCGTCCAGCGATCTCATCGTCGACATGCACATGAAGAGCTGCCAGGTGCTCATCGACATGCTGGCCGGGGAAGAGCGGAAGCTTGCCCCTTCCGAAGCGCTCAGCGAGCGCGAGATCGCCTGCCTTCAGATGGCCGGCGACGGCTGCATCTCCGAGGCGATCGCCGAGAAGATGGGCCTTTCCGTGCATACCGTGAACGCCTATCTCGGCACGGCGACGACCAAGCTCGATGCCGTCAACCGCATCCAGGCGATCGCCAAGGCCATCCGGCTTGGATATATTACTTGAAGAAGCGGGCGGCGAAGTGGCCGAGCCGCCGTTGAACTCCCGGGCGCTTTCTCTTCGTTGTGCTTGGGCTTGCCCTGAGCCTCCACCCCTGTGCGCAAGGCACGGTTCCTCGGCTCAAGACCGAGGATGAGTTGAGTGCGCTTTCGCGATTCGAAGAAAAGCGGAGAGACTCCGAACGCTCAATGAGCGTGCTGCGAGCCTGAATTGGACTTCACGTACTTCGCCTCCGCCAGGCTCTTGCGCAAGAAATCCGTATTGTCGTCAGGATCGGCGGACGGGTTGTTGAACGCCACGTGCGTGACCTCCACGCCGGCCTTGTCCTTCTGGAGCATCAGCTTGGCATAGACCGTCACGCCCTGCGGGCGCAGTTCCATGTCGAGCGTCACTTCCGGCTCGGTGTCCCAGTCGAGACGATAATCGCCGCCGGCACCGAAATTCACGGTGCCTGGCAAGAAATAGAGTTCAGCCGCCGAAGAGACCAGGTCGGCGAGGTTCCCGTAGCACTCGAAACGCAACAACGAGACGAGATCGGCGGCATCGAGCAGGCGAAGCTCAGTGGCGACCGGGCAGATTGCTTCTGCAACAATCTTCTCGCGCTCGGCGGAGTAGGTGCATTTTCTCATCGGATCTAGTTTACCCGTCTGGTCTGGGGCGAAGCTGCGTAAACCCGGTGAATCAGCTCCGCCACGGCTTTGTAGAACACCGGCGGAATGACACTATCCACCGAGACTTGCGCAAACATTGAGCGTGCGAGCGGCGGGTCTTCGAAAACCGGTATTCCGTTCTCCTCGGCGATCTCACGAATCTTCAGTGCGACGAGGTCCTGGCCCTTTGCGACGATCACCGGGGCATCGCCCTCCTCGCGTACGTAGCGCAGTGCAACGGCGAAGTGGGTCGGGTTGGCGATGACGAGCGTGGCGCGCGGCACGGCCGTGATCATGCGGCGCCGTGCGCGGTCGCGCTGGATCGAGCGCATGCGGGCCTTCACGATCGGGTCGCCCTGCGACTGTTTCATTTCCTCCTTCACTTCCTGTTTCGTCATCATCAGCTCTGAAAACCAGTGATGACGCGTCCAGGCGAAGTCGATGCCGGCGATCAGCGCGGTGGCGAAAAGGATGATCAGCAGCACTTTGTTGATGTCGGACGTCATCATGTAGACGAGCGCGGCCGGCTCGGAAAACATGGTGTCGAGCGAGGCGAAGTAGTCGCCGCGCATGGCGAATGCCACGACCAGCGAGACGATGAGGATCTTGATCAGCGACTTGCCGAACTCGACGAGGCCCTGCTTGCCGAAGAGGCGGCTGAGGCCCTTCATCGGACTGAGGCGGGAGATCTGCGGGCGCACGCGCTCCATGACCGGGCTCGGCAGGTTCTGCAGAACCGAGGAGGCGATGCCGAAGAGCATCATCATCGCGAGAATGGGCAGAAGCATCGCACCGGCTTCCCAGCCCAGGTGGCGGAAGATGGCGATGACGTCGGTGCCGGTCTTGAGGTTCCAGGCCTCCGGCTGCTCGAAGAAGTCGCGCAGCGTTTCGTTCATGCGGGAAACGCCGCCCGGCATGAAGAAGACGAGAAAGAGATAGATCGCGAGCGTCGAGGCGAAGATGGTGATCTCGCGCGAAAAGGGTGTGTTGCCCTTCTCCATCGCGTCGCGAATCTTCTTCTCGGTCGGAAGTTCTGTTTTACTGTCCTTGTCGTCGTCCGACACGTCGCGCTCCCGGGCCGTCGAGGGCGGCCAAAAACAAACGGCCCGAACCCCCATTCTGGAGATTCGGGCCGCAGATACGCTCCGCCTGTGGCGCTACCGTGTCAAGGAGGATCAGGCCGCCTGGCGCTCCTCGTCCTTTTCCTTCAACTGGATTTGTCCGGCCGCGGCGAGACGGATGGCTTCCTGCGTGATCGAGCGGCGGGCGATCGCCACTTCGCGCGGGTTGACGCCCTGGTCGCCGGCCGCAAGATCGGATTCGATCATGCGGCGCTGGCGTGCGCCGATCGACGAGAGGACCGATTCGCGCAGTTCCATCGAGGCACCGCGCAGCGCCGCCGTGATGATGTCGCCGGAAACGTCGTTGAACAGCGACACGCGGCTTCTCTGCGGCATGTAGAGCACGTCTTCGAAGAGGAAGATCTTCGGACGGACCTTCTTGACCGATTCGGTGGAGACCGTTTCGAGCGAGGCGAGCATTTCGTCGACCTGCGACTTCTCCAGCTCGTTCATGAGGTCTGCGACCTTGTTCGAACCGATCGAATTGCGTTCGGCGTCCAGCGCGTTGATCATTTCGATGACGCGTGCCTCGACGATCGCGGTCGCCTTCGGGCTCGCATCCTTCAGATTGACGGTGCGGTTGATGATGTCCGCGCGGTGATCGTCCGGGATTTCCAGAAGCACCTTGGCGCCGAAGGCCGAGGGCATCATGGAGAGGATGTAGGCGATGGTCTGCGGGTGCTCGTTGAGCAGGAACTTTGCCACGAAGACCGGATCCGCATCCTGCAGGCGGTCCCAGATGGTCGTCTCGTAGGCCTGGAAGGCGGCGCGACGGCCGAGCAGGCCGTCCACTTCGTCCGGCGTCAGGCCCTCTTCGAGAATGCCTTCCATCATCTTGGCATTGTCCATCAGGCCGGCCCCTTCGGTGAAGAGGTCCTCGAACTCGTTGACGAGATCGATCAGCTCATGGGGCGGGATGGCGCGCAGGTTCTGCGCAGCGGCGATAATCGCCTGAAGTTCGCTCTGTGTGAAATATTTCAAGAGCTTGCCGGCAACACCCTTGCCCATGGCGAGAAGCACGGCTGCCGCCTTCTCGACCTGCGACAGCGGTGCACCGACCGCAGTGGAGGTGCCGAAATTTTCGAAATCCATCATGGATCCATCCCCCTGAGACCTCAACCGGTATCAGACTTTGCGTGTACTCTTCACTTCGATGAGCTTGACCCCGAAGCGGGTGTCGTCGTTTTCAAGAACGGTGATCTCGCCGCGGCCGATGACGCGACCGTTGACCATGACCTCGACGGGTTCGCCGATGCGGCGGTCCAGCGCGATCGTGGCGCCCTCGGAAAGGTTCATGAGGCTGGAGACCTGCATCTGCGAGGAGCCGAGCACGATCTGCAGATCGATCGGGATATCCATGATGAGGTCGAGATTGGACTGCAATGCGCTGCCCGGCCGTGCGGCTTCGCCCGGCTCGGCGCCGAAGTCGCTGCCGCCGAAATCGGTTCCGCCACCGAAATCCGAACCGCCGAAGCTGGCGCCAGCGCCGGCGCCGAAATCCGGGGTGGTCGCGCCACCGCCGAAGTCCGAGGAGCCGAAATCGCCGCCGAAGGCGGCCAGCGGGTCGTTGTCGACGGTCGCCGGAAGGTCGGCGGCAAATCCGCCGGAAGTATCTTTCTGAAGAACGCCGCGCAGGTCGTCGATCGCCTGCTCCAGTTCCTGGTCGCCTGCATTGAGGGAAGACGTCATGTCGTCAACGATGGGTGTTTTCTTCGATGCCATAAGACCACTATTCCATTCGAAACTTGCCCGAGGCGTGCCGCCAGGCAGGCATCATGCCCAAACTATCCGATGAGGTGCTGGAGGATGTCTTCCTCCGAGCCGTATGTATCCTTGACGCGAACCGTGTAGCGGGCGCCGGAGCGGCCGAATTCGCAGACATAGAGGTTGCGGCCGTTCGCATTGACCTCCACGCGAACGTCGCCGGCCTCGTTGAACGGGATGATGTCACCTGCCTGCAGGCGGCTGATCGTGTCGAGCGTCTGCGCTTCCAGGCGGATGCGCGCCTCGAGCGACACCTTGGAGCGGCGGACCTGCTCGCCGAGCTGCTCGCTCCACTCGACGCGGGTCTTCGGCGCATTGGCAGGCTTCGGCGCGGTGATGTTCGATTTCAGGAGAACGGCTTGCGGCACGATGACGTGGAAGGTCGAAAGCACCGGGCCGATGCCAACGGCCATGTTGACCATGGCGACGAAGGCCTCGTCCGTACCGTCCTCGCAGGCCTTGCGGGTTTCCACATTGTGCGCCGGGCCAAGGAAGGGTTCAAATCCGTTGGCGCCCATGACCGCGGACTTCAGAACGCCGGAAATCCGGTCGAACATCATCGCCGCAAGGTCGAGCTCGATCTTGGAGAGCGGGCGCGGTTCCGGGTCGTCGATCGCATCGCTGACGGCGCCAAGCATGTTCTCGACCAGCGTGATGATCATCGGGCTGTCGCAGATCAGCGTGAATCGATCGCACCAGTTGCGCAGCGACGCGTCGCAGCAGGCCATGGCACCGCCGAGGCCTTCGACCAGCGGGCCGTATTTGCCCGTCGCAAACCCCGCATAGGAGACCGCAACTTCGAAACCGAGTTCGTTTTCCAGCATGTCCGGCAGGAATTCGGCGAAGACGTCGCCGAGGCTGGCGCAGAGCTTGGAGATTGTCGCCTGGTCGCCGAGCCGGCCGGTGAGGCGGGCGAGAACGATCGGGTCCATGGCTGAAGGGGCTTCGGTCACGCGTGCATCCTTCATCTCTTAGGCCGCCTTCGAACCGCCGCCGGGATTCATCATTTCCTGTTCCACCGCGTCGATCGACGGGCGCTCGTAGGAGGAGATGGTCTTGCGGCCATATTCCAGCGCCACCTGCGGCACGGAGCCGTTCATGTAGGCGAGCAGCGTCTGCTTGACGATGATGTAGAGGCGGTTCTGCTTTTCGCGCACCACCTTGATGTTGGTGATGATCGGCGTGACGATCGAATAGGACAGGAACACCCCGAGCAGCGTGCCGACGAGGGCGGCGGCGATCTTGCCGCCGAGCACTTCCGGGCTCTCGTTGATGGCGCCCATGGCCTTGATAACGCCGAGAACGGCGGCGACGATGCCGATGGCCGGGAAGGCGTCGCCCATCGTGCCAAGCGCATGATAGGGTTTCATCTTGTCGCGGGTGATTGTCTGGATTTCCTCGTCCATCAGCGCCTCGATCTCGTGGCTGCGGGCATTGCCGATGATGATGAGGCGGACGTAGTCGCAGATGAAGGCGGTCAGTTCCTTGTTGGCGAGCACCGTCGGGGCGGACTGGAAGATCGGCGATTCGGCCGGATTGTCGATATGCGCCTCGATCTCGTTGCGCGACTTGGTGCGCAGGTCCCGCATCAGGCTGTAGAGCACGCCGAGCGTATCGAGGTAGTGGCGCTCCTTCGGAACCTTGTGCTTGAAGGCCTCGCCGAGCGCCTTTCCGGTCTCCTTGATCACCTTCATCGTGTTGGCCACGATGAAGCCGCCGATCCCGGCGCCGCCGATGATCAGGAGTTCGAAGGGCTGGTTCAGCACTTCCAGATGACCACCCATGGCCATGTAGCCGCCAAGGACGCAGCCGAAGGTAACGATTAGACCGATAATGATGTTCATGAGCGCAGGTGTCCCGACACAATTCTGACCGTTCCGGAAATACGGTTCCAGCCTTGCGTGAAGCTGTACCTAACGGCAGGTTTACCGATCAGGTTCGCGCAAGCAAAAGCCGCGAGGATCATGGTTCAAAACGGGCATTCATGCCCTCCCGAACCTTGATCGGCGGCCCATCGTGACGACCACCTATACGAGCTACAAGCTGATTACCGCAGACCTCCAGACGTCGCTGAAGCGCGTTTCGGAGCAGCCGGACGTCAAGCGCGAGACGGAATACTATCTCGCCAAGATCGGCAGCGTGAAGTCGGTCGACGATTTCTTCGCCGATGCCAGGCTCTATAACTACGCGATGAAGGCGCACGGGCTGGAGGACATGGCCTATGCCAAGGCCTTCATGCGCAAGGTGCTGACGGAAGGCGTGGACGACAAGGCGGCTTTCGCCAACCAGCTCTCGGACACGCGCTACAAGGAGCTGGCGCAGTCGCTGAACTTCGCCAGACACGGTGAGGTTGCCACCACCTTCGAGCGTGCGCAGAAGGGCGTCGTCGACAAATATACCCGCCAGACGCTGGAGGTCAGCGCCGGCGAGGACAATACCGGCGTGCGGCTCGCGCTCTACTTCGAGCGTATGGCAACTTCCATCACATCGGGTTACTCGATCATCGCCGATGATGCGCTGGCGCAGGTCGTGCGCACCGCGCTGCAGCTTCCGGCAGAATTTGCGGCCACCGATATCGACCGGCAGGCGGAATTTTACGAGGACGTGCTCAATCTCGAGGACTTCAAGGACACCTCGAAGGTCGGCAAGTTCCTCGAGCGCTTCACTTCCATGTGGGAACTGGAAAACCCGTCGGGCAGCTATGACCCGATGACCGCTTTCCAGCCGTCGAGCCTGACAGGCATTTCGACGGATCTCCTCATTTCCATCAACAATCTGAAACTCGGAGGTCGCTGACGTGCAGACCGGACTCTATGTATCGCTTTCGTCCCAGCTTGCGCTCGACCGCCGCCTGACGACGCTGGCCGACAACGTCGCGAACTCGACGACGGTCGGCTTCCGCGCCACGGAAATAAAGTTCAACCAGGTCGTCAGCGACCAGAAGGTCGCCGACGTCGCCTTCGTGTCGCAGGGCAACGAGTTCCTCTCCACGCGTAGCGGCGGCATGACCGAGACGGGCGGCACGCTCGACTTCGCCATCAAGGGCGATGCCTGGTTCCAGGTGCAGACGCCTTCCGGCCCGACGCTGACGCGCGACGGTCGCTTCACGGTGACGGATGCCGGCGAGCTCGTCACCCTCAACGGTTATGCCGTGCTCGATGCCGGCGGCGGACCGATCCAGCTCGATCTCGCCAATGGTCCGATCCTGCTCAGCGCCGACGGCCAACTCAACCAGAACGGCCAGCCCATCGCCGCACTCGGCCTGTTCCAGGCAGACCTTTCCGGCGGCTTCGTGCGCGCCGGCAACAGCGGCATCATCACCAACATCCCGCCGGAACCGGTCGTCGATCGCATCGATGCCGGTGTGGTGCAGGGCTACATCGAGGAATCCAACGTCAATGCCATCGGCGAGATGACGCAGCTGATCCAGGTCACGCGCGCCTTCGAAAGCGTCGCCTCGCTGATGCGCGACTCAGAAGAATCGCTGAAGGAAGCCATCCGCACCTTCGGCGGAAACCGGTAAGCGCCCATGAGTTCGGCACAGGACGGCATGAGCAGCGAAACGGGCAGGGCCGGCGGCAAGCTGAATGCGCTGGCAGGCCTCGTCAAACGGTACTCCTCCCCGGAATTCTCCGTGGCGCATGGCGGCCATGTCCAGACCATTGCGGCCGGGAACTACACGGTCAGCGGCCTGTCGCGCCATGTGCGGCTCGGCGAGTTCGTCGCGCATCGCAGCCCGACCGGCATCCATCTCGGCGAGGTCGTCCGCGTCGAACCAGAGACGGTCGTCGTCTGCCCGATCGAGCCGGGCGAGCCGATCGGCATCCACGACGTGGTCATCCGCAAGGGCGCGTTCCGCGTCGCGCCGACATCGGACTGGTGCGGTCGTACGATCAATGCGCTCGGCGAGCCGATCGATGGACTGGGCCCGCTCGTCCAGGGCGGCGTGCGGCGCTCGATTTCCAATTCCGCCCCGCCCTCGATGACGCGCAAGCGTGTCGAGACGGGGTTTTCCACCGGCGTGCGCGCGGTCGATATCTTCGCCCCGCTCTGCCTCGGCCAGCGCCTCGGCATCTTCGCCGGCTCGGGTGTCGGCAAGTCGACGCTGCTCTCGATGCTGGCGCGGGCCGATGCCTTCGACAAGGTGGTCATTGCGCTGGTCGGCGAACGCGGCCGCGAAGTGCGCGAATTCATCGAGGACACGCTGGGCGACAACCTGGCGAAATCCGTCGCGGTCGTCGCGACCAGTGACGAAAGCCCGATGCTGCGCAAGATGGCGCCGCTGACCGCCGTGACGATCGCCGAACACTATCGCGACCAGGGCGACAACGTGCTCCTGATCATCGACAGCGTGACGCGCTTCGCCCATGCGATCCGCGAGGTGGCGACGGCCTCCGGCGAACCGCCGATCGCCCGCGGCTATCCTGCCTCCGTCTTCACCGAGCTGCCGCGCCTTCTGGAGCGGGCCGGGCCGGGTGCGGAGGGCGCGGGCACGATCACGGCGATCATCTCGATCCTCGTCGACGGCGACAACCACAACGACCCGATCGCCGATTCGACGCGCGGTATCCTCGATGGTCATATCGTGTTGGAGCGAAGCCTTGCCGAAGAGGGCCGCTATCCGCCGATCAACCCGCTCGCCTCGATCTCGCGTCTTGCCCGCAAGGCCTGGACGCCGGACCAGGAGCGGCTGGTCGCACGGCTGAAGGCGCTGATCCATCGCTTCGAGGAAACGCGCGACCTGCGCCTCATCGGCGGCTACCGGCCGGGAGCCGATCCCGATCTCGACATGGCGATCAAGCAAGTGCCGATCATCTATGAGGTTCTGAAACAGACGCCGGGCGAACGGCCTGCCGGCGATGCATTCTCCGATCTTGCCACGGCGCTGAAGAATGCGGCCGGGCAGGGCGGTGCGCCGGCAACGAGAAGGGGATGACAGTGACGGATTTCGACGCGGACCAGACCATTCAGCCGATGAAGCGCGCGGAAAAGGGACGCTATTCGACGGGCGACAAGCTGTTGGTGGGCACGGGCGTGCTGCTCGCCGCCATGGCGGCCTTCTTCCCGTGGTATGTCTTCCTGAACCCGGAAAAATTCTCCGTGCCGGCGCTCTGGGAGGGCACGACGCGCGACCTGCCGGAAACGGCGGCAAAGGAAGTTATGAGCGTTTCGCCCGCCGCCATGGTGGACGACGACAACGATCCGGGGCTGGAAAGCCTCGACCCGGTCTCGACGGCCACCGCGCCCAGCGTCGGCGAGAAGGACAAGGCGCTCGGCACACCGGTCGAAACTGGCCTCGACCAGCCGCTGCCGGCCTCGTCCGGCTTTCGGCTGATGCATGTGGCGAACGGTCGGGCGCTGATCGAGGATGCCAGCGGCATGTACATCGTGCGCGTCGGCTCGATCCTGCCGGACAACAGCCGTCTTGCGACCCTCGAACAGCGCGACGGCGCGTGGGTCATCGTCACCTCGAACGGCGACATCATCAAGCGCAACTGACGAACCTCCGCGGGCAAGGCGATTGCTCGTGGCTTTGCCCTCACCCTAGCCCTCTTCCCGCAAGCGGGAGAGGAGGCTTGCCGCCTCGAGCGGGTGTTGGGTTGAGGAAACCGGTACGGCATATCCCTTCGCCCCACCTGCGGGGAGAAGGTGGCCGGCAGGCCGGATGAGGGCGCGCGCCCCGCGCGTATGCGAAAGACGCAGCACTTATTCTCCCGCAAATTCAGCAGGTTGCCGATAAACCGCCGCGCAGCAAGTCTGACGCAAGATTGGCTCCGTAGGTTCGCCATGAACAAGGATGGAGCTTGTCATGCAACCGATACAACTGTTTGAACTGGCCTCGAAACAAGCCGAATGGCTATCCGTCCGCCAGAGTGTGGTTGCAGGCAACATCGCCAACGCCAACACCCCCGCTTTCAAGGCGAAGGACGTCACGCCCTTTCAGGCGGTGCTCGAAACGACGGGCATCCGCATGGCGGCGACCCAGCCGGGCCATCTCACCGATGGCGGCGAGATGGCGAGCCGCGTCGTCGAAACCAAGCCCACCGACGGGATCGGCGTGCAGGAGTCCGGCAACACGGTCGGCCTTGCCGAGGAACTCATGAAAGAGGGCCAGGTCAAGCGTGAGTTCGAGTTGAATGCCGGCCTCGTTAAGGCCTTTCATCGCATGATGCTGATGACAGTCAGAAGGTAAAAAATGGATCCGCTCTTAGCTTCACTGAAAGTCGCGGCCTCGGGACTTGAGGCGCAATCCACCCGTATCCGCATCGTCTCGGAGAACCTGGCGAACGCCCGTTCGACCGGCGACGTCCCCGGTGCCGATCCCTTTCGCCGCAAGACGGTGACCTTTGCGGCCGAACTCGACCGGGCGTCCGGTGCCTCGCTCGTCGAGGTCGAACGCCTCGGCTTCGACGAGGGCGAGTTCTCGACGGAGTACGATCCCGGCAACCCGGCGGCCAATGCCGAGGGCATCGTCAAGATGCCGAACGTCAACATGCTGATCGAAATGGCCGACATGCGGGAAGCCAATCGTTCCTATGAAGCCAACCTGCAGAGCATCAAGCAGTCGCGTGACCTGATCTCGGCGACCATCGACCTCCTGAGGGCCTCGCAATGATCGAAAGCGTAAAGGGCGTCGGTTCGCTCTTCTCCACAAACGCCCTCTCGGGCGTCACCACCGAGACGTCCAATTCGGTTTCCGCCTCTGGTGCGGCCGTGCAGGGAACGGGAACCCAGATGAGCTTCGCCCAGGTGATGGGTGACATGGCGACCGATATGACCAACGCGCTGAAACTCAGCGAGACCAAGTCATTCGAAGCCATCCAGGGCAAGGCGACGACCCGCGAAGTGGTCGATGCCGTCATGAGTGCCGAGCAGACGCTGCAGACCGCGATCGCCATCCGCGACAAGGTCGTCACCGCCTATCTCGAAGTCGCAAGAATGCAGATCTGAGGACCGGACATGAAAGCCCTTGCCATCGCCGCCACAGGCATGAACGCGCAGCAGACCAACCTTGAAGTCATCGCGAACAACATCGCGAACATCAACACGACCGGCTTCAAGCGCGCCCGCGCCGAATTCTCCGACCTGCTCTACCAGACCGAACGCGCCGCCGGCGTGCCGAACCGTGCCAACCAGGCAGTGGTGCCGGAAGGTGCCATCATCGGCCTCGGCGTCAAGACGGCCGCCATCCGCAACCTGCATCTCCAGGGCGGCCTGACGAGCACGGGCAATTCTTTCGACCTCGCGCTGATCGGCCGTGGATGGTTCCAGATCGAGGCCGCAGACGGGTCGACGCTCTACACCCGCGCCGGCGCCTTCAACACCAATGCCGAAGGCCAGCTCGTCACCCTCGACGGCTATACGGTCGTGCCGGGCATCAACGTGCCGCAGGATGCGACAGAGATTACCGTCAGCAAGTCCGGCCAGGTTTATGCGACGGTCGGCGGCGAGCAGCAGGAACTCGGCCAGATCACGCTGGCGAATTTCGTCAACGAAGCCGGTCTCGAGCCGCTCGGCGAAAACCTCTTCCGCGAAACCGCTGCCTCCGGCCCGGCCAATGTCGGCGCGCCTGACGAAGCGGGCTTCGCCTATATCCAGCAGAACTACCTCGAAGCCTCCAACGTCGATCCGGTCAAGGAAATCACTGATCTGATCTCCGCCCAGCGCGCCTATGAGATGAACTCCAAGATCATCCAGGCCGCGGACGAAATGGCGGCCGTGGTCAGCAAGAACCTGAGATAACACCCAACACGCGGGGAACATGATGTTTCGCCTGAAAGCAGCTCTTCGGAGTGGAAAGACCCTGTCAGCCCGGTGGCGCGCGGCCCTCGTCGCGCCCGCCGCGCTCGTCGGTCTTCTCGTGGCCGATGCGGCTCTGGCCGATGTGCGCACCGCCGTCGTGCCCAAGCGCATCATCTATCCCGGCGAGGAGATCCAGGCGGGGCAGCTCGAGGTGGTCGAGGTGACCAACCCGAACATCGTCAAGGGATTTGCCGAGAGCATCTCCGACGTCAACGGGCTCATCACCAAGCGCACCCTGTTGCCCGGCCGCGTCATCCTCGTCTCGGCCCTGCGTGAACCTTTTCTCGTGAACCGTGGCACCACCGTGCAGATGATCTTCGACGATGGCTCGCTCGTCATCCGCACCAACGGCACGCCTCTGCAGGATGCCGCTGTCGGCGAACTCATCCGGGTCCGCAACAAGGATTCGGGCGTGATCGTCTCCGGCACGGTCATGGCGGACGGAACCGTGCATGTGGTGGCGAAATGATGCGTGATCTATTCTCCCGTGCCCTTGCCGTCCTCGCCTGCCTCATGCTGGCAGCCGGGCCGGCGTTGCCGGCAGCCCGCATCAAGGATGTCGCCTCGCTGCAGGCCGGCCGCGACAACCAGCTGATCGGCTACGGCCTCGTCGTCGGCCTCCAGGGTACGGGCGACAGCATGCGGTCCTCGCCCTTCACGGAACAGTCCATGCGGGCGATGCTGCAGAATCTCGGCATCTCCATGGTTGGCACCCAGACGCGCGCCAAGAATATCGCGGCCGTGCTCGTCACCGCCAACCTGCCGCCCTTCGCGAGCCCCGGCAGCCGCATCGACGTGACCGTCGGTTCGCTCGGCGATGCCTCGTCGCTGCGTGGCGGCACGCTTGTCATGACCTCGCTCTCCGGCGCCGACGGCCAGATCTACGCAGTCGCGCAGGGTTCGATCGTCGTCACCGGCATCAGCGCCGGTGGTGAGGCCGCCACGGTGCAGCAGGGCGTCACCACGGCCGGCCGCGTACCGAACGGCGCGATCATCGAGCGTGAGCTTCCCTCGCGCTTCAAGGACAGCTCCGATCTCGTGCTGCAGCTGCGCAACCCCGATTTCTCCACGTCCGTCGGCATGGCGGACGCGATCAACCGCTATGCGGCCGCGCAGTACGGGTCGCCGATCGCCGAGTCGCGCGATTCGCAGTCGGTCTACGTTTCCAAGCCGAAGATGGCGGATCTCTCCCGCCTGATGGCCGATATCGAGAACCTCGTCATCGAGACCGATGCGCCCGCGCGTGTCGTCGTCAACGAGCGTACCGGGACGATCGTTATCGGCCAGGACGTCCGCATCTCACCTGTCGCGGTAAGCTACGGAACGTTGACCGTGCAGATCAACGAAATGCCGAAGGTCGTGCAGCCGGAACCCTTCTCCAGAGGCGAGACCGCGATCGAGCCGAGCACGGACATCCTCGTCCAGCAGGATGGCGGCACGGTCGCCCTGCTCGACGGTTCGAGCCTGCGCTCGCTGGTCACCGGTCTCAACAGTATCGGCGTCAAGCCGGACGGTATCATCTCCATCCTGCAGAGCATCAAGACCGCAGGCGCCCTCCAGGCAGAACTGGTACTGCAATGACCGATGTCACGACTCTTACTGCCGTGAAGACGCTGGCGCGCAAGCTCGCACTGCCGCTGGCCGGCTTCGTGCTCATGGCCATTCCCGGCGCCTTCGCCGAGGAGCGTCCCGTCATCATGACGACCAAGGCGACCGCCGACGAGATCCGCGAGTTCTGCACGAATATCGCAGACGCTGCGCGCGACCAGCGCTACCTGCTTCAGAAGCAGGAACTGGAAAACCTCCAGAAGGATATCGACGCGCGCATCAAGACGCTGGAAACCCGTCGCGCCGAATACGAGGACTGGCTGAACCGTCGCAACAACTTCCTCAAGACGGCCGAGGGCGGGCTCGTCGAGATCTATCGCAAGATGAAGCCTGACGCCGCGGCTGCGCAGCTTGCCGAAATCAATCCGGAGATCGCCTCGGCGATCGTCATGAAGCTGCCGCCGCGCCAGTCGAGCACCATTCTGGCTGAAATGCCGGCCGACAAGGCTGCGCTGCTCACCCGTCTCATCGCCATTGCGGGCGATCCGAATACGTCAAAGGCAAAGGATCCGTCATGAAGAAGATCGCCTCCGCACTCGCCGTGGCGCTCACGCTTTCGAGCTGCACGAGCCAGGCCATCGACGAAATCGGCAGGGCTCCCTCGATGAGCCCGATCGGCAGCGGCCTCAACTACGCGGAAACGCCGCAGATGGCCATGTATCCCAAGCAGCCGCGCACCGCGGTCGCCGGCTATTCGATCTGGAGCGACCAGCAGTCTGCGCTCTTCAAGGATTCGCGCGCCTTCAAGGTCGGCGACATCCTGACCGTCAACATCCGCGTCAACGATCGCGCCACGTTCGACAACAAGACCGACCGTTCGCGTACCAACAAAAGCGGCATGAACTTCGGTTTCGGCGGCTCGGGCAACAATTTCAAGGTCGATACGGAAGCCGACCTTAAATACGGCTCCTCGACCAGCACCAAGGGCGACGGCTCGACGGAACGGTCCGAGCGACTGAACCTGCTCGTTGCCGCTGTCGTGACGGGCGTCATCGAGAACGGCAATCTCCTGATCAGCGGTTCGCAGGAAGTGCGCGTCAACCACGAGCTGCGCATCCTCAACGTCGCCGGCATCGTGCGCCCGCAGGATGTCGATGCCGACAACCAGATCGCCTACGAGCGCATTGCGGAAGCCCGCATCTCCTATGGTGGCCGTGGTCGTCTGACCGAAGTGCAGCAGCCGCCATGGGGCCAGCAGGCCGTCGACCTGCTCTCGCCGCTTTGACCAAGCCCTGACAAGACTGGAAGACGAACATGGCGGACGAAGACGAGGTCGTCGCGGAAAAGAAGAAGCCGACCCTGGTCATCACCATTGCGGCCATTGCCGTGCTGACGCTGCTCGCGGCTGGTGGCGGCTGGCTGGTGGGCAACATGCTGGCCCCGCCGCCCGCCGAAAAGCCGGCGGAAGAGGTGGCGAAGGCGGAAGCCGGCGGCGAGGGAGGTGCGGAAGGCGAGGCGGCGCAGGAAGTGCCGCATATCTCGACCGAGGCCAACGGCATCGTGCTGCTCGACCCGATCACCAGCAACCTCGCCTATCCCTCGGACAACCGCATCCGCCTCGAAGTGGCGCTGATGTTCAAGGGCGTGCCCGACGTCAAGCTGGCCGAGGAAATCCACCAGGACATCATGGCCTACATGCGCACGGTCTCGCTGCAGCAGGTGCAGGGGCCGCGCGGGTTCCAATATCTCCGGGAAGACCTGCAGGAGCGGGTTGACCTTCGGTCCGAAGGGCGCGTAACCAACGTCATGTTCCGGACCTTTGTGATCGAATGATTCGAGCCCTTCTGACCTTCGTCGCCATGATGGCGATGACCGGCGTGGCCTACGCCCAGCAGCAATTGCAGCTGCCGGGTGATTTGCTGAACGCGCAGGTCGACGGGTCGGTCGCCTCTTGGATCATCCGCACTTTCGGCCTGCTCACCGTGCTTTCGGTGGCGCCCGGCATCCTCATCATGGTGACGAGCTTTCCGCGCTTCGTCATCGCGTTCTCGATCCTTCGTTCCGGCATGGGCCTCGCCACGACGCCCTCCAACATGATCCTCGTCTCGCTGGCGCTGTTCATGACCTTCTACGTCATGGCTCCGACCTTCGACCGGGCCTGGCAGAACGGCGTGGAACCGCTGATCGCCAACCAGATCGACGAGACGGAGGCGGCCAAGCGCATCGCCGAACCTTTCCGAGAGTTCATGGTCGCCAATACCCGTGACAAGGACCTCGAACTCTTCATCTCGCTTGCGGAAGAGCGCGGCCAGACGGTCGTCGAAAACAACGTCGCGGACCTGCGCGTCGTCATCCCGGCCTTCATGATCTCGGAAATCCGCCGCGGCTTCGAGATCGGTTTCCTCGTCGTGCTGCCTTTTCTCGTCATCGACATGATCGTTGCCACCATCACCATGGCCATGGGTATGATGATGTTGCCGCCGACCTCGATCTCGCTGCCCTTCAAGATCCTGTTCTTCGTCCTCATCGACGGCTGGAACCTGCTCGTTGGCAGCCTGGTCCGCTCCTTCAGCTAAAGTATTCCGGCAGTAAAATCGCGTGGCCGTCCTGGCGTTGCTCAGGCGCGTCAGCTTTTCTTAACCATAAAATTTTACCAGCGGTTAACCATACTTGGCGGTCGCTCGAAAGCACTTTGTCGATTTAAGGAGTTGGCAATGATTGGCTGCGAGTTTTGCTCAGACACGACGGGTTTGGTATCCCTTCAGATCCCTGGAGAAACCGAGTTGGCATGATGCCGAACCGCCGTAACCGGTAAAGTTTTCAGTCCGGTATGTCCCCCACCAGTATTATGTTCAAAGGGACAACGATAATGACGAGCATTCTCACCAACGCAGCAGCCATGTCTGCCCTCCAGACGCTGCGCTCCATCAACAGCGGCATGGAAGAAACGCAGGCGCGCGTATCTTCGGGCCTGCGCGTCGGTAGCGCGTCCGACAACGCTGCTTACTGGTCGATCGCGACCACCATGCGCTCCGACAACATGGCGCTCTCCGCCGTTCAGGACGCTCTCGGCCTTGGTGCCGCCAAGGTTGACACCGCCTATGCCGGTATGAATTCCTCGATCGAAGTCGTCAAGGAAATCAAGAAGAAGCTGGTAACGGCAACGGAAGATGGCGTTGACAAGGTCAAGATCCAGGAAGAAATCACCCAGCTGCAGCAGCAGCTCGTGAGCATCTCGGATGCTGCCTCCTTCTCCGGCGAAAACTGGCTGAAGGCGAATGTCGGCGACAACACGAGTGTCGTTGCATCCTTCGTTCGTGATGCCAGCGGCAACGTTTCGGTCAAGAAGGTCGACTACGCCCTCGACGCTTCGACGGTTCTGTTCGACGCAACCGGCGGCAAAGCTGGTATCCTCGACCGCGAGACCTCGATCGACGGCAACGGTATTGCAGTCAACGTCAACATCGGCGGCACGACGAGCACCTACAACGTGGTCCGTTACACGACCGCCGAGGTAATCGCCGACAACGCAGCATTCGACGCTGGCGGCGACGTTGCAGTTGGCGGTACGGCCGGTCGCCCCGGCTACGTCAAGGTTGCTGACGATACCTGGGTAGAAGCGATCGACCAGTCCGGCGCGACGGATCACGAGATCTTCGCAACGGATAGCGGCGGTGCCGTATGGGCCATCGACGCAACGAAGCTGGCGACGTCCACCATTCCGGATGCGACGGTTTCGGGCTTCACGATCACCGCTGCAACGACGGGTCCCGAACTCGACGACCTGATCCAGATGGTCGACACGGCGCTCGAAGACATGACCAGCGCGGCTGCTGACCTCGGCTCGCTCGGCATGCGCATCGACCTCCAGGACGAGTTCGTTTCCAAGCTCACGGAATCCATCGACAAGGGCGTTGGTCGCCTGGTCGACGCCGACATGAACGAAGAATCGACCCGCCTGAAGGCGCTGCAGACGCAGCAGCAGCTGGCCATCCAGTCGCTGTCGATCGCCAACAGCTCGTCGCAGAACATCCTGTCGCTCTTCCGTTAATCGGCAAGCACATGGGAATGACGAACGGGGGCTGACCGTTCGATCAAACACCTCGATAAGGCCGCTCCCGAAAGGGGGCGGCCTTATCGTTTTTTTAACCCTTTTCTGGCACGCGCGTGCGCGCGAAGGTTGTAAAAAAACTCCACCTGCCCCCGAATTTCTGCGCCGCTTAGGAAAGCTTTAACCATGTTGGCATTAGCTAAGGCCATCGAAGCGGCAAACTGATCTTTGAAAAATCAAGGATTTAGTGGGCATGATGCTGACTGCCGCTCCCGGTGAAACCCGGAATGTCCCTTATCGTTCAGCCAATCAGGGGCAAGTACTCTTATGACGAGCATTCTTACCAACGTTGCGGCCATGTCCGCGCTCCAGACCTTGCGCTCCATCAGCAGCAGCATGGAAGAAACGCAGGCGCGCGTATCTTCGGGCCTGCGCGTCGGTAGCGCGTCCGACAACGCCGCTTACTGGTCGATCGCGACCACCATGCGCTCCGACAACATGGCACTCTCCGCCGTTCAGGACGCCCTCGGCCTTGGTGCCGCCAAGGTTGATACCGCCTATGCCGGTATGAATTCCTCGGTCGAAGTCGTCAAGGAAATCAAGAAGAAGCTGGTCGCCGCCACGGAAGACGGCGTCGACAAGGACAAGATCCAGGAAGAAATCACCCAGCTGCAGCAGCAGCTCGTCAGCATCTCCGATGCTGCCTCCTTCTCCGGCGAAAACTGGCTGAAGGCGGATGTCGGTACCAAAACGAGCGTCGTTGCGTCGTTCGTTCGTGATGCCAGCGGCAATGTGTCGGTGAAGAAGGTCGACTACGACCTAGACGCGACCACGGTCCTGTTCGACTCGACCGGCGGCAAGCAGGGTATCCTCGACCGCGAAACCGCCATTGACGGCAACGGCGTGGCCGTCAACGTCAACATCGGTGGTACGACCGACACCTACAATGTCATTCGCTACACGACCGCTGAGGTCATCGCAGACGGTGCGACGTTTGACTCCCTCGGTGTCGTGGCTTCTGGCGGCACGAACGGTTTTGCCGGCTACGTCAAGGTCGCCGATGATACGTGGGTTGCTGCGGTTGATCAGTCCGGTGCAACGGACCACGAGATTTTCGCGACGGACAGCGGCGGTGCTGTGTGGGCCATCGACGAAACGCAGACGGCGACCTCCACCATTCCGGACGCCACCGTTTCCGGCTTCACGATCACCAACACCACCACTGGTGCCGAACTCGACGACCTGATCCAGATGGTCGACACGGCGCTCGAAGACATGACCAGCGCGGCCGCCGACCTCGGTTCGCTCGGCATGCGCATCGATCTCCAGGAAGAGTTCGTCTCCAAGCTGACGGAATCCATCGACAAGGGTATCGGCCGTCTGGTTGACGCCGACATGAACGAAGAGTCGACCCGCCTGAAGGCGCTGCAGACGCAGCAGCAGCTGGGCATCCAGTCGCTGTCGATCGCCAACTCGGCTTCGGAAAGCATCCTCACGCTCTTCCGTTAATCGGAAGACGACAGGACGTTTCACGGTTCCCAGGAGGCCCCGGACTATCCGGGGCCTTCTTTCGTTTGGCTGGTCCGCGTCAGAGTGGCGGGTGCAGGAAGGTCGACATTGCCGCATTCTCCGCGCGGCGGGAGAGATAGAGCCGCGCCGTATCGAGTGCCTCGCGGATCGTCACGTCCATGTCGAGATAGCGGTAGGTGCCGAGGCGCCCGACGAAGGTAACGTCGGCCTCCTGTTCCGCGCGGGCGACATAGTCGGCAAGCTGCGCCTTTTCGTCCACCAGGCGGATTGGGTAGTAGGGAATGTCGTCCGGCTCGCAGGCGCGCGAGAATTCGCGGTAGCACACCGAGCCCGCGGGGTTCTCCCAGGGCGAGAAATGCTTGTGCTCGGTGATACGGGTGTACGGCACCGAGACGTCGCCATAGTTCATCACCGCACAGCCCTGATAGTCGCCCTCATAGGTGAAGCGCTCGAAATCGAGCGTGCGATAGCCGAGCCGGCCGAGTTCGTAGTCGAAGTAGCCGTCGAGCGGACCGGAATAGAAGACATGGCTGTAGCCGGTCTTCTCGCCGCGCCGGAAGCCGGTCTCCAGGGCCACCGTGATGTTCGGATGATCGAGGATCCGTGCGATCATCTCGGTATAGCCGGTCTCCGGCATGCCCTGGTATTTGTGGAAGAAATAGTTGTCCTCATAGTTGAAGCGCACCGGCAGGCGCTTCAGGATCGAGGCCGGCAGCTCGGTCGGCGAACAACCCCACTGCTTCTGCGTATAGCCCTTGAAGAAGGCCTCGTAGAGGTCGCGCCCGACGAAGCGCAGTGCCTGCTCCTCGAAGGTCTGCGGGTCGGTGATCGTCTTGTCCGCCTGCTCTTCCAGGAAGGCGCGCGCCTCGTCCGGCCGGAAGCTCTTGCCGAAGAACTGGTTGATCGTATGCAGGTTTATCGGCAGCGAATAGACTTGCCCGCCGCTCGTCGCCTTCACGCGGTTCTTGTAGGGCATGAAGGTCATGAAACCGTTCACATAGTCCCACACTTCCGTGTCGTCCGTGTGGAAGATATGCGGCCCGTAGACATGCACCATCACGCCGGTCGCCTCGTCCCGTTCGGTGTGGCAGTTGCCGCCGATATGGTTTCGCTGGTCGACGATCTCGATAGTGTAGCCGGCCTCGGCAAGCGTGCGGCCGATGACGGCGCCGGAAAGGCCGGCGCCGACGATGAGGATTTTTTCCTTCATGCGCATGGAACCCGGCCCTCAGCCTGTCGCCCGCAGGGCGAGCTGCGGCGCCTCGTCAACCGGAAAGAGGCGTTCGCGCATGAGCACTTCATAGGCCTCGACGAGCGGGCTTGGGTCCCATCCGCGCTCCTGCGGACCGAAGCTCAGGTGGCTCACGGTGAAGTCCGAATAGATTGCCGTCGGGCGCTGCAGGAGCGTCGGAACGCCGATGGTCAGTGCGTGCTCGTCGTCGCCCTGGGGCAGGGCCATGTGCACGAGATCGCGGCCGAGCCAGGCGATGAAGTTGATCGACTGCCGCTCCGTCCAGTCGACGACCCTGGCCGGAAGGGCGAGCGTCCTGCCACCCTGGCCGAGGAAGAAGTCGTGAAGTTTCACGGCCCGCTCGGCGCTCTCCCAGAGGCTGCCGCCGAAGCCGCCCGGCGGCAACTCGAAATGGCCGACAGCGGGTGGAATGGAGCCGGCGGCCTGCTGGAAATAGGCGCAGACGCCGTTGTTCACCACATTGGCCGAGACGACGAAGTAATGCGGGTTGTTCCGCCGGAACTGGATGAAGCCGTCAAGTTCGTCGATGTCGAGATAGACGATGTCGTCGTCGCATTTCAGGAACACCGCATCGGAGAAGGCCTCCAGCCGCGTGGCATAATAGTCGTAGGCCTGCCAGTAGGGCATCTGCTCGTTCGGATTGCCGATATAGCGCCGCGTGGCGGTGCCGGCATCGCAGAGCTCGAGGTCCGCGCCCCAGCCGCCGCGCATCTGCACGCCCGCGCCGGCAGAGAAGTCGAGTTCCGGCCAGCTGCCGATGGTCACGCCGTTGACGCGCAGCGTCGGTGCGCCGGCCGCATCGAGTGACAGCACGACATCGTTCGGCCGGCCGGGAGAGAGCACACCGGGCGTCGGCGCGCTCCACAGGTTGGTATCGTCGCCGCGCTCGGGGTTCTCCAGCTTTTCGCGCGGGATCTTGCGCATCGCCGAATGGGTGTTCCGCCAGCCGCCGACCACGAATTCATAGTGGTCGTTCGGCCGGTCATGCGGGGTGAGGGTGATGTGCAGGTCGTGCCGGATGCGGGCACTGGTGCGGAACGAGGCCTGGCGCGAAACGCCCCCGACCGGCTGGTAGGGCACTTTCGAGCCCATGTAGCGCACCGGGCCGAACTCCCGGCTCACCCAGGCATGGTCTTCAGCCGACCGGGTGAAGTCCCAGATGTGCCACTCGTCGATGATCCCGAGATCCATCGCCCGGCGGACATACTGGGTGAGGATTTCCATTCGCTTCTGCCGTCCGGCAAAGGTCACCAGGATTACGGGGGTCATGCTGTCCTCGTCATTCAGAACTTCAGGATTGCGGGCGGGCCTAAGGGTCAGGCGGCCGGTGCCGGCCAGAGGCGGGCATCGGGCCAGAGCGGGGCGTGTTCATCGAGGCGGGCGAGTGCCTCACGGTAGCGCAGCCGGTAGGCCTCGTCGGTCTCGAACTCGATCCCGGCGGCAGCAAGCTCGGCGCCGATTTCGTAGTAGACGTCGAGGTTGCGCAGGTCTGGCACCGGCGTTTCACCGCGTTCGGCGTCACCCTGCATCTGCCAGAACAGCGCTTCGAGGCGGCGGGCAAGGGCCGGCATGTCGCGCAGTGCGCAGGTCTCCCGCTGGCGCTGGAGCGAGCCCTTCACTGCGGCGAGGCTTGCCGGGTTCCGGGCAAAGGCGACGGCCTTGTGCACGTAGTCATCCGGGCCGGAGCAGATCATCTCGGGAATGCCGGCGGCCGAAGCGATACTGGCGCAGAAGCGCGAGGCGAAGCTCTTGCCCTCGATGGTCAGCACCGGCAGGCCTTGGGTGATGGCGTCGGCCGCCGTCGAGTGGGCGCCGTAGGGGAAGGTGTCGAGGAAGAGATCGGCAAGGCCGATGCGGGCGAGGTGGTCGGGGTTCTGTGCCTTGCCGGCGAAGATGATGCGCTCCGGCGCAACGCCGTTCTGGGTCGCGATCTGCTTCAGGCGCTCGTTGACGCTGTCGTCGCCGGCAAGCAGCCACAATACGCTGCCGGGCGTTGCAAGGAGGATCGCCATCCAGCGCCCGAAGCAGGCGGCGGTGATCTTTTGCATGCCGTTGAAGCTCGCGAAGACGAAGGCGTTTTCGGGCAGGCCGACACTGGCGCGTGTCGGGCGCGGAGAGACGGCACGCTTGCGGTCCACCGGCTGGTTGCACGCGATGCGCAGGACCTTCTCGGTGTAGTAGATCTCGTTTTCCGGCGGCACGATATGCTCGTCGGCGATCATGTACTGGTGGTAGGGGCTTGCGACGGTGCCCGGGTAGCCGCAGAAGTTCACGATGACGGGTGCCGGCCGGTAGGCGAAGATCTTGGTGCGGGCATGCTTGGTATAGCCGTTGACGTCGACGAGCACGTCGATCGCGTCGGCAGCGATCTGGCGGGCGGCGTCGATGTCGCTGAGCGCGGTGATATCGCGCCAATGGTCGACAGCCTGCTTGATGCGTGCCTGGGTCTGGTCGAGAGGCGCCGGGTCGCCGCAATAATAGGCGAAGATCTCGACACTCGCCTTGTCATGCAATTCGAGCACTTCGCTGAGCGCGAAACCGACCGCATGCTGACGCAGGTCCGAGGAGACGTAGCCGATGCGCAGCCGCTGCCCGGTTCCGGATTTCTGTTGCACCGGATTGCGCGCGAAGTCCTGGAGATCGGCCGGGCGGCCGACATTCGTGCGGCAGTAGCGGTGGGCCTTTGCCAGGTGGAAAATGGGATCGTCCGTGTAGCAGGCGATCGTCATGGACGAGGTCGCATCCATGAAATGACGTGGCGTGACGTGGAGGGAGGGCGTGAAGACCGGCCACTTGCACTGGCGCATGCGCAGCGAGATCCAGTGCTGTGCCGCCTCGGGACGCGATGGCTGCAGCTCCATGGCCTGCCAGAGCGCGGCCTCGGCCTCCTCCAGATGTCCTGTGCCCTCCAGAACGCGGCCGATATGCTGAAGGCTGAGCAGGCGATTGCTGATCTTGTCCGGCGTGACGTCGGCGGTCGCATCGGCATAGATGCGCCATTGTTGTACGGCCTGTCCCGTCAAACCGCAGTCTTCGAGCGTCCTGCCGAGATTGATATGCGCCTGCCCGAATTGCGGGTTGATGCGCACCGCGGCGCGAAGGGCTTGCAGCGCGCCGGCTGCATCGCCGGCCTTCGAGAGTGCAACCGCATAATTGAAATAGGCAAGGTGCAGCAAAGGGTTGCTGTCGTTGAAGGCGATCCAGATCTTGTAGAGTTCGCCCGCCTGCACTGTCGCCCCGGCCGCCGTCAGGCCTTCCGTCATCTGGAACAGCTCGGCCAGCGAAAGCTGCTGGTTGCGGGCCCGCCCGAGGATGTTGAGGAACGATGCGGCGGGATCGGCGAGAATGGGGGTGCTGACGGTCATGACATCCTGCGGCAAGGGGGCCTGCTGGCCGGGCGGTTGAACGGCTCGAAAGGAGCTCGTCTGCCTTGCTATCGGAGTTGACTTGCGTCGGGCTGGTCGTTTTGCGGGAAGGGAAGGCCGCCGCAGGGGGCGGAAGAAAGAGCAGCGGCGCGGTGTGGACCGCGCCGCTGCATGTCTGGATTAGATCGCGGCGTAGGCCTGGATGACCGCTTCGACCTGTGCCGAGTTCATCGCGGCGATCTGCTCGGCCTTGAGGGCCAGGATCTGGGCTGAACCGAGGGCTGCGATGTCCTCGGTGGCCAGGCCCTGCAGGGCCTTCAGGCCGATTGCAGCGATTTCGTCGGTCGTGAAGGTCTTGATGTCTTCCGAGCTCATTGCCTGGATGGCGGCTGCGCTGAGGCCCGCGATCTGCGAGCTGGTCAGAGCCGCGACCTGGGTCGTCGACAGAGCCTCGATCTGGCCGCTGGTCAGGCCCGCAATCTGCTTGGAGTCGAGAGCGGCGATCTGGCCGGTGCTGAGGGCCGCGATCTGCGAGCTGTTGACCGTTGCGATCTGCTTGGCGCTCAGGCCGGCGATCTGGCCGGTCGAGAGAGCAGCAAGCTGGCCGGTCGACAGGGCATTCAGCTGGGTGCTGGTGAGAGCACCGATCTGCTTGCTGTCGAGGGCTGCGATGGCGGCCGTGGTGATGCCGGCGAGGGCCGGACCTTCGAGGCCGGCGAGGGCCTTGAGGTTGATGGCAGCCAGTTCATCGGTGCTGAACAGAGCCAGTTCCGCCGAGTCGATGGTCTTCAGGGCGGCGGCGCTGAGCGCTGCGACCTGCGAGCTTGTCAGGGCTGCGATCTGACCGGTCGTCAGGGACGCTGCCTGGCCGCTGGTCAGGGCGCCGATCTGGGCGCTGCCCAGCGAGGCGATCTGGCCGGTGGTGAGGGCTGCGATCTGCGAACCGTCGATCGTTGCAACCTGCTTGGCGCTGAGGCCTGCAAGCTGGCCGGTGCCGAGGGCTGCGATCTGGCCGGTCGACAGGGCATTCAGCTGGGTGCTGGTGAGGGCACCGACCTGCTTGCTGTCGAGGGCTGCGATGGCGGCCGTCGTGATACCGGCGAGGGCCGAAGCTTCGAGACCTGCGAGGGCCTTGACGTTGATGGCGGCCAGTTCATCGGTGCTGAACAGGGCCAGTTCCGCCGAGTCGATGGTCTTCAGGGCGGCGGCGCTGAGGGCTGCGACCTGTGAGCTCGTCAGGGCTGCGATCTGGCCGGTCGTCAGGGACGTTGCCTGAGCGCTGGTCAGGGCGCCGATCTGGGCGCTGCCCAGCGAGGCGATCTGGCCGGTGCTGAGGGCTGCGATCTGCGAACCGTTGATCGTTGCAACCTGCTTGGCGCTGAGACCTGCGAGCTGGCCGGTCGTCAGGGCTGCGAGCTGGCCGGTCGACAGGGCATTCAGCTGGGTGCTGGTGAGGGCACCGACCTGCTTGCTGTCGAGGGCTGCGATGGCGGCCGTCGTAATACCGGCGAGGGCCGAGGTTTCGAGGCCGGCGAGGGCCTTGACGTTGATGGCGGCCAGTTCATCGGTGCTGAACAGAGCCAGTTCCGCCGCGTCGAGGGTCTTGACGACCGCCGCGCTGAGGGCTGCGACCTGCGAGCTGGTGAGGGCTGCAACCTGGCCCGTCGAGAGGGCCGCTGCCTGACCGCTGGTCAGGGCGCCGATCTGGGCGCTCGACAGGCCGGCGATCTGGCCGGTGCTGAGCGCTGCGATCTGCGTCGAGTTGATCGTGGCGACCTGCTTGGCGCTCAGGCCGGCGATCTGGCCGCTGGAGAGAGCTGCGAGCTGACCGGTGGAGAGCGCATTCAGCTGGGTGCTGGTGAGGGCACCGACCTGCTTGCTGTCGAGGGCTGCGATGGCGGCCGTCGTGATACCGGCGAGAGCGGAGGCTTCGAGGCCGGCAAGGGCCTTGAGGTTGATGGCAGCCAGTTCATCCGTGCTGAACAGGGCGAGTTCGGCCGAGTCGATGGTCTTCAGCGCGGTGGCGCTGAGGGCTGCGACCTGCGAGCTGGTGAGGGCTGCAACCTGGCCCGTCGAGAGGGCTGCTGCCTGGCCGCTGGTCAGGGCGCCGATCTGGGCGCTGCCCAGCGAGGCGATCTGGCCGGTGCTGAGGGCTGCGATCTGCGTCGAGCTGATCGTGGCGACCTGCTTGGCGCTCAGGCCTGCGAGCTGGCCGGTCGTCAGGGCTGCGAGCTGGCCGGTCGACAGGGCATTGAACTGGGTGCTGGTGAGGGCACCGATCTGCTTGCTGTCGAGGGCGGTGATGGCAGCCGTGGTGATGCCGGCGAGAGCTGCGGCGTCGAGGCCGGCGAGAGCCTTGACGTTGATGGCCGCCAGCTCATCGGTGCTGAACAGGGCGAGTTCGGCCGAGTCGATGGTCTTCAGGGTCGCGGCGCTGAGCGCTGCAGCCTGCGAGCTGGTGAGAGCTGCAATCTGGCCCGTCGACAGAGCCGCTGCCTGGCCGCTGGTCAGGGCGCCGATCTGGCCGCTCGACAGGCCGGCGATCTGGCCGGTGCTGAGCGCTGCGATCTGCGAGCTGTTGACTGTCGCGATTTGCTTGGCGCTCAGGCCGGCGATCTGGCCGCTGGTGAGGGCTGCAAGCTGGCCGGTGGACAGCGCGTTCAGCTGGGTGCTGGTGAGGGCACCGATCTGTTTGCTGTCGAGGGCGGCGATAGCGGCGGTCGTGATGCCGGCAATAGCCGAAGCTTCGAGACCGGCAAGAGCCTTGACGTTGATGGCGGCCAGCTCATCCGTGCTGAACAGGGCGATTTCCGCCGAGTCGACCGTCTTGAGAGCGGCTGCACTCAGTGCTGCAACCTGCGAGCTGGTGAGGGCGGTGATCTGGGCCGTCGAGAGGGCCGCTGCCTGACCGCTGGTCAGGGCGCCGACCTGGGCGCTGCTCAGCGAAGCGATCTGGCCGGTGCTGAGGGCACCAACCTGGGCGCTGGAGAGCGTCGCGAACTGCTTGGCGCTCAGGCCGGCAAGCTGGCTTGTGCCGAGGGCGGCGACCTGGCCGGTGGACAGGGCGTTGAGCTGAGCGCTGGAGAGGGCTGCGATCTGGCCGGTGCCGAGGGCGCCGACGGCAGCGGTCGTGATGCCGGCAAGGGCACCGGTGTCGAGGCCGGCGATGGCCTTCGCGCCGATGGCGGCCAGTTCATCCGTGCTGAACAGGGCCAGTTCCGCCGAATCGATGGTCTTCAGGGCGGCGGCGCTGAGCGCTGCGACCTGCGAGCTGGTCAGGGCGGCGATCTGGGCCGTCGACAGGGCTGCAGCCTGCCCGCTGGTCAGGGCGGCGACATGCGCGCTGTTCAGGCTGGCGATGCTGCCCGATGCGATGCCGGCGAGGGCGGCGGCGTCGAGGCTGGCGAAGGCCTTGACGTTGATGGCTGCCAGTTCGTCCGTGCTGAAGAGGGCAAGCTCCGCCGAATCGAGGGTCTTGACTGCCGCACCGCTGAGGCCGGCGACCTGCGTGGAGGTGAGGGCGGCGATCTGGCCCGTCGACAGGGCTGCAGCCTGGCCGCTGGTGAAGGCGCTGATCTGCGCGCTGGAGAGCGATGCGATCTGGGCGGTGCTGAGAGCGGCGATCTGCGTCGAGGAGAGCGTGCCAACCTGCTTTGCCGTCAGGCCGGCGAGCTGGCCGGTGGTGAGGGCGCCGAGCTGGCCGGTGGAGAGGGCGTTGAGCTGGCCGCTGGAGAGGACGGCGATCTGTGCGGTACCGAGGGCGGCGATGCTCGCCGTCGCGATGCCGGCGAGGGCGGCTGTGGTGATGCCGGCGATTGCCTTGACGTTGATGGCGCCGAGCTCATCGGTGGTGAAGAGCGCGATTTCCGCGGAATCAATGGTGGAAAGGACCTGGTAGCCGAGGGCTGCGATCTGCGAGGAGTTCAGAACGGCGATTTCGTCCGTGGTGAAGGTCGCAACCTGCGCGCTGGTGAGGGCCGCGGCCTGGGTGGCCTTGAGGCCCGTAATATGGCCGGAGGTCAGCGACGAGATCTGCGCGGCGCTGAGGCCGGCGATGGACTTGACGGCGATCGAGCCGATCTGGTCCGAGGTGAAGGAAAGCAGGCTCGTCGACGTGAAGGCGTTGAGCTGGGCAGCGCTGAGCGCCGCGACCTTTTCGGAGGTCAGTGCCGCAACGTCCTCGGTGTTGAGGAGCTGGATCGCATTCGTGGAAAGGTTCCGGATCTGGCTGGGAGTCAGATTGGTGATAATCGAAGTCATGGACGCGCGCCCTTGTGTTAGCGGATGACAAACGTCGTTTTCGTTCCACCGACCGTGCGGGAAGAGGTTCGATCTTCTCCTCGGGTCCCCAGGCGCGCAAAGCACCCGCCGTATACCGCTCGGTCGAGCGCCATCTTCGGCGCTAACGGTCCGGACGTCCGGTTGGACGAAAACAATGTCACATGAAACATGGCTCGAACGAGCCAGCGCATTGGAAGGGCATCATGCGCGGGGCTGATGGCAGCCCCGATCCCTACGCCATCGGTCGCAAACGCCATCCATTGGCTATGCTTTTTCAGGGCAGACCGAGCCGGGCAGAAAAATTGCCCCAGCCAGCCCTTTTCGACCACGTTAAGTTCTAATCGGCAGCTTTTAATTTTGGGTTAACAGGCGCGCAGCGCAGGTTGTATCCCACCTTGCCCCATCCCCCGATAGGCAGGCCCTCGGTGTGGAAGCGTGCTGGTTGTAGGGCGGCGTGTCCGGGGACGGCACGGCGCCTCGTGAAAGGACGATGGGGGAAGGAGCCCCGTAGCGTCGCCTTTCTTCAAAAACGGCGAAAACTGGCTTTCGGAAATAAACTGTATTTTTATCTTTCTGCTGTCGTATCTCCTGCGTTAACCATTTGTTAACCATTCAGCATTAACCCTTTGTTAAGAACGACGGACTGGCGCCCAGGGCAAACGAGCGGCGCCGGATGCATGAAGCCCTTCGTCGTTACCGGTTCCCGCCTCACTCCGGCATGTCCCCGACAATTCCTTTTCAGGGCAAGTGCCAATGACCAGCATATTGACCAACTCCGCCGCCATGGCGGCGCTGCAGACCCTCCGTTCCATCGACAACGGACTCGAAACCACCCAGGGCCGCGTTTCGTCCGGCATGCGCGTCGAAACCGCCGCCGACAATGCCGCCTACTGGTCGATCGCGACGACGATGCGTTCCGACAATCGCGCCATCTCGACCGTCGCCGACGCTCTCGGCCTCGGTGCTGCCAAGGTCGATACCGCCTATACGGCGCTCGAGAACGTCATCGAGGTGATGAGCGAGATCAAGGCCAAGCTGGTGGCCGCCCGCGAGCCGGGCGTCGACAAGAACAAGATCAATGACGAACTGAAGGAGCTGAAGAACCAGCTCGTCTCGGCCGCCCAGTCGGCCTCCTTCTCCGGTGAGAACTGGCTCTACAATTCCGGCACGGATCCGCTCGGCGTCAAATCCGTCGTCGCCTCCTTCGTTCGAACCGCGAGCGGCAACGTCAAGGTCGCCACGCTCGATTTCGACACCCAGAATTCCGTGCTGATCGACGTGCAGGACCCCACCCGGGGTTACCTCACCCGGCCCATCGACGCCGATGAACTGGTGGACGATCCGACGGGCACCGCCCGGGAATACTATCTGATCGCATCGGATCCGGTGGCCTCCGGGGATCCCATCGAGATCGACGGCAACACCGACTATGCCGATCTCGACGACATGATCAGCGTCGTCGACGATATTCTCAAGGACCTCACGAACGCGGCGTCCACGCTCGGCGCCATCAGCAGCCGCATCGAGATGCAGGAGAGCTTCGTCGGCAGCCTCAATGACGTGATCGACAAGGGCATCGGCCGCCTTGTCGATGCGGACATGAACGAGGAATCGACCCGCCTGAAGGCGCTGCAGACGCAGCAGCAGCTCGGCATCCAGTCGCTGTCGATCGCCAATTCGAGCGCGGAAAACATCCTCCAGCTCTTCCGCCAGTAAGGGCAGTGAATTCTTCTCTTCCGCCCTGGCCGTTGGTCATCGGCCGAGGCGGGCGGTTGGGCCGCGCTATTTGCCCTGGCGCGGCCCAACACCTTTCATCTTCATCCTCGCACAAGTTTGGAGCCCTAGGCTCGGTGGCACGATCAGGAAGATTGTGTGCCTTGCGTCTTGCGGAAGGTGCGTGTCCGAGGAGACAGGTCAGCGGTGGTGTCAGGTTCCAGTGTTTTCGAGAGCGAGCGTCAAAACGGTCCGCGGGGTTCCCGCCGGGCCGTTCCTGCGTTCGTCCGGCACGCGGCAGGACGGGAGGATGCGCGATGAGCGTGCAGCTCGCCCGTTACCTCAAGGATTTCGGCGCGCCGCCGCGCCCCAAGATGCCCACCTTCCAGCCGCCGTCCTTTGGCGACGAGGGGGGCGGCGTTGCGGCACAGGCGTTTGCCATGCCGCCGGCCGAGCCGCCGGTGGACCTGGCCGCCGAGCGCGCCGAGGCCTTTGCGGATGGCAAGGCGGAAGCCGAAACAGAGCTTCGCAGCAAGCATGATGCCGAGATCACAGCCCTCAAGGAGGCGCACCAGGCTGAACTCGACAGTCTGAAGGCGCGCTACGAGAAGGATTACGCCCGTGCCCTTGCCGAGCGGTTTTCCACGCTGACGGGCGAGGTGGCCGAGCGCGTCGCCGCCGATACGGCCGAGGTTCTGGCGCCGGTGATGAACGACGTACTGGCAAGAGGGGCTGTCGCCGATCTCGCCCGCATGATCACCGAGGGCCTGCAGGGCGACGAAGGCATGACGATAACCGTGAAGGGGCCGGCAAACCTCTTCCAGCAACTGGAAGCGCATTTCGACGAACCCGCGCCGGTCTTCCGGCATGTCGAGATGCAGGATGTCGATTTGACGGTGGAGTTCGGCGAAACCGTCCTGGTAACGCGGCTGGCGGCCTGGGCTGACACCGTACGCAAGGTGCTTGCATGAGCGAAGGCGAAAATCACCACCACGGCAAGAACGAGATCATTATCGTCAAACGCCATGGCGATCATGAGGGCGACCACCATTCGGCCGCCTGGAAGATCGCCTATGCCGACTTTATGACCGCGATGATGGCGTTCTTCCTCGTGATGTGGCTCGTCAATGCCGCAAACGAGAAGACGCAGGCCTCGGTCGCCTCCTATTTCAACCCGATCAAGCTGACCGACGACAAGCCGGCCGACAAATCGGTGAAGAAGCCCGCCAACAGTGCTGAAGGCGAGGCGACACAGGACAAATCCAAGGAGCAGGGCCAGCAGCAGGCGAGCGGCAACGGCGCGGAAAGCGGCAAGGACGAGAAGACGACGGCCGGCGAGGAAGCGAAGTATTCCGAGGCCAACTTCTTCGAAAACCCCTATTCCGTCCTGTCGGAGATCGCACAGGAAGTCGGCCAGCAGGCCAATGTCAGCGCCAAGGGCGAGGGCGGGGCAGCCACGTCCGGCCCGGCGACCGGCGCCAATGGCGGCGAAGCCTATCGTGATCCGTTCGATCCTGATTTCTGGACCCAGCAGGTGGAGATCTCGCAGGCGACGGACGCCGGCAGCGAGGGCAAGACCGGCCAGCAGATGGCGGCCGCGAGCGACGACACCGTGAAGGAGGCCCTCGCCAAGGAAGAGGCGGAGAAGGCTGCTGCCGCGAAGGCCGAAGCGGAAAAGGCCGTTGCCGAGGCTGCCAAGGCCAAGGAAGACGAGAAGAAGACCGCCGAGGAAAAGAAGGCTGACGAACTGAAGAAACAGCTGGCGGAGCAGATCGGCACGCTTGGCAAGCTGGCCGAGGGGCTCAGCGTGACGCCGGCCGAGGGTGGCTTGCTCGTCAGCCTCACCGACCAGCTCGACACGCCGATGTTCAATGTCGGTTCGGCCGTTCCCAAGCGCGAAATGGTGCTGGCGATGGAGAAGATCGGCAAGGTCCTCGAGGGCCGGCCGGGCGCCATTGCCATCCGTGGCCATACCGATGCGCGTCCCTTCGCCGGTGGCAAGAACGACAACTGGAAGCTTTCCATGGATCGTGCGCAAAGCGCCTACTACATGCTGGTGCGCGGCGGCCTTGAGGAGAAGCGCGTGAGTCAGGTGACCGGCTTTGCCGATCGGCGGCTGAAGGTTCCGGCCGATCCGATGGCCGATGCCAACCGCCGTATCGAAATCCTTATCCAGGCCGAGGGCGGTTGACGCCATGGGTTTCTTGCGGCGCTTTCTCCTGACAGGTACGGTCTTGTGCGCAGCGCTCTCTGCCGTCGCACCCGCGCGCGCCGAAGACCTCGACGATCTTGCGCCCTACAAGATGATCCGCTCTCTGCAATATGTGCAGGACACGGTGGCGCTTGGCGATCACTCGGCAATGGAGATGCAGCGTTTCCTTTTGAGCACCATCGATGAGCGCCTGCGAACGGGGGAATCCGCGCTCTTCGACGATCCGCGCAACGTGGATGCCGCGCTCGTCTATGCGATGAGCGGCGGCAACCCCGAGACGCTGGAAGTGCTCATCAAGAAGGATGTCGACGGGCACTTCGATTCCCGCCTGACCGATGCCCTGCGCAGCTACCTCAGCGGCCGCGGCACCCAGAGCGTCAAGTCGCTCGCGGAAATCTTCCCGGAATACAAGCGCTCGCGCGTCGGCCCCTATCTGGCGCTGGTGTCGGCCAATTCGGTCATGCGCAAGGACCCGGCACTCGCGCTTACCTATTTCGACTGGGCGCGGCTCGTTGCCCCCGGCACGATCGTCGAGGAGGCGGCGCTGCGCCGCTCGATCTATATCGCCAGCGAGGCGGACTGGATCGACAAGAGCATGGCCTATGCCAACCGCTACGCACGGCGCTACCTGCGCTCGCCCTATGCCAGCCAGTTCGCGGATCTCTTCGTAAAACTGGCGGTCGATCACTTCGAGGCGATCAAGGAGGACGACATCCTTGAAATCCTCTCCTTCATGGACGTGCCGCGCCAGCGCGAGGTCTATCTGCGTATGGCGCGCCTTGCGGCGATCTCGGGCAAGAACAAGCTTGCTTCGCTTGCCGCCGAGCGGGCTCAGGTGCTGTCCGGCGACGGGGAGAGCGTGCCGAAGGTGCTGGCAGACCTCTATTCGGGCCTTGCCTCGGTGCCATCAGGGGATGTTGCGGAGGCGATGGAATCGATCATCGCAATTCCCGACGACAAACTGTCGACCAAGGACCGCGCCTTGAAGGCGGCGGCCCGCGCGGTGGCCGAGGAGGTCTTGCGCGAACCGGCGGTATCCGTGGCGGCGGAGACGCAGACCGAGACGGACCTCGCCAAGCCCGTGCAGCAGGCCGAGGACGCCTCGTCCGATGGACTGAGCGAAGCCGAGTTGGCAGACCGGGCGATGGATCCGCGGGCGGGTGGCGAAGAGACGCCGGTCGCCGCCGCGGTCGAGCCGGAACAGGAAAAGAAAGAGCAGCCAGAAAGTGCCGGCATCGACCCGGCCTTCGATACATTCGTCTCGGGCGGCAGGTCCAAGCTCGACGAAATCGACGCGCTCTTGAAAGGAGAAGGCAGTTGAGCACCATCGGTAGTGGAGTTCTGGGCGTCGTGCAGGGGCAGGCACCCGGGAAGAGCAAGGCCAGCCACGGTCAAACCGCCGGCGCTTCGGAGGACGGCGGTTTCGCCAGTGCGATCGCCAGCCTTTCGGGGCGCGAAGGCGACGGCGGGCGCAAGGGCGCGCGGTTGTCGATTTCCGGTGCGGCTGTCCGCGGTGAGCAGGACGGCGGAGAAACGGATCAGACCCGTGTAAAGCTCGGGCGCCGTGATGCCGCGGGATCGGCGGAGGCCGCCGGCAAGCATGCGGTGGATGCCGCCGACGCGGACAGCAGGCCTTTCGACGAGAAGGCGGCTGCCTTGCTGGAGGCGGCGAGCCGGCAGGGGCGCAAGACACAGGGCGAACTGCGTGACGGCAAGACCGCCGCGCACCTTGATGAGGAGGCGGCCGTGGACGCGGACGCTGCGGCGGCGGACGGAACGCAGGAGGCTGCACCGAAAGTCGGGACGGATGTCGGCAATCTTCTCGAAATGCTGGCCGCGCCGAATGCAGTGTCGCTGGAGGCGGCCGCCAAGGCTGGCGTTCCGGGCGCCGGGGCGGATGGAAAAGTACAGACGGGTGGCAAGGGATCGGCCAAGGTCGATGCCCATGCCGACGCTGCTGCCAAGGCCGACGGAGCCCACGTGGCAGATGCCGGCGAGGTGCCGCAGTCCGATACCGATCAGCTCTTCCGGTTGATCCGTGCCGATGGCAAGGGGCGGGACCTCGACATGAGTCTTTCCGACAAGGGCGATCGTGCGACCTTCCGGGATGCCACCCCGACCGGGCCGAAGGGTGAGACGGTGACCGTGGTCGATGCGCGCCGCTATATCGGCCTTGCTCAGGCCGGCAACGCGGCTGCCGTGACGACGGCGATTTCGCAGGACCCGCAATGGGCGGCGTCGCTGAGCGCCACCGGCGGGCTCAGCCACTCGGAGGCCGCAGCGACCGGCAAGGTCGTCAACACGCTAAAGATCCAGATGCATCCGATCGAGCTCGGTCTCGTCACGGCGACGCTGCGCCTGCATGGCGACGATCTCGTCGTCTCGCTGCAGGTGGAGACGGGCGAGGCCTATCGCCAGCTCACCGACGATCAGGACGCCATCGTGCGCGCATTGCGCGGGCAGGGCTTTGCCGTCGATCAGGTCAACGTCCAGCTCGCGCCGGCCGACAGGAGTTCGAATGCGCAGCAGGGTGACAGCCAGAGCCAGCAGCAACAGCAGTTCTCCAACCAGCCGCAGGCCCGCGAGGGCGGCAATGGCCGTCAGGGGAGCAATGGAGAGGGCGCAGGCAATTTTTCACACGAGGGACCATCCCATGAAGGCACCACGTCGGACAACGCTCCTGGCCTTGCTGGCGGCCAGCCTCAGCGCTCTGGTGGTGTCTATCTCTGACGCGGAAGCCTCCGTCGGGGCGTGCGAGCGGGAAATCCTGGCCGCGGCCGCGAAATACGACATCCCCGCCGGCATCCTCTATTCCGTCGGTCTCACCGAGACCGGCCGGAAGGGCTCGCTGCAACCCTATGCCATGAACATCGAAGGCAAGGCCTTCTTCGGCCGCGACCGGCAGGACGCCCTGCAGGCCTTCGAGGCGGCACGGGCGCGGGGCGCCAAGCTGATCGATCTCGGCTGCATGCAGATCAACCACTACTTCCACGGCGAGCAGTTTTCCTCGCCTGCGGAAATGTTCGACCCGCGCAAGAATGTCGAGTATGCGGCGGCATTCCTCGCGCGGTTGCACGCCCGGCACGAGACCTGGACGATGGCCGTGGCGCGCTATCACGCCGGTCCCAACAATGACCCCGCGCAGAAGCGCTACGTCTGCCGGGTGATCGCAAACCTGGTCGCGACGGGCTATGGAAGCTGGACGGCGAACGCGAAACAGTTCTGTCAGTAATTCTATTAAAAGTTGAGATTTCGACCTTGATGGGGCCTGTGCCGTATTGTGGCAGGAATGCGCCCTGTTTTGGGATGACAAGGCGAAGCGTTAACCTTTGTTAACTTTTCCACCGTAAAATTGTGGCAAAATCCGAATTAACCTACTATATATAGATCAAATCGGCACGCAATTCTTAATCAACTGTTAATTCCACCCAGTCACTTCCTCTAGTTGCCGGTGATTCGCCCGATTCGTACCACTGCCTGAACGAGGCACCACACTGATTCGGAGGCGGACGAATGATCGTAGTGGTTGATGAGCGCGAGCTCGTTAAAGACGGCTATACTTCTCTTTTTGGTCGCGAGGGCGTGCCCTCGACGGGGTTCGATCCCCGTGAGTTCGGCGAGTGGGTGAATACCGCTGCCGATTCGGACATCGATGCGGTCGAGGCATTCCTGATCGGGCAGGGCCAGCTCTCCATGGAGCTGCCGCGCGCGATCCGTGATCGCTCGCAGGCCCCCGTGATCGCGGTCAGCGACACGCCCTCCCTGGAAACCACCCTTGCGCTGTTCGACAGCGGCGTCGACGATGTCGTGCGCAAGCCGGTTCATCCGCGTGAAATCCTGGCCCGTGCGGCGGCCATCCGGCGCCGCCTGAAGGCGTTGTCCAACTACACCGATATCGGTCCGATCCGCGTCTTCTCCGATGGCCGCGATCCCGAAATCACCGGGGACGTCTTCCCCCTTCCGCGCCGTGAGCGCCGCATCCTCGAATACTTGGTCGCCAACCGCGGCCGCCGGCTTTCCAAGACCCAGATCTTCAACGCGATCTACGGCATCTTCGACGAGGACGTCGAGGAGAACGTGGTCGAGAGCCACATCAGCAAGCTGCGGAAAAAGCTGCGCAAGAAGCTCGGTTTCGACCCGATCGATTCCAAGCGCTTCCTTGGCTACTGCATCGACTGGCAGAGCTGACACGACATTGCCGGCTGGCGGGGAAGGCGGACCCCGGCAGCCAGCTTCACGCAAGGCCCGTCCCATAGGGTCGTAGTGACGAGACGAACGGGGAAATGACATGAGCCTCTACGGTACGATGAGAACGGGTGTTTCCGGCATGAACGCACAGGCGAACCGCCTGAGCACCGTTGCCGACAACATCGCCAACGCGAACACGACCGGCTACAAGAAGGCCGGAACCCAGTTCTCCTCCCTTATCCTGCCCTCCACTGGCGGCGCCTACAATTCCGGCGGCGTCAACACGGACGTGCGGTACTCCATCTCCGCACAGGGCACCTTCACCTACACTACCTCGGCGACCGACCTTGCCATCAACGGCAAGGGCTTCTTCATCGTCCAGGGTTCCGACGGCGTCGAATACATGACGCGCGCCGGCGCCTTCACGCCGATGAACGACGGTACGCTGAAGAACTCGTCCGGCTTCACGCTGATGGGTTACCCCTATTCCTCGACCGAAGATCCGACGATCGTCATCAACGGCTTTGCCGGCCTCGAGCAGATCAACCTTGCATCCGGCGAACTGAACGTGAAGGCGTCCGAAAAGGGCTACCTGCACACCAATCTGCCGTCGAATGCCGAGGATCCCTTCTCCAAGACCACCTCGCTCGTCGCCTATGACAGCCTCGGCAACACGCGCAAGCTCGACTTCAAGTATTCCACTACCGGTACGCCGAACGAGTGGAGCCTGGAAGTCAGCTACACCGATCCGGACAGCGGCACGGTCACGCCGCTCCTGGCTGCGACGACCCTGACCTTCGACACGAACGGCAAGCTCGTCTCTCCGACGGACATCACGCTCGCCGGTCCCACGACCATCGGCGGCGGCGTGCTCAACCCGTTGGAAATCTCAATCGGCGGCGCCACCGGCGGCAGCACGCAGCTTGCGGCGGACTTCGCGGCCAAGGGCGACATCGACGGCATCGGCCCGAGCGGCGTTGCCGGCTACGAGATCAGCGACGACGGCATCGTCTACCTGAAATACGAGAACGGTGACCTTGCGCCGAAGTACCGTATCGCGATGGCGAACGTGCAGAGCCCGGACAACCTCAAGCCGCTGCCGGGCAACGTCTACTCGCAGAGCAGCGATTCGGGCGTCGTCGTCATGGGTTACGCCGGCAATGGCGGCTACGGCACCATCATCTCCGGCGCGCTGGAAGACTCCAACGTCGACATCGCCGAAGAGCTGACGAGCATGATCGAGTCGCAGCGCAACTACACGGCCAACTCGAAGGTCTTCCAGACCGGTTCCGAGCTGATGGAAGTCCTCGTCAATCTGAAGAGATAAGCCGGCATGACGCCGCGCGTGCATTCGAGAGTTAGGTAGATCCGATGTCGCTTTCAGCAGCAATGAAGACTGCTCAGTCCAGTTTCTCCAACGTAGGCCTGCAATCGGCCGTCGCGTCGAAGAACATTGCCAATGCAAGCAACCCGAACTACGCGCGCCGCGCGGCGATCCTCGCCACGGCGTCCTCCGGTGCCACCGTGGTGGAAACGCAGCGTGCCCAGAACGAGGCGCTGCTGAAGCAGAACCTGCTTTCGATCTCCAAGTCGAGCGGCCAGGAAACACTCCTGGCCGGTCTCACGCAGATGAAGATGATGATGGGCGGCGAGGACTACGAACTCGCCCCCTCCACCTATCTGGCGAAACTGCGCGACAATCTCCAGACCTTTGCCGACAAGCCGAGCGAAGTCTCGCTCGCCGAGACGGTGGTGTCGGATGCGATCGACGTCGCCAATGCGCTGAACAGCACGTCGAACGCCCTGCAGAAGCTGCGGGCGGAGGCGGATGCCGACATCGATACGGCGGTGGTGGAACTCAACCGCCTGCTCACGGAATTCAAGACCTACAATGACAAGGTCCGCCAGGGCACGGCTGCCGGCACCGATGTCAACGACGCGCTCGACCAGCGCGACAAGCTGCTGACCGAAATCTCGGGTCTCATCGGCGTTACGACAGTCAACCGCACGAACAATGACCTTGCGCTCTATACCAGCGACGGCACGGTCCTGTTCGAAACGGTGCCGCGCACCGTGAGCTTCCTGCCCACGACCACCTTCACCGCGGCCGTCGACGGCAACCAGGTCCTCATCGACGGGGTGCCGGTCCAGGCGGGCGCCGGCGGCAACACCAGCGCACAAGGGTCGATCGCCGCCCTGCTGCAGGTTCGCGACTACGTCGCGCCGACCTTCCAGAAGCAACTCGACGAGATCGCGCGCGGTGCGATCGAGGTGTTTTCCGAAGGCGGGGTCGAGGGGCTCTTCACCAGCAACGGCCTGCCCGCTGTTACGGATCCGGGTCTTGCTGCGGTCATCAGGGTCAATCCCGATGTCATCTCCAGCGAAGGCGGAAACCCGACGAAGCTGCGGGACGGGATCAACGCCGTCTACAACACAGACAACAATGCCAGTTTCTCCGAGCTTCTGAACGGCTATGCGTCGGCCTTCGAGGCACCGATGTCCTTCGATCCGGACGCGTCCATCGAAACGACAACGACCTTGCTTTCCTTTTCCAGCAGTTCGGTCGGCTGGCTGGAAGAGATCCGCAGCGCGGCGACGACGGCGGGTGGAGACAAGTCTGCCCTGCTCGGTCGCACTCAGGAAGCGCTTCTCAACGTCACGGCCGTCAGCCTCGACGAGGAACTGGCCCTGCTGCTCGATCTCGAGCAGTCCTACAAGGCGTCGGCCAAACTCGTGGCGGCGGTCGATGAGATGATCGCCTCTCTCCTCCAGGCGGCGGGGTAAGTTATGAAGACTTCTTTCGTTTCCAACATGTCCCTTCAAAATGCGATGCGGCTCACCGTGGCCAGCGCGCAGAAGGAGATGTTGCAGCTCCAGGAAGAAACGGTCACCGGCCGTCATGCCGATGTCGGCGCCGTACTGGGTGCCAAGACTGCGCGCACGCTGAACCTGCACCGCGATCTCCAGCGCATGGAATCGCTGAAGAGCACAAACGCGCTGACGACGCAGCGCCTCGCCGCCTCGCAGGAGGCGCTCGGCCAGATGTCGACGGCGGCGAACGACGCGATGGGCGTGCTGATTGCGCTTTCCGGCATCACCTCGCAGGACCAGCTGGATCTCGCCAAGGAAAACCTCGGCAACGCGCTTTCCACCTTCACCTCGGCTGCCAACACCTCGTTCAGCGGCGAGTATCTCTTCGCGGGCATCAATACCGACGTGATGCCGCTGAAGGACTATCTGGAAACGTCGCCGGCCTCGGATGCGAAGGTCGCCTTCGATGCCGCGTTTGCCGCGCATTTCGGTTTTCCGCAGACCGATCCGGCCGTCGCGGCCATTTCGGCGACAGATATGCAGGCTTTCATCGACAGTCTTGAAACCAGCTTCATGGACCCGGTGGACTGGCAGACGAACTGGTCGAATGCGTCCGACGAGAACATGCAGAGCCGCATCAGCGCCGCCGAGACGGTGCAAAGCTCGACCAACACCAATGTCGACGGCATGCGCTACATGGCGCTCGGCCTCGTCATCGGCCAGGAAATGCTGTCGCTCGGCATCAGCGAACAGGCCCGCAAGACCGTCAGCGATGCCGCGATCGACTACATGGGGCGCGCGATCTCCGGCATCGATGGCGAGCGTTCGAAGCTCGGCATTTCCGAAGCGCGCGTCAGCCAGGCCAATACATCGCTCGATGCTCAGGTCACCATCCTGAGCACCAGCATCAAGGACATGGAAGGCATCGATACCTACGAAGCGGCGACGCGCGTCACCACACTCGAATCGCAGCTTTCTCTCGCTTACACGCTCACGTCGAGGATCCAGAACCTGAGCCTGCTGAACTACCTCTGATGAACCAGAGGGTACGGACACACATGAAGGATGTCTGAATGTACCAGTTTTCATATGCCGAGATCATGGAGGAAGGCGTCGCCGTCTCGAAAGATCGGGAACGGCAGGTCCTCGATCGGTCGATTGCGCTCCTGAAAGCGGCAATGGCCAGCGATGGCGGCAACCAGAGCCGGGAGGCTATCGAGGCGATCTACTTCACGCGCCGCGTCTGGATCCGCTTCATCGAAGATCTCGGAGATTCGGAAAACCAGCTCGAAGCGGAGCTGCGAGCCAACCTCATCTCCATCGCCATCTGGATACTCAAGGAAATCGAGAAGATCCGCAAACGCGAATCCTCGAACTTCCAGGGCATCATCGACATCACCACCATCATCAAGGATGGCATAAAATGAAAAGTACACTGCGTATATCGCTGAAGTCTGGTGAGCGCATTTTCGTCAACGGCGCAGTTCTCAGGGTCGATCGTAAGGTCGCGATCGAGTTCCTGAACGATGTCACGTTCCTTCTGGAGAACCACGTCCTGCAGCCGGAACAGGCGACCACGCCGCTTCGCCAGCTCTATTTCATCGCGCAGATGTCGCTGATCAATCCGGAAGGCGCCGAACAGTCGATCGCCATGTTCCGCAAGTCGGTGATCATGCTGCTCTCGTGCTTCAAAAACGAGGAAGTGCTGGCGGAGCTCAAGCGCGTCGACGCGCTGGTCACGCAGGGCCGCGCCTTCGAAGCCCTGAAGGCGATCCGCGCGCTTTACCCGATCGAGGATCGCATCCTCAACAACCAGGAAATGGCACCGGCCACGATCGAACAGATCCGCAGGGAGATTGCACCATGGTAACGCCCGTCGGCGCCGCATCGGCGGCAGAAAAGCCCTACACTCCGACCGTCACCGGCGCCGAATCCGGCACCGACGAGAAGTCGGCGACCATCAACTACGAGAGCTTCCTGAAGCTGCTCGTGGCGCAGATGAAGAACCAGGATCCGACCGAGCCGATGGATGCGACCCAGCAGATGGCGCAGCTTGCGACCTTCTCCCAGGTCGAGCAGACCATCAAGACGAACAAGAACCTGGAAAGCCTGCTGCAGCGCACCTCGCTGCAGGAAGCCAACTCCGTCATCGGTCGCACCGTTACCAGCGAGGACGGCAAGATTTCTGGCGTGGTCAAGGAAGTCACGCTATACAATGACGGCATCGTCGCGACACTTGATTCGGGCAAGACCCTCGTCATCGGCCCCGGCGTGAAGATCAGCGAACCCAAGGCGAGTGATCCCGAAACGTGAATGAGGCAGACGCCCTCGATATAGCGCAAGCCGCCATCTGGACGGTGGTCGTGGCCTCCGGCCCGGCCGTGCTTGCGGCTATGATCGTCGGCGTCGCCATTGCCTTCGTGCAGGCGCTGACCCAGGTGCAGGAGATGACCCTCACCTTCGTGCCGAAAATCCTGGCGATCTTCGTGACGATCGCCATCTCTGCCCCGTTCATCGGCTCGCAGATCTCCATTTTCACGAACATCGTCTTCTCCCGAATAGAAAGCGGCTTCTAGTCCGCTCCTGCCACCCTCGCGCAAGCTTCGCCGGGTAGGTCATGAGATGAAATGGGCGACGCGTGTGACGCGCCGCCGCCTCTCATGACGAGACGGGACGCATTCAGATGGCGCAAGTACCGGCAATAAACCTTCCGAAGGTCAGCCCCAGCGGCCGCGATATCGCATTCGCCGTCGGCATCCTGACAATCCTGTCGATCCTCTTCCTGCCGATCCCGGCCTTCATGATCGACATCGGGCTGGCGTTCTCCATCGCCTTCTCGGTGCTGATCCTGATGGTCGCGCTGTGGATCCAGCGCCCGCTCGACTTCTCGTCCTTCCCGACGGTTCTCCTCATCGCGACCATGGTGCGCCTCGCGCTCAACATCGCGACGACGCGCGTCATCCTCTCGCATGGCAACGAGGGACACGATGCCGCGGGCGGGGTGATCGCCGGCTTTGCAAGCCTTGTCATGTCCGGTGATTTCGTCATCGGTATCATCGTCTTCATGATCCTCATCGTGGTGAACTTCATCGTCATCACCAAGGGCGCGACGCGTATCGCGGAAGTCGGCGCCCGCTTCACCCTCGATGCCATTCCCGGCAAGCAGATGTCGATCGACGCCGACCTTTCGGCCGGCCTCATCGACGAGAAGCAGGCGCAGCTGCGTCGCCGCGAACTGGAAGAGGAAAGCTCCTTCTTCGGCTCGATGGATGGTGCCTCGAAATTCGTGCGCGGCGATGCCATTGCCGGCCTGCTCATCACCGCCATCAACGTCTTCGGCGGCATCATCATCGGCTATTTCCGCCACGGCATGGAGCTGGGCGAAGCCGCCGACGTCTTCGTCAAGCTGTCGGTCGGTGACGGCCTTGTCTCGCAGATCCCGGCCCTCATCGTCTCGCTCGCCGCTGGCCTTATCGTCTCGCGCGGCGGCACGGCGGGCTCCACCGACCAGGCCGTCGTCAACCAGCTGTCCGGTTATCCGCGCGCGCTCTTCGTCGCCTCCGGCCTGATGATCCTGCTGGCGCTGATGCCGGGCCTGCCGTTCTTCCCGTTCATGGCACTGGGTGGTCTCATGGCCTTCGGCGCCTGGATCATTCCGCGCCGCATTGCCGAGGAAAACCGCGTCAAGCGCGAGCAGGAGGCCCAGCAGGTCCAGCAGAGCCGCGACCAGGAGAAGGATTCGGTCAAGTCGGTGCTGAAGACTGCCGAAATCGAGCTTCTGCTCGGCAAGCAGGTCTCCACGCGCCTTCTCGGCGCGCATCAGGAGCTTGCCTTCCGCGTCGGCAAGATGCGCAAGAAGTTCGCTGGGCAGTACGGCTTCGTCGTGCCGGAAATCAAGGTGTCGGATGACATCTCCATTCCCGACAAGTCCTATCAGATCCGAATCCATGGCACGACGATCGCATCCAACATCGTGCGCGTCGGCGAAGTCCTCGTCGTCACCGGCGGCGGCCGCAAGCCGAGCGTGCCGGGTGACGATATCCGCGAACCCGCCTTCGGAATGCCGGCCGTGTCGATCCTTGAAACCTTCGCAGACGACCTGCGCCGTGAAGGTTTCCACCCGATCGACAACGTCTCGGTGGTTCTCACGCACCTGTCCGAAGTCATCCGCAACAACCTGCCGCAGCTCCTGTCCTACAAGGACGTCAAGGTGCTCATCGAGCGCCTGGATCCGGAATACCGCAAGCTCGCGGACGAGATCTGCTCGTCGCACATGTCCTATTCCGGCCTTCAAGCCGTCCTCAAGCTGCTGCTCGCCGAGCGCGTCTCGATCCGCAACCTGCATCTCATCCTGGAAGCGGTCGCCGAGCTTGCCCCGCATGTGCGCAAGACCGAGCAGATCGTCGAGCACGTGCGCATCCGCATGTCGCAGCAGATCTGCGGTGACCTTGCGGAGAACGGCGTGTTGCCCGTGCTGCGCCTCGGCAACAAGTGGGACATGGTCTTCCACCAGGCGCTCAAGCGCGACACCAAGGGCGAAATCGTCGAATTCGATATCGATCCGCGCCAGCTTGAGGAGTTTTCCGAGCAGGCAACCCGGGTTATCCGCGAGTTTCTCGATCGCGGCACGCCCTTTGTACTGGTCACGTCGCCCGAATCCCGCTCTTATGTGCGCATGATCATCGAGCGCCTCTTCGCCACATTGCCGGTTCTCTCGCATGTCGAGCTCGCCAAGGGCATCGAGATCAAGATCCTCGGCTCCATTTCATGATAACGGACCCGCAGGGCACGGTGCTGGCGCTGTTCGCCGCCTTCTGCCGTGTCGGCGGGTGCTTCATGCTGCTGCCGGGCTTCTCTTCCGCGCGCCTCACCGTACAGATCCGTCTGTTCCTTGCGGTGGCGGTTTCCATGGCGGTGCTGCCGATCCTGTGGGACACGATCTACCCCCGCACGTCGGGCTCGCTCGACAGCTATCTCTCGCTGATCGTCTTCGAGACCCTGACGGGCGCCGTTATCGGCCTCATCGCCCGCTACTATGTGCTTGGCCTGCAATTCGCCGGCACGGTATTGACGATGATGATGGGCTTCAATGCGCCGCCGACGCCCGATGTGCTTGAGGACACGGCAGAAAACCAGCTGACGAACCTGCTTTCCTTTGCCGGCCTGATGGTGCTCTTCATGCTAGATTTCCATCATGTCGTCATGCGGGCGCTGGTGGAATCCTACAATGTCATGCCGATCGGTGCCGGCTTCAATCCGCAGGGCGCGCTGATCACGCTCACCGATACGCTGAGCCAGACCTTCATGATCATGCTGAGGCTCGCGAGCCCCTTCATCCTCTACGGTCTTGTCTTCAACGTGGCCGTCGGCCTCATCAACAAGCTGGCGCCGCAGATCCCGATCTATTTCGTCTCGCTGCCCTTCATCATCACCGGGGGGCTGCTCCTGCTCTACTTCGGCATCTCCTCTCTGCTCGAGATCTTTGCGGCCGGCTTCACCCCGGTCTTCCGGGGGGAATAGCGATGGCGCAGAACCGCTCGGACAAGCTGAAGCGTCTCGTCAGCGTGCAGCGCCATCTGGAGAAGATGGCGGAGATCGACCTTGCCAATACCACGCGCCAGCGCGAGGAGGTCAGCGAGACGATGGAGGTCGTCGCGGGCGCCATCAACTCGCTGGATCCGATCCATCGCGGCTTTTCGCGGCACTATTCCGGCCAGTACAGCAAGTTGCAGCAGCAGGACCAGATGCTGGCCAATGTGCAGCAGATGCACGAGATGCGCGTGGTGCGCGAGCGCACCAAGGGCGACCGCATGGAAGAGCATCGCAAGGAAGCCCGCAGCGCCGAGGAGCGCGAGGCCGCCGACAATTCGATCTACGACCTCATCGACCAGCACATCGCCTACAAGGGCAATGACGATTAGGTGGTTTTGGAATAAGGCGCTGTAAGGACAGGCGATTTCTCGCGGCCTTTTCAAGCTTGCGTCAATATGGATTTACTCTGCAGCCGCGTCACGACTTCGTCATCTGCCACCAGCCTCCCGTAAGGTTGAGCAGCGATAGTCGCATCAGGACGATGACGGGGTTTGCCGAAGCAGCCGCAGGTGCGGCGCGGGCGGATCTGCTGTCCTGAACGGTCAGAGGCCGGCGAACCGCCATGAGGACGGGTTCGGCTCACGAGGATCACCTGAAAGGCTCAAGGACGTGGCAATTTCTCCCCCCAGCGACCTGGTGCTCGATGTCGTGCGTGCTGCCGACCCGACCCAGGTTCAGGAAGCGCAAGCCAGGCTGAAGTCGAACAAGGCCGCCTTCGAGGCGACGAGCCTTGCCGAGGCCGGCGCAGGCTTCCAGGCCACCGTCGGCAGCATTCTCAACCGGGATGCGGCCGGCGCCCAGTCGGCACAAGGCGTGTCCGCCGTGGGCGGCAAGGCCGTGCCGGAGCATATGCGCAAGTTCGAATCGATGGTGCTGCAGAATTTTGTGAAGTCCATGCTGCCGACCGACAGCGAGGAAATGTACGGCAAGGGCACGGCCGGCGAAATGTGGCGCGGAATGATGGCCGATCAGCTCGGCGAGGCGCTTGCCAAGGGCGGCGGCATCGGCATTGCCGAAAGCCTTGCCAAGAGCAGCGGCATCGGCGCGGCTTCGCCCGAGAAGGACAAGAATACCGACCGTGTCGCAGCCGGCATGGTGCAGGCCCTGCAGCGGCAAGCCTTTGCCGATCTGACGCCGGGCATCAAGGAACACGAGACGAAGATCTAAGCGGAGAACAACAAAATGGAACAGGCAACCAACGAACTGCGGATCCGCACCGTCCTCGGCCGGCTCGAAACGATCATCGACAACGAGAACGACAATATCGGTCGTGATCCCGATTTCGATCTGCCAACCTCGAACGCCCACAAGAGCCGCTGCCTCTATGAGCTGGCGATGCTGACGCGCGACGTGCGCCCTGACGAGGTGCCGCAGACCTTCTCCAGTCAGCTCGGCCGGGTGCGTGAAAAGCTCGCCACCAACGCCCAGCGTGTTTCCGCCCATCTGGAGGCCGTGCGCGAAGTCGTCTCTATCCTGAAGAATGCCGTGCAGGATCTCGAGGCGGACGGTACCTATTCGCAGGAGCAGTTCCGCCTGGGTTACGGCACATGATCAAGCTCATCGGCACCGGCGTCTGGATTCTCGCCATCACGCTCGCCTCGGTCTATTTTTCGCTGAAGATGGCCTCGGCCCCCAAGGTGGACACGGCCGCGGCCGAGCGCGAAGCGGCGCTGGAATTCGTCAGCGGATACACGACGACGGTGCCTGTGATCGGGGAGGGCGGCGTCAATGGCTACCTGCTGACCAAGCTTGCCTACAAGGCGAACAAGGAGCTGGCGGCCAAGCAGACCGTTCCCCTGCCGCAGATGATCACCGACGAGCTTTATACACTGCTCGTCGGCAAGAAGATGATCGACGTTGCGACGGTTGGCAGCTTCGACGTCGAAGCCTTCCGCGGCATCGTCAAGGAAGGGCTGAACCGCCGTTTCGGGGCGGAGGTCATAGCCGAGGTCTATGTCGAGCAGATCGACTACATCACCACCGCATCCGTGCAGGACCCCGCGCCCAAGCGTGGCCAGACGCTCGTCAAGGGCGAGGTTCCGGCCGGCAAACCGGCGGAAAAGAGCGGCGGCCACTAAGGCAATTCCGGCCGAAGGGAACCGGAGAGGCTTCAGGCGCTTAGCGCGGATACATGCATTCGTATGAGTCTGGCCGGCCGCCTCAGAGCGAGCCGGCCTTTGCCGTGTGACCGTCGTCCCGTACCATCACCGTGCCGGACAGCTTGTAGCGCAGCACATGATAGGCGAAGGCAGCCTGTGCCCTGTGCTGGGGCAGGCGCGACGGCGCCTTCATCAGCCGGTAGAACCAGCCGAGCCGGAACCGCCGAACGGCCTCGGGGATCGCGGGGGTGTTACCGGCGAGCGCATCGAACAGCGGGCCGAGACTGAGCACCAGCCGTGCATGGCCGGGGCCGACATGCCGGTCGATCCATTTCTCCTGCGCCGGGCTACCCATGGAAACGAGCAGGATGTCGACATTCGCCTCCCGCACCCGCTCCATGATCGCATCCGACTGGCCCTGGTCGAAATGGCCGTCGGCGATGGGCAGGAACTCGTGCCAGGGCGTATGCTGGCGAAGGGTGTCTGCGGCGCGCACCAGCGTCTCGGATTGTGCACCGATCAGCGCAACGCGCATCGGTTTTGCAATATAGGTGAGGAGCGCTGGAACGAAGGCGATGCTTGTCAGGTTCGCCGGGAACTTGCGGCCGTGGAACACCATGGAGGCGATATCGACGCCGTCGCCGTCGGGCAGCACGACCTGGCGCTCCAGTACGGAACGGTATTCGGGATCGCGCATCATCAGGTTGGCATTGCCGGGATTGATGAAGGCGATGACGCTTTGGCCGAAGGGCATGGTCGCCACCTCCTCCGCGAAGGCGAAGGCTTCCGCCCAGCCAAGATCGCAGACCGGCAGGCCGAGAATATCCCGCTGCGAGGCGGTGATGTTGCCGGACACGAGGTTCATGGCAAGGGTCCTTTCGAAACGTCCGCAGGCGGGCAGCGGCCGGTCTTCAAGGTCGTCATGACCTCGAAAGCGGCGGGTTCGACGGGATCTGTGGGATAGGGCGTCATGCTGTTCCCGCAAGGCTGCTATTGGTGCCTGCCGATTTAGCAAGTTCCCCTGAAAGGCCGTTTAAGGATTTCCCGAAAAGGCGGCGGACCGTGTTCACGCATTGCTAACCATGATGGTACGCTGCCGATAAATTCTTTGAAAAACAACCATTTGAGTTTTCGTACTCCGGCTGCTTCAAGAAAAAGAATCCCGCAATCTGCGTCAAAAAAGGACTTTCTGCATGGCTGTGCGCGGTTCCGTCATGCCGCGGTCCTGCCTTTCATTGCTGACAGGAAAAAGCACTTTCGTCGGCCGGATCTGTGCTTTCCGGCAGGATATGCTTGAAATTATGCGTTTTGGACAGCATAGGGCGTTAAGAGGCCATCCCGCCGCGCGGGCGTCCCACTAGAGTGGGCGCACTTCATCCAGGGAGAGAAATGTGACCACCATTATCGATGGGAAGCAGGTTGCCGCTTCCGTGATTGACACCGTGAAGTCCGCTGCCGCTGCCCTGGAGAAGGATGCCGGCGTGAAGCCTGGTCTTGCCGTCATCATCGTCGGCGACGATCCGGCAAGTCACGCCTATGTCTCTTCCAAGAGCCGCATGGCCAAGGAATGCGGCTTTACCTCCATCCAGCATACGCTGCCGGAGCAGACCACGCAGGAGGAGCTTGCCCGCCTCGTCGAGACGCTCAACGCCGACGAGACCATCCATGGCATCCTGGTCCAGCTGCCACTGCCGAAGCACCTCGATTCCGAGCCGATCATCCAGTCGATCAAGCCGGAAAAGGATGTTGACGGCCTGCACGTCGTCAACGCCGGCAAGGTCGCGACGGGCGATCTCGAAGGAGGGCTCGTCTCCTGCACGCCGGCCGGCGCCATGGTTTTCGTACGCCGCACGCATGGCGAGGACTTGTCCGGCCTCAACGCCGTGGTGATCGGCCGCTCGAACCTCTTCGGCAAGCCGATGTCCGCTCTGCTCCTCGCCGCAAACGCGACGGTGACGACCGCCCATTCGCGCACGAAGGATCTCGCGGGCGCCTGCCGCAATGCTGATATCCTCGTTGCTGCTGTCGGCCGCCCGGAAATGGTAAAGGCCGACTGGGTGAAGCCGGGCGCGACCGTCATCGATGTCGGAATCAACCGCATCGCCGCGCCGGAAAAGGGGGAGGGCAAGTCCCGCCTCGTCGGCGACGTCGCCTTCGATGAGGTTGCCAAGGTTGCCGGTGCCATCACCCCGGTTCCCGGTGGTGTCGGTCCGATGACCATTGCCATGCTGATGGCCAACACGGTCATTGCCGCCTATCGCAAGGCCGGGCGCACGCCACCGAAGTTCTGAGCGGAAACATCATCGGTCCAGAGCGGCCCCTCATCCGGCCTGCCGGCCACCTTCCCCCCGCAAGCGGGGAAGAAGTGCCGCGCCGCCTTCTTCAGTCACTCGTCATTCGTGGGGGCGTCCCCTCTCCCCGCCTTGGGGGGAGAGGGTTCGGGTGAGGGGCAGGGCCCGGCGCAGTGCCCTCCTCAGAAGCCTACTTCCCCGCCGGCGCCGGGCCTGTCGAAGCGCGCACGATGAGGTCCGTCTTCCAGAGCTCCTGCTGTGGGAGCGTCTCGAGCGTCAGGATGTCGGCGATGAGGCGGCGGGCGATGCGCTGGCCGGCGGCACGCAGCGACGAGCGGGTCGTCGTCAGCGGCACCATGAAATTCTCCGGCTTCAGCATGGGCAGCACGTCGTCATGGGCGATGAGCGAAATGTCTACGCCGAGCTTCAGCCCTGCCTGGTTAATCGCCCGGACGGCGCCAAGCGCCAGGACCGTGCTGGAACACAGGACCGCGGTCGGCGGCGCTTCAAGCTGGAGGAAGCGCTCCATGGCGCGAAACCCGTGTTCGTCCGTCATTTGCGAATGCTGCACGCAGTCGTCGCGCAAGGTGAGGCCGTGCTCGGCAAGCGCCCGCTCCGTACCTTTCTTGCGGCGGATCGAGAAGGCGAGATAATCCGGTCCGTTGATCAGCGCGAGATGCCGGTGACCGAGCTGCACCAGCAGCCGTGTCGCATCGTAGAAGGCGCCGGTGTTGTCGATGTCGAGATAGGGATAGTCCGTCGGCACGCCGATCGACCGACCGTGCACGACGAAGGGCGTCTTCAACGTCTTCATCATGGCAATGCGCGGGTCCTTCTCGCGCATATAGGCGAGGAACAGCGCATCCACATTGCCGCTCGCCACCAGCCGCCGACAGGTGGCGACCTCTTCTTCCGGATGGCTCGGGTTGATGACGAAATGAAAGTCGTGCTTGACCGCCTCGTCGCCGAGGCCGGCGAGGAATTCGCCGAAATGCACGTCGGATTCGATGCCATCGGCCGTCGGCATGACAAGGCCGATCGAGCCCGCCCGGCCCGTTGCCAGCCGTTGCGCCGCCCGGTTCGGCCGGTATCCAGTCTCGCGGACAGCGTCGAGCACGCGCTGGCGTGTCTCGGCATTGACCTCCGGATAACCGTTCAATGCTCTGCTCACGGTTGTCTGGGAGAGGCCCAGCAACTGCGATAATTGCTTGAGATTCACATGCTTAGCTTTCTTGAAACATTAAAAGCGCTTTGGATGTCTTCTCTTTTCGTTCCCTGGATATGTCCCAAAGCGTTTTGGCATGTAACATCAGCAAATCATTTAGGAAAAGCGGATTTGGCCTTTTTGCGCCGCAAAACTACGCTGCACTGCGTTAAATCCTGCGTTTTTATCCACAAACCTCTGAGGGGTACTTGACGAAGCTCGGAAGGAAATGGGATGAAAGGAAATCCAAAGCGCTTTGAATTTTGGGGTATTTTAGAGAATGCCTGCCCCGGGAGAGGGCGGGTTTGCTATGGGAGGCAAATCTCGTGAAAAAGACATTGCTGATGACGGCCGCGCTCGCTCTTTTGATGGCGAGCGGCGCCGCTGCGGCCGACTTGAAATTCAAGCCGGGCGAGGATTCCAAGTTCAACTGGCAGAGTTTCGAGGATTTCAAGAAGGGCCACGACCTCAAGGGTCAGACGCTGACCATTTTCGGCCCCTGGCGCGGTGAGGACGAGGCGCTTTTCAAGATCGTCTACGCCTATTTCACCGAGGCGACGGGCGTCGAGATCAAATATTCCTCTTCCGAAAACTACGAGCAGCAGATCGTCATCGACACCCAGGCCGGCAGCCCGCCTGACGTCGCCATCCTGCCGCAGCCGGGCCTCATCGCTGACCTTGCCTCCAAGGGTTATCTGACCCCGCTCGGCGACGAGACCAAGCAATGGCTGCTCGACAATTACGCCGCCGGCCAGTCCTGGGTCGATCTTTCGACCTACAAGGGCAAGGACGGCAATGCCGCGCTCTTCGCCTTCCCCTACAAGATCGACGTGAAGTCCCTCGTCTGGTACGTGCCGGAAAATTTTGAAGATGCCGGCTACGAAGTGCCGAAGACCATGGAAGACCTGAAGGCGCTGACCGAGCAGATCGTCGCCGACGGCGGCACGCCCTGGTGCATCGGTCTCGGTTCCGGCGGCGCGACCGGCTGGCCGGCGACCGACTGGGTCGAAGACCTGATGTTGCGCACCGCTTCCCCGGAAACCTACGACAAGTGGGTAAAGAACGAAATCCCCTTCACCGATGCTTCGGTGGTCGGCGCGCTCGATGAATTCGGCTGGTTCGCCAAGAACGACAAGTTCGTCGATGGCGGCGCGGCGGCGGTCGCCTCCACCGACTTCCGCGACAGCCCGAAGGGCCTCTTCGCCTCGCCGCCGAAATGCTACCTGCACCATCAGGCGTCGTTCATCCCGTCCTTCTTCCCGGAAGGCACCGTTGTCGGCGAGGATGCGGACTTCTTCTACATGCCGCCCTATGCCAGCAAGCCGGAACTCGGCAATCCCGTGCTCGGCGCAGGCACGCTCGCGATGATCACCAAGGACACGCCGCCCGCCCGCGCGTTCATCGAGTTCCTGAAGACGCCAATCGCGCACGAACTGTGGATGGCGCAGACCAGCTTCCTGACGCCCTACAAGAGCGCCAACAAGGAGGCCTATGCCAATGCGCCGATGAAGAAGCAGGGCGAGATCCTGCTCAATTCGACGACCTTCCGTTTCGACGGTTCGGACCTGATGCCGGGCAAGATCGGCGCGGGTGCATTCTGGACCGGTATGGTCGATTTCGTCGGCGGCAAGTCCGCGGCCGATGTCGCCGGCGGCGTGCAGAAGGCCTGGGACGCCATCAAGTAACATCCTGGCGAACCGGCCGGCAGCCGCCGGCCGGTTTTCCCGAGCATGCAAACGTGCAGCCGGACCATGCGGTGGCCAAGCCGCGTGAACAGTCGATGTGGCTTCGGAAGACGTCAAGCAAACACCTGAAGCGAAGGCCGCGCTGCACGAAAAGAAGCCGTAGGGGACTTTTCCAGGGGAGGGACTGCCGTGCAGCAATTGTTATTCGCCGTCTTCACGATGGTCGGGGGCGTTCTCGCCTGCGTCCTCTACTTCTTCGGGACGAATTTCCTGCTCGACAGGATGTTTCCCTCCAAGGGGCTGACGGGCGCGCAGGCTTCGAAGAACCTGCGCATCACCAATGCGATCCGGCCCTGGCTGTTCATGGCGCCTGCGCTCTTCGCACTGACGATCTACCTCGTCTATCCCGTCTTCGAGTCCGTTCGACTCGCTTTCCATGACCGCACGGGCCAGCAGTTCGTCGGCTTCAGCAATTTCGCCTGGATGATCAACGACGGCGAGTTCCGCCAGTCGATCTTCAACAATTTCCTCTGGCTGCTGGTGGTGCCGGCGCTCTCCACCTTCTTCGGCCTGATCGTCGCCGCGCTGACCGACCGCATCTGGTGGGGCAACATCGCGAAAACGCTGATCTTCATGCCGATGGCGATCTCCTTCGTCGGCGCCGCCGTCATCTGGAAATTCGTCTACGACTACCGCGCCGAAGGCTCCGAGCAGATCGGCATCCTCAATGCCATCGTCGTCGCCATGGGCGGCTCGCCCGAAGCGTGGATGACCATCCCCTTCTGGAACAACTTCTTCCTGATGGTCATCCTGATCTGGATCCAGACGGGTTTTGCCATGGTCATCCTCTCGGCGGCGCTGCGCGGCATTCCGGAGGAGACGATCGAGGCGGCCGTCATCGACGGTGCCAATGGTTTCCAGATCTTCTTCAAGATCATGGTGCCGCAGATCTGGGGCACGATCGCCGTCGTCTGGACGACGATCACCATCCTGGTGCTGAAGGTCTTCGACATCGTGCTCGCGATGACCAACGGCCAATGGCAGACGCAGGTTCTGGCGAACCTGATGTTCGACTGGATGTTCCGCGGCGGCGGCGATTTCGGGCGCGGCGCGTCCATTGCCGTCGTCATCATGATCCTGGTCATACCCATCATGATCTGGAACATCCGCAACGCCACCAAGGAAATGGAAGGCCACTGAGATGATCGCCTCGTCCCGTTCGCCGCTCGTCTTCGCCGTCCATCTTTCCGTCCTTCTGCTCGTCGCGCTCTGGACCCTGCCGACGGCGGGCCTCCTGATCTCCTCGCTGCGCGACAAGGACCAGCTCGCCGTCTCCGGCTGGTGGACCGCGCTTTCCACCTCCTCACAGAACCTGACCGGCCGCGCTGCCGCCCCGGAGGCGCAGGTCGAGCGTGACGGCAAGTTCGTCATATCCGGCAATTTGCTGGAAGGCAGTGACGCAAAGGTCTCCGCCTTCGGCTTCCGCCCCTTGCAGCCGACCGCCTTCGAGGCCGGCGCTGCCGCCGATATCGGCGACGGCCAGACGCTGACCGTCAAGGAGGACGGCAGCTACGAGATCGTTTCGCCGACGAAGATGGAGGGCACGCGCGGCCAGCGCATCTTCTATACCGCCTCCGCGCCGCCGCGCTTTACCCTCGACAACTATCGCGAAGTCCTGAATGCCGAGGGCATCGGCAGGTCCTTCATCAATTCGCTCACCGTGGCGATCCCCGCAACGATCATCCCGATCCTCGTTGCCGCCTTCTGCGCCTATGCGCTCGCCTGGATGCCCTTTCCGGGCCGGGCGATCCTGATCGCTGTCATCGTCGGCCTGCTCGTCGTGCCGCTGCAGATGTCATTGATCCCGCTGCTGCGGCTCTATAACGGCGTCGGCGCCTTCTTTGGCGTGCCGGCGAAGACCTATGTCGGTATCTGGCTCGCCCATATGGGCTTCGGCCTGCCGCTCGCGGTCTATCTCCTGCGCAACTACATGGCTGGCCTGCCGCGCGAGATCATGGAATCGGCCCGTGTCGACGGTGCGTCGGATTTCGATATCTTCGTGAAGATCATCCTGCCACTGTCTTTCCCGGCACTCGCCTCCTTCGCCATCTTCCAGTTCCTGTGGACCTGGAACGACCTGCTCGTCGCCATGGTCTTCCTCGGCGCGGGCAACGAGGAGCTCGTTCTGACCGGGCGTCTCGTCAACCTTCTGGGCTCGCGCGGTGGCAACTGGGAAATCCTTACGGCGTCCGCCTTCATCACCATCGTCGTTCCTCTGATCGTCTTCTTCAGCTTGCAGCGTTATCTCGTGCGCGGCCTGCTGGCGGGCTCGGTCAAGGGTGGCTGACGAAGGCAGTTGCCACAAAAGCGTGAAGCGGTTTGCATTCGCAATCGCGTAAAAAATCAAAGATGCACAGGACAAGCAGCATGACGATGTCGGATTCCACCCTTCTCGTACCGGACAAGGACTGGTGGCGTGGCGCGGTGATCTACCAGATCTATCCGCGCTCCTATCAGGATACCAACGGTGACGGGATCGGCGACCTCAGGGGGATTGCGGAGCGGCTTTCCCATGTCGCCTCCCTCGGTGTGGATGCGATCTGGATATCGCCCTTCTTCACCTCGCCGATGAAGGATTTCGGCTACGATGTCTCCGACTACCAGGACGTCGATCCGATCTTCGGTGCGCTCGCCGATTTCGATGCGCTGATCGCCGAGGCGCATCGCCTCAACATCCGCGTGATGATCGACCTCGTGCTGTCGCACACCTCGGACAAGCATCCCTGGTTCGTCGAAAGCCGTTCCCGGCGCACCAATCCGCGGGCGGACTGGTATGTCTGGGCCGATTCCAAACCGGACGGCACGCCGCCGAACAACTGGCTGTCGATCTTCGGCGGTTCGGCCTGGCAATGGGATCCGACGCGCCTGCAATATTACATGCACAATTTCCTGACCTCGCAGCCGGACCTCAACCTGCACAATCCGGAAGTGCAGAATGCGCTGCTCTCGGTTGCCCGCTTCTGGCTGGAGCGCGGCGTCGATGGCTTCCGTCTCGACACGATCAACTTCTACTTCCACGACAAGGAGCTGCGTGACAACCCGTCGCTCGCCCCCGAGCGCCGCAACGCCCAGACCGCGCCGGCCGTGAACCCCTACAACTACCAGGAACATCTCTACGACAAGAACCAGCCGGAAAATCTGGAGTTCCTCAAACGGTTCCGTGCGGTCATGGAGGAGTTTCCGGCCATCGCTGCCGTTGGCGAGGTGGGCGACAGCCAGCGCGGCCTTGAAATCGCCGGTGAATACACGTCCGGCGGCGACAAGATGCACATGTGCTACGCCTTCGAGTTCCTTGCGCCCGAACCGCTGACACCGGCCTTCGTCGCAGACACGCAGCATGCCTTGGAAAAGGCGGCGCCCGAGGGCTGGGTCTGCTGGGCCTTCTCCAACCACGACGTTATGCGCCATGTCAGCCGCTGGGGCAGCGCCGTCACCGATCATGAGGCCCATGCCAAGCTGCTGGCCAGCCTGCTGATGTCGCTGCGCGGCTCGGTCTGCATCTACCAGGGCGAGGAGCTGGCCTTGCCGGAAGCCGAGCTTGCCTATGAGGACCTGCAGGATCCCTATGGCATCCAGTTCTGGCCGGATTTCAAGGGCCGCGACGGCTGCCGCACGCCGATGGTCTGGGAAAGCACCGAGCTGTCCGGCGGCTTCAGCAAGGGAAAACCCTGGCTTCCAGTGCCGGCCGTTCATCTCGAGCGCGCTGTCGACATACAGGAGGGGGATGCGGCCTCGGTGCTTGCGCACTACCGGCGCTTTCTTGCCTTCCGCAAGGAGCACGTGGCATTGGTGAAGGGCGAGATTGCGTTTCAGTCGGCCGAAGGCGCGATCCTTTCCTTCGTGCGCACGCACGGCAACGAGAAGGTTTTCTGCGCTTTCAACATGAGCCCGATCGCGCGCCTTGCGGATTTGCCCGATGGCACGCTGCAGGTTCTGGAGGGCCACGGGTTTGAAAGCATGATGCATGCGGAAAGCATCGAACTTCCGGCCTGGAGCGGGTTTTTCGCGCGCTTCGTGTAACCGGTCAGAACAATTCCGGCGAAAGTGGAAGGCGGGTCGCCTCCGGAACTGCGCCAAACAGGGACTATAGGGGAGAGAGACATGACAGGGCTGGTACTCAAGGATATCCGCAAGTCCTACGGCGCGGTGGATGTGATCCACGGCATCGATCTCGATATCAAGCAGGGCGAGTTCATCGTCTTCGTCGGCCCGTCCGGCTGCGGCAAGTCGACCCTGCTGCGCATGATCGCGGGCCTTGAGGAGATCAGCGGCGGCGAGATGACGATCGACGGCGAGCGCGTCAACGACGTGCCGCCTTCCAAGCGTGGTATCGCCATGGTGTTCCAGTCCTATGCGCTCTATCCCCACATGACCGTCTTCGACAACATGGCCTTCGGCATGCGCATCGCTGGCGAAAGCAAGGAGGAGATCGACCGGCGCGTGCGCTCGGCTGCCGATATCCTCCAGCTCACCAAATATCTCGACCGCCTGCCCAAGGCGCTCTCCGGCGGCCAGCGTCAGCGCGTCGCCATCGGTCGCGCCATCTGCCGCAATCCGAAGGTCTTCCTGTTCGACGAACCGCTGTCCAACCTCGACGCTGCCCTGCGCGTGGCGACGCGAATCGAGATCGCCAAGCTCAACGAGCAGATGGCCGACACGACGATGATCTACGTGACGCATGACCAGGTCGAGGCGATGACGCTTGCCGACCGCATCGTCGTGCTCTCGGCCGGCCATATCGAACAGGTCGGTCCGCCTCTGGAACTCTACGAGCGCCCGGCAAACCTCTTCGTCGCCCGCTTCATCGGTTCGCCCGCGATGAACATCATTCCCGCGAAGATCACGGCGGCCGGCGCTTCGACGGAGCTGGAGCTGACGGGCGGGCGCCGCTCCAGCGTTGACATCCCGACGGCGGCTTCCGAAGTCGGCAAGACCGCGAGCTTCGGCGTACGGCCGGAAGACCTTCAGATCACGACTGGCGAGGATTTCCTCTTCGAGGGTACGGTGTCGATCGTCGAGGCGCTCGGCGAAGTGACGCTGCTGTATATCGACGGTCTCGTGCAGGGCGAGCCGATCATCGCCAAGATCCCGGGCATCCTCGACGTCAAGCGTGGCGACCGGGTGCGGTTCACGGCGGACAAGGCGAAGCTGCATCTCTTCGATGCGGCCGGAAAGAGTTATCGCGCATCCTGAAGGCGAAGGGGAAGCGGCAGGATTTAGCCCTGCCGCTCAACCCGATGTTAAGCGTTGCTCCCCTAGGCTTTTGCCGAAAGCAGACAGTGCCGGGGGGCAGCAGGCCGATGGGTATTCAGGGATCCGTACCGCGTAACAACTACCTGAACAAGGAAGAGTCCTTCATGTACGATCGGGAGAAGAGCTTCCCGATGGAGGACACCTGCAACGAGGCGCGCATCGAGTTCACCGAGAACGGCGGTCTCGTCAACCTGGTCTCCCGCCGCTGCCTGATCACCAAATTGTCGCGCAGCGGTGCCGTCATCACGATGACGACGAAGTTCCAGCTGCCACGCAACTTCTACCTCGACATCGTCAGCGCCCGCCTGCCGATGATCGGTTGCCTGACGCAGCGCGTCTACACCAACGACATCGTCGAAGCGCGCTTCCTGCGCCTGCTCTCCGACAAGGATCTGCAACGCATCTTCGTCTATTCGACGCACCGGAACCATCACGGCCGGACGCTGGATATTTATAGCTGACGTTTTGGGGGCTGCCCCTCATCCCGCTGCCGCGACCTTCTCCCCGCAGGTGGGGAGAAGGGGAATGTGGCGATGCTTTCCCCAAACAATGAGCGGGGAGAGATAGTGGGGCTTGGCCTCTTGTTTCCTTCTCCCCGTTTACGGGGAGAAGGTGGCCGGCAGGCCGGATGAGGGGCGGCAGCGCCCCGACCACCCATCAGGCAAACAGCACGCTCGCCCCATGGTCGGCCGGTCCTGCGATGGCGCGGAAGGGTGCAAAAAGCTCGCGCCCCATGCCGAATTCGTTGCCCGAGAGATCGGCCGTCGCCTGCGGGCGGGCGGCGAACTCGGCGGCATTCACCAGAACCTCGATCGTGCCGTGGGTCGCATCCAGCCGGATGATATCGCCGTTGCGGATGCGGCCGATCGGGCCGTTGTCGACAGCCTCCGGCGTGACGTGGATGGCTGCCGGCACCTTGCCGGATGCGCCGGACATGCGCCCGTCGGTGAGGAGGGCAACGCGCTGACCGCGGTCTTGCAGGATACCGAGCACGGTGGTCAGCTTGTGCAATTCCGGCATGCCGTTCGCCTTCGGCCCCTGGAAGCGCACGACGGCGATGAAATCGCCCGTCAGCTCACCGGCCTTGAAGGCGACATTGAGTTCCTGCTGGTCGTGGAACACCTTTGCCGGCGCCTCGATGACATGGCGCTCCGGCTTTACCGCCGAAATCTTGATGACGGCGCTGCCGATATTGCCGGTCAGCATCTTCAGGCCACCCGTGGGCTGAAAGGGTGTCTCGATATTGGCGAGCACCTTCGGATCGTGGCTGATCTTCGGCGAGCGTTCACGCACGACCGCGCCGTTTTCGCCGAGCTTCGGGTCGATCGTATAGGCCTGCAGGCCCTGACCGTAGACGGTGCGCACGTCGTCATGCAGCATGCCGGTCTTCAAAAGCTCCTGAATGAGGAAGCCCATGCCGCCGGCGGCGTGAAAATGGTTCACGTCGGCAAGGCCGTTCGGATAGACGCGGGCGAGCAGCGGCACCACGTCGGACAGCTCGGAAATGTCCTGCCAGGTGAGCACGATGCCGGCGGCGCGTGCCATGGCGAGAAGGTGCAGCGTGTGGTTGGTCGAGCCGCCCGTCGCATGCAGGCCGACGACGCCGTTGACGATGGAGCGCTCGTCGATCATTTCGCCGGCCGGGGTGAATTCATTGCCCTGTGCGGTGATGGCGAGCGCGCGCTTGGCGGCTTCCTTGGTCAGTGCGTCGCGCAGCGGGGTGCCAGGATTGATGAAGGAGGCGCCGGGCATATGGAAGCCCATGATCTCCATCAGCATCTGGTTGGAGTTGGCGGTGCCGTAGAAGGTGCAGGTGCCGGGGCCGTGGTATGACTTCGACTCGGCTTCCAGCAGTTCTTCCCGGCCGGCCTTGCCTTCGGCATAGAGCTGGCGCACGCGGGCCTTCTCGTCGTTCGGCAGGCCCGAGGTCATGGGACCTGCAGGAATGAAGATGGCGGGCAGATGCCCGAAGGTGAGGGCCGCGATCGTCAGGCCCGGCACGATCTTGTCGCAGACGCCGAGATAGACGACCGAATCGAACATGTTGTGCGACAGGCCGATGCCGGCCGCCATGGCGATGAGGTCGCGCGAGAAGAGCGACAGTTCCATGCCCGGCTGGCCCTGCGTGACGCCGTCGCACATGGCCGGCACGCCGCCGGCGACCTGCGCCACGCCGCCCGCCTCCCGCGCGGCCTCGCGGATCAGCGCCGGATAGGTCTCGAACGGCTGGTGGGCCGAGAGCATGTCGTTGTAGGAGGTGATGATGCCGAGGTTCGGAACGCGGTCGCCGGCGAGCGCATCCTTCTCGGCGGGGGAACAGACGGCAAAGCCGTGCGCGAGGTTGCCGCAGGAGAGCACCGAACGGTGCACGCCCTTGGAGATGGCGGCGCGCACACGCGCGAGATAGGATTCGCGATGCGGCTTCGAGCGTTCGACGATGCGGGCTGTAATGGCTTCGATGCGTTTATCGGCGGACATGGGAGCTATCCTTACCTCTCTCGATGGCATTTTCGCATGCGGCAACGCGCGGGAGAGCTGCGCTGTCCGCTTCAATCATCGGCGTTACGCGCCGGGTGAAACCGGTATTACCCGGCAGGGTGCTTCAGGGCGCCCAGTAGATATCGATCGGCGTTGCTGCGCGGCGCAGCATGGCGCGGATCGGCATGTCGCTTTCCGGTCCGTCGGCTTCTGCCGCGGCAAGCACGTCCTTCTTGCCCTGGCCCTCGATATGAAGCACCAGAAGGCGGGCATCCTGGAGGCTGGCGAAGGTGAAGGTGAGGCGGGTCTCGCCTGCGCCTTCCGCTTCCATGGTGATTACGCCACGCGGGGTTTCCGGCGAGATCGCCTCGGCAAGCCGGCTGCCGCCGGGGAAGAAGGACGCGGTGTGGCCGTCCGTACCCATGCCGAGAATGGCGACATCGAAAGGATGGCCAAGAGCCTCGGCGTCCCCCGAAACGATCGTCGCGGCTTCCTCCGCACTGCCGGCGTCACGATAGAGCGGCAGGAAGCCTGCGGCCTTCGCCTTGCCCTGGAGCAGGTTGTCGGCGACGAGCTGGTGGTTCGAGCGCGGATTGTCCGCGGGAACGAAACGCTCATCGACAAGGGTGATCGTCACCTTGCCCCAGTCGATGTCTCGGTTCGACAGTGCCTTGAAGAAGGCTTTTGGCGTCGAGCCGCCGGAGACCGCGATGCTGGCGCGGCCCCGGCTGGCAACGGCGTCGGCCAGCACGCCGGAAACCCGGTCTGCCAGTCCCTCGGCCAAGGCTGCGCCATCCCTGAATTCATGCAGTCTCGCGCTCATCGGGCTTCCTTACGTTTCGTGCCAGGTGCGGCCGTCGCGCTCGATGAGGGCGATGGCCTGGCTCGGACCCCAGGTGCCGGCGGTGTAGCCCTGCGCCTGCTGGCCCGTCGCTTCCCAGGCCTTCAGGATCGGGTCGATCCAGCGCCATGCGGCTTCCACTTCGTCGCGCCGCATGAAGAGCGTCTGGTTGTTCCTGATGACGTCGAGCAGCAGGCGCTCGTAGGCGTCGGCATTGCGGGCGTCGAAGGCTTCGGCAAAGCTCATGTCGAGCGAGACGTTGCGCAGGCGCATGCCGCCCGGGCCGGGGTCCTTGATCATCAGCGACTGCTTGACGCCTTCGTCCGGCTGAAGACGGATGATCAGCTGGTTCGCCTCGATGCGGCCGGCCGAGGGGTCGAAGATCGAATGCGGGATCGGCTTGAAGGTGATGACGATTTCCGACATGCGCGCGGCAAGCCGCTTGCCCGTGCGGATGTAGAAGGGCACGCCCGCCCAGCGCCAGTTGCCGATCTCGGCCTTGATGCCGACGAAGGTCTCCGTGTTGGAAACGCCGCCTTCCAGCTCCTCGAGGTAACCCTTGACCGGGCCGCCGGCCGAGGCGCCCGCGCGGTACTGGCCGCGTACGGTGAGGCGCTCGACATTGTACTGGTCGATCGGCTTGAGGGCGCGCAGAACTTTAAGCTTCTCGTCGCGCACGGCTTCCGCGTCCATGGAGGAGGGCACTTCCATGGCCACGAGGCAGAGAAGCTGCAGAATGTGGTTCTGCACCATGTCGCGCAGCGCACCGGCCTTGTCGTAGTAGCCGGCGCGGCTTTCAAGGCCGACGGCCTCCGCAACGGTGATCTGCACATGGTCGATATGGGCGGAGTTCCACAGCGGCTCGTAGAGCGCGTTGGCAAAGCGCAGCGCCATCAGGTTCTGCACCGTCTCCTTGCCGAGATAGTGATCGATGCGGAAGATCTGCTCTTCGCGGAACACCTTGCCGATCGTGTTGTTCAGCTCGTTGGCCGAGGCAAGGTCGCGTCCGATGGGCTTTTCGACGACGATGCGGGTCTGCTTGGTGATCAGCTTGTGGTCGCGGATCTTCTCCGAGATGTCGCCGAAGATGGCGGGGGCGACGGCGAGGTAGAAGGCCCGCACGCGTTCCTTGCCCTCATCGAGAAGCTCCTTCAGCTTGTCCCAGCCGCCGTCGGACTTGGCGTCGACGGCGACATAGAACAGCCGGTCGCAGAAGGTCTTGACTTCGGCCTCGTCGAATTCGCCGGGCTTCAGGTGCTCCTTCAGCGCATCCACGGCGAACTTGCGGTACTCCGCATCCGTATAGGCGGTGCGCGACGCGCCGATGATGCGCGTCGGGTCGGAAAGCTGGCCGGCGAGCTGCCGGTGGTAGAGGGCCGGAAGGAGCTTGCGTTCCGCAAGATCGCCGGTTCCGCCGAAGACGACATAGTCGAAAGGCTCAACGGGAATGATCTGGCTGCTCATCGGATATCTCGATCTCGTTCTGTTGCCGGGTGTTATAATCTAATCGATTTAAAAACACCAGCGTGCAACGCAACAAAATCGGTGCTTTCGACTCGATCAGAGCTTGTCGCGTAGCGCGTACCACGTCATGGCGAGGAACAGAAGCGGCGAGCGGAACCGGGCACCACCGGGGAAGGCCGGGATTTTCAGGGCCTTCAGCTGGTCGAGTTCCGCGCTGCCGCCGGTTACCCCCTCGGCGTAGAGTTTGCCACAATAGTTCGACAGCATGACGCCATGGCCGGAATAGCCACCGATCGTGGTGATGCCGGGCATGACTTCGCGCACATAGGGCTTGCGCGGCATGGTGATGCCGACGGAGCCGCCCCAGGCATGGGTGAGTTCTATACCCTTCAGTTCGGGATAGACTTCCTCGATCTGCCTGCGGATGGGCGGCGTCATGTCGTCGAGGTTTTCCGAATAGGCCTCGCGTCCGCCGAAAAGCAGGCGGCCGTCGCGGGTCTTGCGGAAATAGCGCACGACGAAACGCGTGTCGGCGATCGCCTCACCGCCGGGAATGACCGACGGGAACTTGTCGAGTGGCACGGTCGCACCGATGAAGGAACGGATCGGCATGACATGCGCGGCCGTCTTCGGTTCCAGATTGCCGATATAGGCATTGCAGCAAATCAGCGCCTTGTCGGCGCGGATCGTGCCCCGCGCGGTGGTGATGACAGCCTTGCCGCCCGCCCGTTCGATCTTCAGGGCGGGGGTCTTTTCATGCAGGTCTGCGCCGGCTGCCTTGGCCGCGCGGGCGACGCCGACGAGGAGTTTCATGGGGTGGATGTGGCCCGTGCCCGTGTCGCGCAGGCCGAAGAAGAAGCGCTTCGAGCCGACGCGCTCCTCGGTCTCCGCCCGGTCCATGTAGCTCAGGTGCTTGTAGCCGAAGCGGGTCGCGGCGATCTCGATATGGTCGCGGAATTCCTTCTCGTAGCTTGTCTTGTGGCTGACATTGAGCTGGCCGGGCACATAGTCGATATCGAGGGTCTGGCTTTCGGCGAAATCGTGGATGTAGCGCTTCGCGTTCTCCGCAAGGTCGAACAATGCCTTGGCGCGCTCGAAGCCGAGTTCGGCTTCCAGGCTTTCCGCCTCGGCGCGCTGGCCGGTGCCGAGCTGGCCGCCATTGCGGCCGGACGCGCCGTCGCCGAAGCGATGCGCCTCGATGAGCGTGACGCGCACGCCCTTCTTCGCGAGATTGTAGGCGGCCTGCAGGCCGGTGAAGCCGCCGCCGACAATGGCGACGTCGGTATCGACGGAGCCGTCGAGGGGGGCATATTCGGGGCGTTCGCCGACACTGGTCTCATACCAGGAGATGCCGGGAGAAATCGGGCTTTGCCAGGGCATTACACACACTCGTGTTCAAGAGGGTGCGGCGGCGCGCCGGGGCGCCGGCCGCTCTCAGGCTCAGATCTTGTCGGGCGGCCCGGACCGCCGGGGCCGCTCAGACGTTGAGCAGCAGGAACTCGCGTTCCCAGGGGCTGATCACCTGCATGAAGGTCTCGAATTCCCCACGCTTCACGCCGGCATAGAGGCCGATGAACTCCGCACTCAGCACCTCGGCCAGCGCCGGGTCGGATTCGAGCAGCGATACAGCCTCGAGCAGGCCGCGCGGCAGGTCGATCGATCCTTCGTTGGCGGTGTCTTCTGTGGGCGCCGTCGGTTCCAGCTCGTTCATGATGCCGAGCAGGCCGCAACCGAGCGAAGCTGCCAGCGCGAGATACGGATTGGCATCCGAACCCGGCAGGCGGTTTTCGACGCGGCGTGCGGCGGCATCCGACACCGGCACGCGGAACGCCGTCGTGCGGTTGTCGTAACCCCAGGCATTGTTCACAGGTGCCGACATGTCGGGCGTCAGGCGCCGGTAGGAATTCACATAGGGCGCCATCATGACGAGCGTCTTCGGCACATAGGCCTGCATGCCGCCGATGAACTGGAAGAATTCCTTCGAGGGCGAGCCGTCCGGATTGGAGAAGACGTTCTTGCCCGTTTCGATCTCCACCACAGACTGGTGGATATGCATGGCCGAACCCGCCTGTCCCTGCATGGGCTTGGCCATGAAGGTGGCATAGATGCCGTGTTTCAGCGCCGCCTCGCGGATCGTCCGCTTGAACAGGAACACCTGGTCGGCAAGCTCGACCGGATCGCCGTGGCGCAGGTTGATTTCGAGCTGCGCGGGGCCTTCCTCGTGGATCAGCGTATCGATCTCGAGGCCCTGTCGTTCGGAGAAGTGATAGATGTCGTCAATCAGTTCGTCGAACTCGTTGATCCCCGCGATGGAGTAGCCCTGGCCACCCTGGATGGCGCGGCCGGACCGGCCTTTCGGCGGATGCAGCGGATAGTCCGGGTCGTCGTTGACGGCGACGAGGTAGAACTCGATCTCCGGCGCAACGACCGGCTTCCAGCCACGGTCGCGATACATCTGCACGACGTTCTTCAGGACGTTGCGCGGCGTATAGGGCACGTTCTCGCCGGTCGAGCCGACGATGTCGCAGATGACCTGGGCGGTCGGGTCGCTCTCCCACGGCACGACGGACAACGTCGATAGATCCGGCAGCAGCTTCAGGTCGCTGTCGCGCGGTTCATAGCGGAAATTGCCCGTTTCCTCCGGATAGTCGCCGGAAATCGTGTGGCGATAAAGGGCGGAAGGCAGGGCGAGCGATGTGTTCGAGGTGAACTTCGACGACGGCATCATCTTGCCGCGCGGAACCCCCGCGAGGTCGGGCGTGATGCATTCGATGTCTTCGATGCCGCGGGCGCGAAGCCAGTCTGCGGCGTCCTTCCAGGTCTTTACCCCGCGCGGCACGCTGATGGCGGGAGGGATTTTGGTAGAGCGTGCAGCTTTTTCGATTGTAGGGATAACGACTTTCTTTTTGGACGGCATGAGACACCGGGTTTGGTTGATGATGATGCCATCATAGACGGAGTTTATTGCTTGGCTAGCTCCCCCCGGGGGGTAGAAAACGCGAATTCTTCAAGAAAATCTGTTTTTCCCGTCCCGATTGACTTTCGGTCGCGATAGCGGAAAGGAGAGGCAAACAAGGATCGCACACGTGGCAGAACGGCGGGACGTCGTCATCATCGGGGCAGGCGCGGCGGGCATGATGTGCGCCATCGAGGCGGGCAGGCGCGGGCGCCGCGCGCTCGTCATCGACCACGCCCGTGCGCCGGGCGAGAAGATCCGCATCTCCGGCGGCGGACGCTGCAACTTCACCAATATCCATGCGGGACCGAAGAACTTCCTTTCGGCCAATCCGCATTTCTGCAAGTCGGCGCTTGCCCGCTATACGCCGCGTGATTTCCTCGATCTCGTCGAGCGCCACCGCATCCCCTGGCACGAAAAGACGCTGGGCCAGCTCTTCTGCGACAGTTCGGCGAAGGACATCATCGCCATGCTGCTTGCCGAGATGAAGGCGGCGGGTGCAGAGTTGAGGCTGTCGATGCCGATCAGCGCCATCGAGCATGACGGTCAATCCTTCCGCGTGGGGACAGAGCATGGAACGGTCGAAGCGTCCTCGCTGGTCATCGCCACGGGCGGCAAGTCGATCCCAAAGATGGGCGCGACCGGCTTTGCCTACCGCGTTGCCGAACAGTTCGGCCTTGCGGTTACCGAAACCCGCGCCGGCCTCGTGCCCCTGACGCTCGATCCCGCGACACTTGCTGCCCATGAAGGCCTGCCGGGCGTGGCGGTCGATGTCGTCGCCCGCCACGGCAAGACGGAATTCCGCGAGGCGGCGCTCTTCACCCATCGCGGGCTCAGTGGCCCGGCGATCCTGCAGATCTCGTCCTATTGGCGGGAAGGGGAGGAGATTGCGCTCACCCTCTGCCCCGATGTGGATTTTGCGACGGTGATCGCCGCAGCGCGACGGGAAAACGGCCGGCAGGCGGTGCAGACCGTTCTTGCCGAGCACATGCCGAAGAAGCTTGCCCAGCTTCTCGTCACCGAGCTTGGCATCGACGGGCCGCTCGCCGAACAGCCGGGGCGCCGCATCGATGCGCTTCTTCAGCGTCTGAGGGACTGGCGCCTGCGCCCGCCCGGTTCGGAAGGCTACCGGACCGCGGAGGTCACACTCGGTGGTGTCGATACGGCTTTTCTTGATTCCCGCAGCATGGCCGCGAAGGCGGTGTCGGGGCTCTATTTCGTCGGCGAGGCGGTGGATGTGACGGGCTGGCTCGGCGGCTACAATTTCCAGTGGGCCTGGGCATCGGGCCATGCCGCGGGCGGGCACGCCTGACCTCGCGATACGGTCTTTACCGTCTTTTAAGACCTCGGGGCGGATGCTCTCGCTATGTCGGCGTTTCCAACCTTCCCTCGTGAAGGCGGAGGCAACATGATGTGGGCCGGCTGGCCGGATCATCCGGGTGTCTGTATCCGCGTAACGGAGTATCGCCGCATGCCTGCAAGACGCCGCCCCGCCCGTGCCATCGCGATTGCCGCTACCGCCGAGGAAAGCCGCCGGCGCCTCGTTGCGATTGGCATCCATTGCTCGCTTGCCGCGAGCCTTGTCATCGCCCTCGCTATTGCCGCGTTCTGACAGGCACCTGTCATAAATCGGTTTAAATAGTGATGGAATTTTAAAGATTGCCGCCGATCATCCGCCGCATAGGGTTCCGGATGCCGCGTCCCCATGACGGATGTCGACACGGCTGGCAATGACTGCTCCCCCGGATACGCGGCATTGCGGCCGCATGAAGTCGGTAATCCGGCGTCCGAATCCTGGGGAGGCCTCAAAAAGGGGCAGGGGTGGAGCACGCCGACAACGGATGTTCCGCCATGTTCATTGATAAGATTCTCGCCCGCTTCAAGATCCAGACCAAGGTCCTGGTCTTCATCCTGCCTTTCGTGCTCAGCATCTGCGCCGTGGGCTTCACCGGGCTCTATGCCTCCGGCCTGCTGCAGGGCCGCATGGAGATTTCCAACAGCGTCCTCCAGTCGCTGAGCGGCTTCAAGGATGTCTATGCCGGCATGAACCGGTTCCTGCAGAACACCAGCGAAGAAAACCGCGACGCCGTGCACCAGCGCCTGACCGCGCAGGACGCGGTTCTCCAGGCGACGATGGATGGCCTCGCGCCCGATGCCGACAAGTCCAAGCTGGTGGATGCGCAGGCCCAGACGAAGGATATCGAGGCCCGCATGGACGGGCTGTGGTCGCTCTATGTCAACGAGAACGGCCTGCACGAGACCATGGCCAAGAACCTCAACTATCTCTCCAGCGAGCAGGTGAAGATCCTCGACGAGGCGACGAAGCTGCAGCGCACCGTGCGCCAGAACGAAAATTCCGCAAAGAGCATGCTGCGCGAGGCCGAGCGCCTGACCAATGCCAGCAAGTTCTTCGGTGATCTTCTGTCGGAGTTCAGCCGCGGCGCAACGCCGGAGGACCAGCTGAAGGTCATCAAGGAGCGCTATCCCTTCATTTCGAAGACCGAACGTTCGATCGCGATGATCCTGCCGAAGAACCAGAAGGTCGTATCCATCACCATCCGCAACACGATCGACGAACTCGGCGGTTTCCTGTCCTCGTCGGATCCGGCGAGCGTCACCGTGCCGGAAATCGCACGCCGGGTGAACCGCTTCCGTCAGGTCACCATCCAGCTCCAGGGCGCCGCATCGGAAAAGATGCGTGAAGCAACCCGCATCTTCAGCGAACTCGACGCGCCGATCATCAAGTCCGAGGCGGTGCTGTCGGCCACGCGCAAGCTGGTGTCTTCGATCGACGACATCGAGGTCGCCGCCGCGCGCTTCCTCGGCCAGACGTCGGAGCAGAACCGCGTCAAGCTGCTCGGCAACCTGTCTATCCTGCGCATCGACATAAAGGCGCTCAGCGGCAGCGCGAGCGATCTTCCCTTCTTCGACGCCGTTGACGACGCGCTGCGTCCGGTGCTCGACCGCATCGATGCGGACAGCGCCGCACTGGTGAAGATCAGCACCGAGCGCGCCGCCGATTTCGAGGCCGCAGGCCAGTCCATCGATACGATCTGGAATCTCCTCAGCCAGTTTGCCGAGGAACAGAAGACCAGCGCCGGCACCGAGCGTGAAAAGGCCAACCAGGTTTCGATCCTCGCGACCGTCGCGGGCGCTGCGATCGCCGTTCTTGCCGGCATCGCCCTCGTGCTGACGCTGAAGGGCCCGATCAGCCAGATCACCGGCGCCATGCGCCGCCTGGCGGACGGTTTCCTCGACACGGGTATTTCCGGCGAAGGCCGCGCCGACGAGATCGGCGACATGGCCCGTGCTCTCGGCGTCTTCAAGGAGAACGCCCTCTCGAAGATCCGCGTTGAGGCCGAAAGCGAAGAGCAGCGCAAGGCCGCGGAGGCCGAACGCACCCGCAACGATGTCGAAAAGCAGGCGTTCGACCGCGAGATCGACTTTGCGGTCAGCGCGCTGGCCGCCGGTCTCGAGCGCCTCGCGCAGGGCGATCTGTCGCGCCAGATCGACACGCCGTTCTCCGGCCGTCTGGAGCAGTTGCGCCAGGACTTCAACGTCTCGCTGACGCGCCTTCAGGATACGCTCGGCCAGATCCGCAACAATGCGCTGTCCATCCAGCGCAGCGGCGCGGAGATGCTGCAGTCGGGCGATGCGCTGGCCAAGCGCACCGAATCCCAGGCCTCCTCGCTGGAAGAAACCGCCGCGGCCGTCGAGCAGATCACGGCGACCGTACGCTCCTCCGCCGAGCGGGCGCATGAGGCGAACATCGTCGTCGGCACGACCAAGCGCAGCGCCGACAGCTCTGCCGCCGTCGTCAGCAATGCGATTGCCGCCATGGGCCGTATCGAGGGGGCGTCGCGCCAGATCGAGCAGATCATCGAGGTGATCGACGACATCGCCTTCCAGACTAACCTGCTTGCCCTCAACGCCGGCATCGAAGCCGCCCGTGCGGGCGAAGCCGGCAAGGGTTTTGCCGTCGTCGCACAGGAGGTGCGCGAGCTCGCCCAGCGTTCGGCCAGTGCTGCGCGCGAGATCAAGGGCCTCATCGAGAAATCGACGAGCGAGGTCAGCGCCGGCTCGCATCTCGTGCAGGAAACGGGCGCAGTGCTCGCCGCGATCAGCCAGCAGATCGTCACGGTCAGCCAGCATGTGGACATGATGGCGACGGCAAGCCGCGACCAGGCGGCAGCGCTGCAGGAGGTCAACGGCTCCGTCAACCAGATGGACCAGATGACCCAGCAGAACGCCTCGATGGTCGATATCACCACCGCGGCGAGCCGCAAGCTGGCAAATGAGGCCGATACGCTGATGATGCTGGTCGAGCAGTTCCGCCTGGAGGCGGACGAGCAGACGATGTACCGCGCCGCCTGATGGTGTGCATCCCGCGGGCGTGGCGTGCAGCCGCGCCCGCCAGAAGCCTCGCTGCTTCCGTCCGGCAAGGTTGCCCAACCCTGCGCCCTGTGATCCCATGGCCGGCATGACCCACCGCACGATCCTGGCCGCATTGCGGCAATGCGCCCGGCGCCACAGCCGCGTCGCGCACGAGGCGGACGACCTGATGCAGGACGTCCTGCTGTCGGCGCTCGCTGCCGGCCGGCGCATCACGGATCCGGGATTCGTGGCCTGGGCAAAGGGTGCGATCCGCAACCACGCCCGCTTCACCGCGAGGACGGCCGTGCGGCGACGGGTCCGTGAAGCCGCTTTCGAAGCGCCGCAGGACATGCCCGATCCTGCGCCCCTGTTCGCGGCGGTCTTCATGGCATCTTTGCCGCCCGCCCAGCGCGTTCTGGCGCTTCTCGTCAATCTCGGCCTCGGCCGTGCCGAGATCACACACCTGCTTGGAGTAAGCGACATGGCCTTCCGCCAGCGTCTCAGCGGGCTGCGCAGCGCGTTCGACGCTTTCGGTGGCGAGGCGGCTTCACTGGACGGGTTTGCACTGCTTTCGGCCGGCGGCCCTGCGCGGCGATCGTTGAAGCAGGCCCTCAAGCCGCATGCCCCGCGCGCTTTCGCCATCCGCGATCCTGATGGCATTCCCATTTTCTTTTCGAGGCGCGATCACGTTTCGCACGGTGACGGCAACTAGCCGGCGCAACAACAGGAGGCTTGCATGACGATAAACTTCAACGGCGTCACCATCATCTTCAACGTCGCCGATATCGAGCGCACGCGAAGGTTCTACAGGGAGTATCTCGGCATCGAATTCGAGCGCCACGAGGACGAGGATGCCGGCGCCTTCCTGATGACGAAGATCGGCACGGAGGTGGATCTCATGGTCTTCAAGGGCGATCCGCAACCCGGCAACACGCCCAATGTGGTCTTCGGTCTTGCCGATGGCGGCATCGATACGGTGATCGAGCGGCTGGCCGCGGCCGGCGTCGAGATCGTCACGCCGGTCTCGCACGCGCCGGGCGGCTGGTTCGCCGACTTTCGCGATCCGGATGGCCAGATCGTGTCGTTCTATCAGTCGGCTGAGGTGCCGAGAGCTCTGACCTAAGGGCCGGCCTCAAACGAAAATCCCCGGCGCGCAGGGAGCGCCGGGGATCTTGCTTCGACTGGATGGTGCCTGTCAGCCGCGACCCTGCGTGACGATCACGGGGATCAGGAGGTCGCCCCAGTTGCCCTCGCCGCCATGATGGCGGGCGGAGCGGACCAGCTCCACCGAAACGCCGGCCTCGACCGCCTTCATGACGGACTGGTTGAGGCGGTGCAGGTCGTTGGCGACCATGCGGATCATGGCCTGCTGGTCGGGGGTCATGGCGGAGGCCTGTTCTTCCGCGCGTTCCTTGACTCGGGTCTGGACTGTCATGGCATTTCTCCTCTTTTGAGCATTTGCAGGCAGGTGGTACGCCTGCCGTCGCAGGAATGCGGCTCTGTTGGGGTTCTTGAAAGGTTGACGGGTCGGGTTACTCGGCGGCCGGGCGGAACTGCTCGTGCTCGGTCGATTCATGCATGGCGGTCGTCGAGGACTGGCCGCCGGTAATGGCCATCGAGACGGCGTCGAAGTAGCCGGTGCCGACTTCGCGCTGGTGCTTGGTGGCGGTGTAGCCGTTGATCTCGGCGGCGAATTCCGCTTCCTGCAGCTCGGAATAGGCTGCCATCTGGCGGTCCTTGTAGCCGCGGGCGAGCTCGAACATGCCGTAGTTCAGCTGGTGGAAGCCGGCGAGCGTGATGAACTGGAACTTGTAGCCCATCGCACCCAGCTCGCGCTGGAACTTGGCGATCGTCGCGTCGTCCAGGTTCTTCTTCCAGTTGAACGAGGGCGAGCAATTGTAGGCGAGCAGCTTGCCCGGATGCGCCTTGTGCACGGCTTCCGCGAATTTGCGGGCCTGTTCTAGGTCCGGCTTGCCGGTCTCCATCCAGATCAGGTCGCAATGCGGCGCATAGGCGATGGCGCGGGCGATGCACGGCTCGATGCCGTTCTTGACCTGGTAGAAGCCTTCGACCGTGCGACCCTTGTCCCTGTCGACGAAGGGCTGGTCACGCTCATCGATATCGGAGGTGAGAAGCTTGGCGGCCTCCGCATCGGTGCGGGCGACGACCAGCGTCGAGGTGCCCATGACGTCGGCGGCAAGGCGCGCGGCGTCGAGGTTGCGGATATGGGCTGCCGTCGGGATCAGGACCTTGCCACCGAGATGGCCGCACTTCTTTTCAGAGGCGAGCTGGTCTTCGAAGTGGACGCCGGCAACGCCGGCCTCGATGAAGGCCTTCATGATCTCGAAGGCATTGAGCGGGCCGCCGAAACCGGCTTCCGCATCAGCGACGATCGGGGCGAACCAGGTGTCGACCGAAAGGCCGTTGCCTTCTGCCGTTTCGATCTGATCGGCCCGCTGCAGCGTGCGGTTGATGCGCTTGGCGAGCTCCGGTGCGGCATTGGCCGGGTAGAGCGACTGGTCGGGGTACATGGCGGAGGCCGTATTGGCATCGGCGGCGACCTGCCAGCCGGAGAGGTAGATCGCCTTCAGGCCGGCGCGGACCATCTGCATGGCCTGGTTGCCCGAGAGGGCACCGAGCGCATTGACGAAATCTTCCTCGTGGATGAGCTTCCACAGGCGGTTCGCACCGTTCTCAGCCAGCGTGTGGCGGATCTGGACGGAGCCGCGCAGCTTCTCGACCGTCTCGGCCGTATAGGGGCGCTCGATGCCGTCGAACCGGCCCTTCGGTGCGCTCGGGACGAGATTGTAAAAATCGGTCATAATATCCTCCGGTACGATGTCTCGGGATCGGGCTTGGCTTTCTTCGTTGCCCGATTTCATGTGACAGTATTTACATCGCAGCGCACAATAGGGCGAGAGAAAACCGGAAAATCAGCGATGCAATCGGGTAATGATGTCTTGTCTTTGACAAAGGTGCTCTGTAAAAAAGTAAAAATTGTAAATCTTCCGGTGGTGGCATCGGTGTAAAGGATTTGACACATGGCGGAGAACAAGATCTTTGCCGGCCCGAAAGTCCGGCGCATTCGCAACACGCTCGGCCTTACCCAGACGGCAATGGCCGAGGGGTTGTCGATCTCGCCGTCCTATCTCAACCTCATCGAGCGCAACCAGCGGCCGCTGACGGTCCAGCTGCTTTTGCGCCTCGCCTCCGTCTACAAGGTGGATCTCGATGAGCTGCAGGGCGAAAGCGCTGGCAATGCGCGCCAGCTGCGCGAGGTCTTCGCCGATCCGCTGCTTTCGGGAGAGTTGCCCGGCGATCAAGAGCTGGTGGAAATCGCCGAAGCGGCGCCTAACGTGGCAAGTGGCATCCTGAAGCTTTACCGTGCCTATCGCGAACAGGCTGCGCGTCTCACCGACCTTGCCGATCTTCTGGCCCGCGAGGGCCATGCGACGACGCTGTCGGGTGCGCTGCTGCCGATGGACGAGGTGCGCGACAAGCTGGAGGGGCGCCCTAACTATTTCGGCGCCATCGACGAGGCGGCGGAGCGGTTTCATGCGGCGCTGGCGCCCGGCGACGACCTGGCCGCCGCCCTGAAAGGCTGGCTGCGCAAGGAGCACGGCGTCGTCGTGCGGCTTCTGCCCGTCCACACCATGCCGAACCTGCGCCGTCGCTTCGACCGACATTCCATGCGGCTTTTCCTGTCGGAGCGCCTGTCGCCCTTCGACCAGCTGCGCGAGATCGCCATGGAAACGGTGCAGCTCGCCCTTCAGGACGAGATCTTCGCCGAACTCGACCAGCTCGCCTTCTCGACGGCGGAGGCGAAGCGCATCGCCCGTTTCGAGCTGGCGCGCTACGCTGCCCACGCGCTGATGATGCCCTACGAGACCTTCCATTCGACGGCCCAGCGCGTGCGCTACGACATCGACGTGCTGCGCTCGCGCTTCGGGGTTTCCTACGAGCAGGCGGCAAACCGGCTGACCATGCTGCAAAGGCCCGGCAGGGCGGGTGTGCCTTTCTTCATGCTGGAGATCGACAATGCCGGCAACCGCTTTCGTCGGGCGGGCGCGCAGGGCTTTCCGCAGGCGCGCTTCGGCGGAAGCTGTCCCAAGCTCGGCGTTCACTCCGCTTTCTCGCAGCCCGGGCAGATCCTCGTCGACCGGGTGGAAATGCCTGACGGTGCCGCCTTCCTCGCCATCTCGCGCACGCTGGAAGGGCCGCAGGGCGTTTTTGCCGAGCGGGTGCGCCGGACCGCGCTGTTGATCGGCTGCGATGCCGCCCATGCGGAGGATACCGTCTACGGCGAAGCGGTGCGGCGGGAGGGCGCGGTGGCGGTCGGAACGGCCTGCCGGCTCTGCGAGCGGCAGGGCTGTCTTGCCCGCGCCGAACCGCCCGTCACGCGGCCTCTCGGCCTTGACGAAATGGTCGCTGGCCTCAGCCTTTTCGACTTCCAGTGACTTTTTGCTTGATTTCCGCCGCCGTTAGGGCTTCAAATCTGATAGGAATGGGAACAATGTGATATCAAAATTCGCCCTGTGTTTGAGTAGAATGCCGCTTGTCGCCTCTTGAAAAACATCCATAATCGGTGACTGTTCTTCATACGAACTCATAGGTCCGAGAGAAAAACTGGGAGAAAAATCAATGATAAAACGTACTCTTTTGGCGACTGCCGCCACGCTTGCGCTGTTTGGCGCGGGCGGTGCGCTCGCGCAGGAAAAAGTCGTTAACGTCTACAACTGGTCGGACTATATCGATTCCTCGATCATCGACGATTTCACCAAGGAAACCGGCATCAAGGTCGTCTACGACGTCTATGACTCGAACGAGATCCTCGAGACGAAGCTGCTTGCCGGCGGCACGGGCTACGATGTGGTGGTGCCGACCAACACCTTCCTGCAACGCCAGATTTCGGCCGGCGTCTACCAGAAGCTCGACAAGTCCAAGCTGCCGAACCTCAAGAACATGTGGGATATGGTCGCCACCCGCATGCAGCCGTTCGATCCGGGCAACGAATATTCGATCAACTACATGTGGGGCACGATCGGCATCGGCTATAACAAGGCCAAGATCAAGGAAGCCCTCGGCACGGACACGATCGATAGCTGGAGCGCGATCTTCGACCCGGCCAACGCCGAGAAGCTGAAGGATTGCGGTATCAATCTCCTGGATTCGCCGACCGACATCATTCCCGTCACGCTTGCCTATCTCGGCCTCAATCCCGATAGCCATGACCCGGCCGACATTGCCAAGGCCGAAGAAGCGCTGATGAAGATCCGCCCCTTCGTGCGCAAGTTCCATTCGTCCGAATTCATCAACGGTCTTGCGAATGGCGACATCTGCATCGCCGTCGGCTGGTCGGGTGATATCTTCCAGGGCCGCGACCGTGCGGAGGAAGCCGGCAACGGCGTCGAGGTCGGTTACACGATCCCGAAGGAAGGCACGCAGATGTGGTTCGACCAGATGGCGATCCCCAACGATGCGCCGCATGTCGACGAGGCGCATGCCTTCCTCGACTACATCATGCGCCCGGACGTGATCGCGAAGGCTTCGACCTACATCCACTATGCCAACGGCAACAAGGCGGCACAGGCCGTCATGCCGAAGGAGATCCTGGAAGACGCGACGATCTATCCTGACGATGCGACGCTGGCCAAGCTCTTCACCAACACGACGCTGGACGCAAAGACGCAGCGCCTGTTCACACGGACCTGGACCAAGATCGTGACCGGTCAATAACCGGTCCGGAACGAATTGCCCGGAAGCCTCTTCCGGGCAATTTCATTTATGCCGCCAGAAAATAAGAGATGGGGACAGGCAATGAAATCTCTCGGCAATATCCGTCGTTCCTTCGCACCTTGGACGGATCCGGACGCAAAACCATTCATCACGTTCCGCAATGTCACGAAGAGGTTCGGCGATTTCACTGCCGTCGATGATCTCACCCTCAACATCTATCACCGCGAATTCTTCGCCCTTCTCGGGGCGTCCGGCTGCGGCAAGTCCACGCTTTTGCGCATGCTCGCCGGCTTCGAGCGGCCGACTTCGGGTGAAATCATCCTTGATGGCCAGGACATTGCCAACATCCCGCCGTACAAGCGGCCGGTCAACATGATGTTCCAGTCCTATGCGCTCTTCCCGCACATGACGGTCGAGAGCAATATCGGCTTCGGCCTTCGCCAGGACGGCATGCCGAAGAACGAGATCGCCGAGCGCGTCGCCCAGATGCTGAAGCTGGTGAAGCTCGAGAAATTTGCCAAGCGCAAGCCGCACCAGCTTTCCGGCGGCCAGCGCCAGCGCGTGGCGCTCGCCCGCTCGCTCGCCAAGCGCCCCAAGGTGCTGCTGCTCGACGAGCCGCTTGGCGCGCTCGACAAGAAGCTGCGCGAGGAAACGCAGTTCGAACTGATGGACCTGCAGCAGGAGCTCGGTCTCACCTTCGTGGTCGTCACGCACGACCAGGAGGAGGCGATGACCATGGCCGACCGCATCGCCGTCATGAGCCACGGCAAGGTCATCCAGGTGGCGACACCCGCGGAAATCTACGAAGCCCCGAACTCCCGCTTCGTCGCCGACTTCATCGGTGACGTGAACATCCTGGATGGCAAGGTTTCGGCCAATGGCAACGGCAAGATCGAGCTTGCCGTCAACGAGGGTTTCACCATCCGCACGGTGACGGGAAACGGCCCTGCGCCGGGCGCTGCCGCGGGCTTTGCCATCCGGCCGGAAAAGATGAAGGTGACGCGGGCCGCCCCTGCCGACGCTTCCGTCAATGCGGCCCCGGGCGAGATCTGGGATATCGGCTATCTCGGTGACATGACCGTCTTCTACGTCAAGCTCGACAGCGGCAAGGTCGTGAAGGCCTCCATGCTGAATGCCCAGCGCGAAGTTGAGGATCCGATCGCCTATGACGAGAAGGTCTGGGTCTCCTTCGGCGAAACGGCCGGCGTCGTGCTGAAGGATTGACCTGATGACCAAGCTCGGCTCCGCCATCTTCAGCCGCCTTGTCATCCTCATTCCCTATGCCTGGCTGCTGTTCTTCTTCCTCATTCCCTTCTTCATCGTCTTCCGCATCTCGCTGTCGACCACCGCGATCGCGCAGCCGCCCTATGAGCCGGCTTTTGCGCTGGCGGACGGGCTTTCCGGCATCCTTGCGAAGATCGGACAGTTCAGCTTCGACAACTACGTCTGGCTGACGGAGGATGCGCTCTATCTGAACGCCTATCTGTCGAGCCTCTGGATCGCCGGGGTTTCCACTTTCATCACGCTTCTGATCGGCTATCCGATCGCCTATGGCATGGCGCAGGCGCCGCGCACGCTCAGGCCCACGCTGCTGATGCTCGTCATCCTGCCGTTCTGGACGAGCTTCCTGATCCGCGTCTATGCCTGGATCGCCATCCTGAAGCCGGAAGGCCTGCTCAACCAGTTTCTGATGGGCACCGGTATCATCGACGAGCCGCTGATCATCATCGGCACCAACTGGGCGATCTATATCGGCATCGTCTATTCCTACCTGCCGTTCATGGTGCTGCCGCTCTATTCGGCGCTGGAGAAGATGGACAACACGTTGATCGAGGCGGCGCAGGACCTTGGCTGCCCGCAGATGTCGGCCTTCTGGAAGATAACCTTCCCGCTCTCCATTCCGGGTGTCGTGGCGGGCTGCATGCTCGTCTTCATTCCGGCCGTTGGCGAATTCGTCATTCCAGATCTGCTCGGCGGATCGCAGACGCTGATGATCGGCAAGACGCTGTGGAACGAGTTCAACGCGAACCGCGACTGGCCGGTCTCGGCCGCCGTCGCCACCATCCTGTTGCTGATCCTGGTCGTGCCGATCGTGTTCTTCCAGAATGCGCAGGCGAAAGCCGAAGAGCAGGGGAGGTAAACCCATGAACACCTGGTCCCGTTTCAACATCGCCTCGGTCGTTCTCGGCTTTTCCTTCCTCTATCTGCCGATCGTGCTTCTGGTCGTCTTCTCGTTCAACGAATCGAAGCTGGTCACCGTCTGGGCCGGTTTTTCGACGAAGTGGTACGTCTCGCTCTTCAACAACCAGGGCCTGATGGATGCCGCCTGGGTGACGATTCGCGTGGCGTTGCTCTCGGCGACCGTCGCGACCGCTCTCGGCACCATGGCAGCGCTGGCGCTGACGCGCTATACGCGCTTCCGCGGCCGGCTGCTGTTCTCCGGCATGGTCTACGCACCGCTCGTCATGCCCGAGGTCATCACCGGCCTCTCGCTGCTCCTGCTTTTCGTTGCCATCGGCTTTGATCGCGGCTTCGTCACGGTGACGCTGGCGCACATCACCTTCTCGATGTGTTTCGTCACCGTCGTGGTCCAGTCGCGCCTGCTCTCCTTCGATCGTTCGGTCGAGGAGGCAGCGATGGATCTTGGCGCCACTCCTGTGAAAACCTTCCTCGAGGTGACGTTGCCGATCATTGCGCCTGCCGTGTTGTCCGGCTGGATGCTGGCCCTCACGTTGTCGCTCGACGACCTCGTCATTTCCAGCTTCACCTCCGGTCCGGGGGCGACGACCTTGCCGATGAAGATCTACAGCCAGGTACGCCTCGGCGTGACGCCGGAGATCAACGCGGCGTGTACGCTGCTCATCGGCCTTGTCGCCATCGGTGTCGTCATCGCGTCGATCATGACGAAGCGGCGCGAGGTGCAGCGCCTGCGCGACGAACAGGCGGCCTTCGCCGGCCGCTGAGGCTTGCCTCAGGAAGCCTACTGGCGGGGTTGCTGCCCCGTCAGGATGGAGATCGGCGAGATCACCGGCTCCGGCCAGGAACCGCCGACGAAGAAGCTGATTGCCGGCGTGACGACGGCGGCGGCATCCGCCTGGGGCCGGTCGGCGAGCGTGCCGGCCAGCGCCACGCTGCCGCTGCGATAGGGGATCATACCGGACAGCGTCAGCAGCTTATCGTTGCCTTCGATCTGTGCCTTGGTCAGTTCGGCAAGGCCCCGGTCGAGCTTGGCCTCCACATCGGCCCGCACGAAATCAAACGATCCCTCTGAAGCTTCCGAGAAATTGAAGAACGCGTTTTTCGCCGCCCGTTCCTCGAAGGCCTGACGGTTAAAATGGGTGAGCGTGCCCGGTCCCATGGCCAGCCGGAACTGGCCGGACATGTCCGAAGCCGTCGTCGCCCAGAGCGGCCGATCCGTCGACAGTTCGAAATCCGCAGATCCTCGTCCGGAAGGCAGCGGCCCGGGCAGGGCGAGCGTGTTGACGATCGCACCGATATCGACGTTGCTCAGCGACATCTGCAGGCGCCCGCCGCCGCGAAAGCCCTGTTCGGTGAGCGCGATGCGCCCGGTCATGCGCCCGTCCATGAACTGGCTGTCGCCGACATCGAAGGAGGCGCGGCCATTTTCGATGCGCATGCCGGCGGCAAGGTCCTGCAGGGAGAAGGGTGCGAAGTCCGCGCTTTTGGCGGAAAGCCGCAGGTCCATGCCGAATTGATGGATGAAGGCGGTGTCGATACCGGTCGTGGTCTGGTCGGCGCCGGGAAGCGGCGAGAGGGCGGTCAGGAAGGCGCGCAGGTCGATCCGGTCGAAGGCCAGCGTGCCGCCCACCTGCGGCAGGCCGTCCGGCGGCATGTTGACGTCCAGCACGCCGGTCGCCTGCGCATTGTCGAGGGTGAGCTTCAGATTTTCCAGCTTGGCCGTGTAGCCCGCCGTCGTCACCTTCGCCTCGGCATTGATATGGCCGAGATTGCCGACGGATGGGATTTCCTTGCCCTGCCAGGCAAGCAGATGCCCGAGCGACGGCGTCGACAGCGTCATGTTGCCGGCGATGAAGGCGTTGGTCGAAAGATTGGCGATGCCCTCGAAGGTCATCGTCGTCGGGTCGGCGGAAAGGTTGGTGCGCACATTGGCATTGAGGCCGGCGAGCAGGGCGAGCGGCTGGTCGCAGCCGAAGGTCCAGCGGCTCATCTCGCCGTTGACGATGCCGGAGAGCGTGAGGTCAAGCGGCCGCCTGAGGGCTGGCCAGTCGATGTTGCCGTTGATATCCGACATGCGGAAAGGCGCTGCCCCGTCGTCCTGCGCGACCTCGATGACGCCGTCGACCACGTTGATCGTGCCGATACGCTCCTCCGGCAGCTCCGGTATCGCCTGCCCCTCCGGCGCTGATTTGGTCGCGTCGATCGCCTGCATCAGCCAGCCGCTGTGGCGCCAGTTGAAGACCCCCTCGGCATCCCAGCCGACATGGATCGTCGGCCGGATCAGATCGAAATCGCTGAAGACCGGTTTGCCGCGCACCGCGCCGAAGAGGTCGAAGCTCGCCGATATGGCGTCGACATGCGCAAGCTCGCTCCCGTCGGCCGCGGCGGTGATCCGCACATTGCCGAGCGTCACACGCGGATAGGGCCAGAACGCGAACTCCGCTTCGTTTCCGATATCCACATCGGCGCCCGTCCAGGCTTCGAGCGTCTGTTCGATCTCCCTGCCGACCGTGTCGGTCTGGATGAGGAAGGGAAAGCCGATGCGCACCGCGGCAAACAGCACCAGAACGACAAGAATTCCCCGCACGAAATGCCGCGACTGGATGAAACGGGAAAGGGTCATTCGGATGCAGGTCCTTTGCCGGCAGCGTTCACATCATTTCAAGCGAACGGGGATAGGCGCTTGGGGCGAAGAAATCAAATGGCGCCATGGCGGAATTGCGTCCGGCAACGGCGTGAACCGGCGTTCGCCACTTTATACTGCGGCGCAACATGCTATACGAAAGCCATGGAGTGGAGGAAAGCATGACGTCAGAAATGCCCTTGTGGAAACCTTCGGCGGACATCCTGGCAAAGAGCCCGATGGCCCTGTTCATGAAGGCCGGCAGCCATATCGCCGGGCGCGACCTGAAATCCTACGACGATCTGCACGCCTGGTCGGTAGAGGACCGTGCGGCGTTCTGGACCGCGGTCTGGGATGACGGCGCCGTCCTTGGCGAAAAGGGCGGTGTCGCGCTGGAAAACGGCGAGCGCATGCTGGAGGCCCGGTTCTTCCCCGAGGGCCGGCTGAACTTTGCGGAAAATCTCCTGAAGGCGAGTGGTCCGGACGACGCCATCGTCTTCCGCGGCGAGGACAAGGTGTCCTATCGCTGGTCGTGGGATGCGCTTCGCGCCCGGGTGTCGAAGCTCCAGCAGGCTTTTGCTGCAATGGGTATCGGTGAAGGCGACCGCGTTGTCGCCATGATGCCGAACATGCCAGAGACGATTGCCTGCATGCTGGCCGCCGCTTCGCTCGGCGCCATCTGGTCCTCCTGTTCTCCTGATTTCGGCGAGCAGGGTGTGCTCGACCGTTTCGGCCAGATCGAGCCGAAACTGTTTATTGCCTGCGATGCCTACTGGTATGCCGGCAAGCTGCAGGACGTCTCCGCCAAGGTGAATGCCGTGGCCGGGAAGCTTGGCGCCCCCGTCGTGGTGGTGCACTATGCCGGCGACGCCGAGGCGCTTGCAGGCGCCCTGCCGGATGGCCGCACGCTCGATGCGTTGATGGCACCCTATGAGGCAAAGCCGCTCGTCTTCGCGCAGCTGCCGTTCCGCCACCCGCTCTACATCCTGTTCTCGTCGGGCACCACGGGCGTGCCGAAATGCATCGTGCATTCGGCCGGGGGCACGCTGCTGCAGCATCTCAAGGAGCACCACCTGCATTGCGGCCTCGTCGCCGGCGAGCGGCTGTTCTATTTCACCACCTGCGGCTGGATGATGTGGAACTGGCTGGTCTCCGGCCTTGCGGTCGGCGCCACGCTCTGCCTGTTCGACGGCTCGCCCTTCCATCCGGACGGCAATGTGCTGTTCGACTATGCCCGGGACGAAAAATTCGCCGTCTTCGGCACCTCTGCCAAATACATCGACGCGGTGCGCAAGGGCGGTTTCACGCCGCGCACGACGCATGACCTTTCGAGCCTGCGCCTGCTGACCTCCACCGGTTCGCCGCTCTCGCCCGAAGGTTTCTCCTTCGTCTACGAGGGCATCAAGCCCGACGTGCAGCTCGCCTCCATTTCCGGCGGCACGGATATCGTTTCCTGCTTCGTGCTCGGCGTTCCGCTGCGGCCCGTCTGGCGCGGCGAGATCCAGGGGCCGGGCCTCGGCCTTGCCATGGATGTCTGGGACGAGGACGGCCATCCGGTGCGTGGCGAAAAGGGCGAGCTGGTCTGCACCAAGGCCTTCCCCTCCATGCCCGTCATGTTCTGGAACGATCCGGACGGCGCAAAATATCGTGCCGCCTATTTCGAGCGCTTCGACAATATCTGGTGCCATGGCGACTTTGCCGAATGGACCAGCCATGATGGCATCGTCATTCACGGGCGCTCGGATGCGACGCTGAACCCCGGCGGCGTGCGCATCGGCACGGCGGAGATCTACAATCAGGTCGAACAGCTGGAAGACGTCGTCGAAGCCCTCTGCATCGGCCAGGACTGGGACGATGACGTGCGCGTCGTGCTTTTCGTACGCCTCGCCCCGGGCAAGGTGCTGGACGAGGCATTGGAAAAGACGATCCGCACGAAGATACGCACCGGTGCCTCGCCGCGCCACGTGCCGGCGAAGATCATCGAGGTCGCGGACATTCCGCGCACCAAGTCGGGCAAGATCGTCGAGCTTGCTGTGCGCGAGGTGGTGCACGGCCGGCCGGTCAAGAACAAGGAGGCGCTTGCCAATCCGGAGGCGCTGGAGCTCTTCGCCAATCTGGAGGCACTGAAATCGTAAGCGTCTTGCGCGTTAACGATTTCGGCCTTCGGCATTAACCAAGTTTTCGAAGTTGTGAACGAAAGGTTTGTGCCGGAACTGGTCAGGTAAGGATTTGTTAAGCCGGAATGGCGCAAGGTCGTGCCAACTTGAGCGCGCCCGATGACGGGCGTTCCGGTCGCACCCGACCCCGATGGCATGAAGCCGTTCACCACGCTTTTGTTGGACAGCATCCAACTATCGGGGCGGCTTATGCCGCCCTATTTTTTATTCACCCTTCCGGTCGAGTGATCGCGAGACGAGGAAGACGGGAATGAGCCCGACCGCGACGATGATGATGGCGGGCACACCGGCATCCTCCACCTTCGCCCGCGAGGCGTCCTCGTAGACCAGCGTCGCCAGCGTGTTGAAGTTGAACGGGCGTAGCATGATCGTCGCCGACAGTTCCTTCATGGTCTCGATGAAGACGAGCAGCGCTGCGGTTAGCGTTGCCGGGCGCATCATGGGCAGGAGCACGCTCCAGAGGGTCTGGCTGCTGGTGCGCCCCAGCGTGCGCGCCGCCATGTCGAGATGCGGGGAGAGCTTGTGGAAGCCCGCGTCGATCGTGCCTTCCGCCATGGTGAGAAAGCGCACCGTGCAGGCATAGATGATGGCAAAGCCGGTGCCGGAGAGCAAAAGGCCGGTCGATATGCCGAACTGTGCGCGCAGGAACGCGTCGACGGCATTGTCGAAATTGGCAAGCGGGATCAGCACGCCCATGGCCAGCACCGTGCCCGGCACGCCATAGCCGAAGGAGGCGAAGCGTCCGGCGGCGGCATTCAGGCGCGAGCGGGTGGTGCGTGCGGCGTAGGCGAGCAGAAAGGCGAGCAGAACCGCGACAAGGGCCGTCGAGCCCGAAACAAGGACGCTGTGCCAGAGCGCGGAAAGAAGGCGTGTGGAGGCGAACTGCTCCAGCCGGCGCGCCGCATATCCGCCGAGCACGAAGACGGGAATGGCAAAGCCGATGAGTGGCGGCAGGAGGCATGCGAGGCTGGCCGCCCATTTCGTCCAGCCGGCAAGCTTCAGGCGCACGGAATCGTGTACGGCCGCCGTCGTCTTCTGGCTGGAAAAGCGCTGCCGGCGGCGCGCGGCGCGCTCCACCATCATCAGGCAGATGACGAAGACCAGCATGATGCAGGCGATCTGCGCCGCCCCGGCAAGGCTGCCACGGTTGAGCCAGGTGTCGAAGATCGAGAAGGTGAGCGTCTGCACGCCGAGATATTCCACTGCGCCGATATCGTTCAGCGTCTCCATGGCAACCAGCGTCAACCCGACCATGATCGCCGGCCGCGCCATGGGAATCTGGATCTTCGCAAACACCTTAAGTGGCCCCGCGCCGAGCGTGCGCGCCACGTCGGCCGCCGCCCGGCCCTGCATCAGGAACATCGAGCGGGCGGAAAGGTAGATATAGGGATAGAGCACGCTGGACAGCACCAGCATCGCCCCGCCCGTGGTGCGCACCTCCGGAAACCAGTAGTCGCGGCTCGTCTGAAAGCCGAACAGTGCGCGATAGGCCGTCTGTACCGGACCGGTGAAGGAGAAGAATTCGGCAAAGGCATAGGCGCCGAGATAGGCGGGAATGGCGAGCGGCAGCACGAGCAGGCCGGAGAGCAGGCGCCGCCCGGGAAACTCGCAGCTCGCCACCAGCCAGGCCGTGACGACACCAACGATCGCCGTGATCGTGCCGACGCCGGCAAGAAGGATCAGCGTGCGCAACGTCGCGCGCGGGATCACGTTGCTGAGAAGATGGGGCCAGTTGTCGGTGCCGCCGGTCGCGGCGATCACGACGATGGCGATCGCCGGCATCAGCACGATGGCGGCTGCCAGTATGGCGGAGGCCGACAAGAACGGATGGCGCCGCGCACCGGTCCTGCGGCCGAGCACCGGCCTGGGTGCGCTTTCGGAAGATACCTGCAAGGCGTTCACCTCGGGAAAAGGGGTCCTTCGGCGGGCAGGCGCCACGAACGGTTTCCCATCACCCTGCGTCACGCGGAAACCTCGCGGACGAGGCGGCGGGAGCCGGGCGAGGGGGTCGTCATTGCGCCTTGCCCTCGTTCCCCCGCTCTAATCCAATCGGTTCAATCTGCCAACACGCGCGGCGAAGGAAAGATCACTTCGACCAGCGTGCCTTCGTTCGGCGTGGAGCTGATCGCGAAGTTCGCCCGGTTGGCATCGACCATCGCCTTGGTCAAAGGCAGGCCGAGGCCGGTGCCGTCGCCCCGCTTGCGCGCGCCGGTCGTCACCTGACGGAAGGGCTTCATTGCCTGCTCCAGTTCGCTGCGCGTCATTCCGACGCCGGTGTCGCGAATGCGCAGAACGACGCTGCCGTTCGCCTCGTAGGCGGTCGATACGACGATCTGCCCGCCCGGCAGGGTGAAGCGGATGGCGTTCGACAGGATGTTGAGCGCGATCTGCTTGATCGAGCGCAGGTCGGCAACGATCTGCGGCACGGTGGCCGAAAGCGAGGTGCGGATAATGACGCGCTGGGCATTCGCCTGGGGTTGCACCAGCGAGACCGCCTCGGCGATCGTCTCGTTGAGACCGACAGCGGTGAATTCCAGCTCCATCTCGCCCGCCTCGATCTTCGAAATATCGAGCAGGTCGTTGACGATATCGAGCACATGGCGGCCGGAGCGGCCGATATCATTGGCATATTCGATATAGCGCGGATGGCCGATCGGTCCGAAGCGCTCCGTCGCCATCATGTCGGAAAAGCCGATGATGGCATTGAGCGGCGTGCGGATCTCGTGGCTGACGCGGGCGAGGAAATCGCTCTTGTGGGCATTCGCCGTCTCGGCGGCCCGCTTGGCGTTGCGCAGCTCCTCTTCCGTGCGCTTCCACTGGGTGATGTCGCGGATGACGGCGCAATAACCGGCGGAGGAAGAGAGGCGACCCATGGTCATGAAGAGCGGGATGAAACCACCGCTCGCCTCGCGGCCGATGACCTCGCGCCCGTCATTGAGCACGCTTGCGACGCCGTGGCCGGAAAGCCCGGCGAGATAGTCGAGCACCGCCTTCTGGCTTTCATGGGCAAACAGCATGGCGAAGGGCCGGCCGCGGGTCTCGTCCTCGTCATAGTTGAAGAGGGCGCTGGCCGAGCGGTTCATCGAGCGGATGTCGCCGTCCTGTCCGACCACGACGACGCCGTCGGTTGCCGTTTCGAGGATCGAGCGCAACTCGCTGACCTCGACGCGCAGCGCGGCGGCGCTCGTCTGGTCGGCGTTGCGCTCCTCGGTTTCGACCGCCGGCGCCGGTACGGTCTCGACCAGCGAAAGGGCCGGTCTTGCGTGCAGCGGCGTCAGCGCCAGCATCAGCGCCGTGCCATCCTCCCAGCGGATCGACTGGAGCCGGGCGTGCACGGCGCTCGTGTTTTCACCGTCGGCATGGCGCAGGGCCATCGTGCCGTCGCTATCCTCTGTATCCTCGTCGGGGCCGGCCAGAAGGATGTCGAGCCCACCGGATGCCTCAAGATCCTCAAGGCTCGTATACCCCGTCAGGCGGTAGAATTCCGGATTGGCATGGATGAGCCGGTCGCCGACATGCACCAGCAGGGCAACGGGTAGAACATCGACGACGGGGGCAGTGAGGCCATACTCCATCTGCCGACGCGGTGGGGCGATGGCCGTGCGCGTCTCGGCCTGGGGCTCGCTCAGGAGATCGTCGGCATGCGGGCCGATTTCGAGGCCGGGCACTTCCGCATCGTTTTCGCCGGCTGCCAGCGCAACGGTGGTATCCTCGTTCTCAACCGTTTCCGGCTGGTTGTCGCGGGTGGTTTCGTTCAGCTGTTCGCTGCCGTTTGCGGTTTCCACGGGCGTGGCCGGCGGCTGGTCCTCCGGCTTTCGCTTGCCGAAGGTTTCGCCGAGCTGGCGGGCGATCTCGCGGAAGGCGGCCTGTTCGCCAGTCGAAAGGCCGTCGAAAAGACCACCGCGATTGCGCCGGGTCTCGAGCTGCACGATCTTGTCGGATTGCCGGCGTGCCGGTGTCTCGACAAGGCGCAGCGCCGGGCGCTCGCCGCGGAAGGCGTCCTGTTCGTCCTCAAGAGGGGCTGCCGGCGTGCCCTCGTCTTCGGTCGCAGGGGCAGCCGCTGTCGCGGCCGTTTCGTCGGCGTCCTGCGCCGTCGGGGCCGGCTCGTCCGCTTGGACGATCTCCTCGGGCACGGTGGAGACCGCGGCAGGCGTGTCTGCAGCGTCCGCAACAAGGTCTTCCGTCGGCTCGACCGTGTCGTCCAGCTCCTCGGCCGCGCTCTCCAGGAGGGTGCCGGCTTCTTCGGCGAAGACTTCCTCCATTTCGGCGGCCTGCTCATCCTCGGTAACACCGAGCGTCAGGCCGCGGGCATGCGAGTCCGGAGCCGCATCGGCGATGCGCACGATGCCGAAGCCGCGGAAGCCGTCGAATTCCCGGTTGCGCGAATAGGTCGGCAGGGCGGCGAGATCGACGGGCACGACGAGGTTGGTGCCCTCGGCCGGCCAGAGGATCGTCTTGCCGGACCAGGTGTCGCGGCGGCGCAGGAGGTCGCCGATCTTGCCGTCGGGGTCGAGGTCGAAGCGCGCGGCGACGTCGGAGAAGCGCTCGCCGGAGATGGCGGCGGCATGCGGGCCGACGGCGGCGGCAAACTCGTCCGATATCTCGCTGAACCGGCCCTCGGCGTCGATCTTCCAGACGAAACGGATCGGCCGGCCCTGCGGATTGAAGGTGAAGCCGGCTGTCTTCCCGTCTACCGCGCCGTCGCTTGCCGCAACCGCCTCGGGTTCGGCGGCGATCTCATCCGCATGCGCCACGGCTTCTTGCCCGGCGATTGCGTCCGGCATGTTTTCCACGGCTTCCGCAGCCTGCGGCAGAGCGTCGGCAACCGGGGCTTCAATGGCGCCCTCGTCGGAGGTGGCCATGATCTCAGCCGGGCTTCCCGTCGCCGCGGCGTCCTCGATTGCCGGCATGTCCTCTGCGAGGACCGTTTCGGTTTCAAAAATCGGTTCTGCCGTCTCGACGATCTGCTCGGGCTCTGCCGGCGCCTCCAAGGCGGGCGTCGGAATATCGGTGTCCACAGCGGCTGCTGCCGGCGTTGCGGCGGCGGGTTCTGCCGCGTCGTCGGCCGGGTCGAGATGGCCGAGAATCGTTTCGACGGCAAAGAGCAGGTGGAGTGGCGGATCGGTGGCGATGCGGCCGATGGCGGCGGGAAGATGGCCGCGGCCGGTGGCGATCGGGCGTTTGACGAGGCGCTCGATGCTGCGTCCGGTGGCCTCGACGAGGGCACGGCGCGTTTCCGGGCTGATGGAGAGGCTACCGAAACCCTCCGATGCGGCAACGATCGCACCGGCGCTGTCGAGCACGGCCATGTGCGTGTCCGGGTCGTCGAACCCGGTAAGCATGGCGGCGGCGGTCTCGTGCAGGTCCTGCCGTCCGGTGCCGATGGGCGCGCTGAACAGGATCGCGTCGTCGCCGGCGCGGATGGTGACGGTCTCGACGGCGGCCGTTACCGGCACGCTGCGAAAGCCGCTGCCGATGCGCATCAGAAAGGTACGGCGATCGCCCGGCGCCTGCACCTGCTGGGCGGTCGCGGCCAGCTGGCGGAAGGTCACATCGGCGCGATCCGGTCCGGCATCGAGGAAGTCGTAGATATTGTCGTGGCCGAAGAGGGCGGCGCCCCGGCCGTTTGCCCAGAGCACGCGTGCCATGTTCCTGGAAAACAGCACGACCGCCTCGCCCCGGGCGAAGGGCAGGCGCACCCGTTCATGGACGGCGACGTCGATAAAGGGATACTGTTTTGCGGACATGTTCAGGCCTGTTCTGGCTTCCGGCGTCCCGGCTTTCGATTAACGCTTTATTAATAGCGACGCACAGGCGGAGGGTCCAGCGCCTGGCCCGCAAAGCCCCGAGCTTTCAGGCAGAAGGGTTAACGGCCATGTGGGTTTTTGTGCGTTGCACAATTTTGTTGCAATGCAAAAGAAGATCGACTATATAGAAGCCATCCAAGAACACGGCGCCTCTAGAGAGGGCCAAACCAAGGAGCGCAGACAATGGCTACCAAGAAGACCGACGACGTATTCTCCATCGCATCCATCGACCCGAGCAAGTTCTCCGAGAGCTTCCGCGAGTTCGCCGAAAAGGGCGCCGCGCAGACCAAGGAAGCCTATGCCAAGATGAAGGAAGCTGCCGAAGACGCGACCAAGACCGTCGAAGCGACGCTCGAAAGCGCCCAGGCCGGCTCCGTCGAACTCGGTCTCAAGGCCATCGAAGCGCTGCGCACCAATGCCGAAAATTCGCTTTCGCACATGGAAGCCCTGCTTGGTGTGAAGTCCGTTTCCGAACTCTTCGAACTGCAGACCGCCTTCCTGCGCAAGCAGGCTGAGGTCGCCGTCGAGCAGGCCAAGACCCTGCAGGAAACCTCCAAGAAGGTTGCCGAGAAGGTCACCGCTCCCGGCAAGTCTGCCGCCGAGAAGGCCATGAAGTCCTTCAAGGCCGTCTGATACGGACGATAGCGCGGTTTTCCACGTCGTGATAAAATGGCCAGACGATCGTCTGGCCATTTTCGTTTGTGCAAGCCTCTAAAAAAAGGCTTGAAAAATGGTGCGACTGCCCGTATGTGACGCACCAAGCGCGGTTGACGCGCCCTTGTGCGGTTGTAGCTCAGTTGGTTAGAGCGCAGGTTTGTGGCACCTGAGGTCGGTGGTTCGACCCCACTCAACCGTACCATTCCTCTCTCCTGATAAGTTGTTTTCGATAGGACTTATCGGGAGAGAGGAATATCCCTCCCTTCATTCGCAGCAGTCGGCTTCGGCACCATGGCGCCGTCGTTCCTCCCCTTTCTCCCAACGCCGCGGGAGCGGCTACCGGTGGTTTTCGATTTCTGGGTCGATCACGCCGAACGCGCCCATAGTTGGGACTGCCTGCTCGAAGCTGTTGCCGGGCTTCCCGTCGGCACTGCTCTTCGTTCGCCAAATCCTGGCCTGCCCGGACGACCGCAATCTCCTGTTTCCGCCCACCCCTGACGCTGCGTAAACCCTTCCTTTACCACGCTTTTGGCGCCATTCCCGTTTTGGCACTCCATTAGGAATCCATTGACCAATAGATCCCTAATGTCCTCCCGTTCCTGTTCGGAACCGGTCCGCATGACGCGCTGCCGCGATGCAAATGGGGTTCTTCAAATGCACATGACGTGCGTCAAATGGCTGGCGATTCCCGCCGGCATGTTCGGGCTGTTCCTTCTCTGGCTGCCGATCAGCCTTCAGGCACAGCTTATCTTGAGTTTTGCTGTGCTCGGCGTGATGTTTCTGGCGATGACCCGCCCGAAGAGCGCCACCTTCCGGCTCGTCACTTTCATCTTTGCCGGCATCCTTGCCATGCGCTACGCGTTCTGGCGCACCACAGAGACGCTGCCGAGCATCTACGAGCCGCTGAATTTCATTCCCGGCCTGGTCCTCTATCTGGCGGAAATGTACTGCCTCGCCATGCTGGCGATCAGCTTCTTCATGCTGGCCGATCCGGTGAAGCGCGAAAGCCCGGAGGAGGGCGATGCGGCGAGCCTACCGACTGTCGACGTCTTCATCCCGTCCTACAACGAGGAGCCGGAACTGCTCGCCGGCACGCTCGCGGCAGCAAAGTCGCTGCGCTATCCGAAGGACAAGCTGAACGTCTATCTGCTCGATGACGGCGGCACGGAGGCCAAGCGCAACCACAAGGATCCGCGCATCTCGATTGCGGCGATCCGCCGGCACGAGCAGCTGAAGGCGCTCTGCGCCTCGCTCGGCGTGCACTATCATGCCCGCAAGCAGAACGACCATGCCAAGGCCGGCAATCTCAATGAGGGCCTGAAGGTGTCGAACGGCGAACTGGTCGTCGTCTTCGACGCCGACCATGCCCCGGTGCGCGAGTTCCTGCGCGAGACGGTCGGCTATTTCCGCAAGGACAAGAAGCTCTTCCTCGTCCAGACGCCGCACTATTTCCTCAATCCCGATCCGCTGGAAAAGAACCTCCAGACCTTCGCGCGCATGCCCTCGGAAAACGAGATGTTCTATTCGATCCTGCAGCGCGGGCTCGACAAGTGGAACGCCTCGTTCTTCTGCGGCTCGGCGGCGGTGCTGCGCCGCGCGGCGCTCGTCGCGGCGAACGGCTTTTCCGGCCAGTCGATCACCGAGGATTGCGAAACGGCGCTGGCGCTGCATTCCAAGGGCTGGCACAGCCTCTATGTCGACAAGCCGCTGATCGCCGGGCTTCAGCCGGAAACCTTCGTGTCCTTCATCGGCCAGCGCGCCCGCTGGTGCCAGGGCATGCTGCAGATCCTCATCCTCAACCGGCCGTTCCTCGCCAAGGGGCTGACGCTCGCCCAGCGCATCTGCTATGCCGGCATCAATCTCTTCTGGCTGTTCCCGCTGTCGCGACTTGCCTTCGTCTTCTCGCCGCTGCTCTACATCTTCTTCTCGCTGGAGATCTACCAGGCCAATATCCTGGAATTCGCCTCCTATGCGGTGACCTATCTCATCGGCTCCTTTGCCATGCAGAGCTACCTCTACGGCCGCGTGCGCTGGCCCTGGGTCTCCGAGCTCTACGAATACGTCCAGTCGGTGCTGCTCTTCGGCTCGATCGTCAGCGTGATCCGCAACCCGCGCAAGCCCACCTTCAATGTGACGGCCAAGGGCCAGACGCTCGACCGCAGCATGCTCTCGCCGCTGGCACGACCCTATTTCATCATCTTCTTCCTGCTTCTCGCGGCCGCGCTCTATTCCGGCTACCGCTTCCTGACGGAACCGGTCGCGACTGAACTGCTGATGATCGTGGCGGGCTGGAACCTCATCAATCTCGGCCTTGCCGGCGCTGCCCTCGGTGCTGTCGCCGAACGCCGCGAACTGCGCCGCAACCAGCGCCTGCCGGTCAAGCGCCACGCCTTGATGAAGGCCGGTGGCAAGCTCTCCAACGTCATCATCCAGGATGCTTCCTTTGGCGGCGTCTCGGTGGAATTCGTCGAGAAGGCGCCGGAGATCGATCTCGAGAAACCGCTTGAGGCGACGATCGAGCTTCGCCGCGCCGGCCAGGTCATCACCTTCGACGTCGTCTGCCGTTCCAGCCGCGAAGCCGGCGAGGGCGCGGTGCATGGTTTCGCCTACAAGGAGCGCACGCCGGAAACCTTCCTGGCGATCGCCGAGCTGATGTATTCCGACCAGGCGGTACTGCAGGAGCGTATCGCCCGTCGCCAGGTGCGCCGCAGCTTCTTCTGGGGCACCTCGCGTTTCGCTCTCTGGAGCATCCGCGAGACGCTGCGTGCCTTGCGATACTCCGCCGGCCTCATCCGTGAAAGCGCCGTCCAGTCCTTCGCCGATGCTCCCATCGTGGTGAAGGAAAACAATGCCAAGATCCCAGGCCGTGCAGCCGATCTGCCGCCGGTCCTCACAGGAACCCAGGCCTATGGCTAAGACATCTCTCCTTGCTACACTCGGCCTTGCGTTTCTCGTCGCCTCGGCCGCCTCCGGCCGGGCAGAGGGCCTGGTCGCCGATGCGGTCAAGCCGCTCCTCGAGGGAACGGCGCTTGCCGGTGGTCTGCTGCCCGGGCCGGTCAATGTCGAGAAGGCCGGAACGGCGGAGAACGCCGCGGCCATCACGCTCGTGCCCTTCGAGCAATCGGCCGGCGCCTTCACGCTCGCCGGCGAGGACGATGTCGCGACCTTTACCTTCCAGCTGGATGGCCCGCAGGTTTCCGCCGGCGGTGCTTTGAACCTTGCCTATATCAACGCCGTCTCGGTGCTTCCCGATACGGCGAAGGTGGATGTCGAGGTGAACGGCCGGGATGTCGGCAATTTCGCTATCGCCGCGCCGAACGGCACCCTGACGCAAAGGATCGCCGTCGCTCCGGAATACCTCCGGGCCGGCCGTAATGTCGTGCAGGTCCGCGCGCGCCAGCATCACCGTGTGGATTGCTCGCTCGATGCGACCTACGAGCTCTGGACGAAGCTCGATCCGGCGCTGAGCGGCTTTGCCACCGGCGTTGCCGCACCCTTCACTGATTTCGACAGCCTGCTCGCCGTTCGCCGCAATTCGGCGCAGCGCACGGAAATCCGCGTCGTCCTTCCCGGCGCGTCCGGTGCCGAGGCGCTGAACGAGGTTGCGCCGGTGCTGCAGGCCCTCGTGCTTTTCCTGAATCGCGACGACATCACCGTAGCGATCGCGGACAAGCCGGGCACGGGTCCCGGCATCGACCTCGTCATGGCGATGGACCGCAGCGGCGGCACAGTGCTTGCCGGGCTCGGCCTTTCTGCCGCCCCGCGCGGACTGTCCGTACAGGCCGGCGCCACGTCCGGGCGTGCGGCGGTCGTGTTGCGCGCGGCCAATCTCGGCGATGTCAATGCCGCGGTGCTTGCTGCCGTGAAGGGGCCGATGGCCGACGGGCTCAAATCCGGCATCTTCGAGAAGGGCCGGGCCCTGCTTTCGGTCGATGCCGGCGAGCGCCGCACGCTCCGGGAGGCGGGCTACGAGACCCGCGTCTTCTCCGGCCGCCTCTCGCGCACCGATTTCGCCGTGGAGATGCCGGCAGACTTCTATCCGGCGGAATATGCGACGCTCGATCTGCGCCTTTCCGCCGCCACCTCGCCGGGCCTCGAACAGACCGCCCAGCTCCTTGTGCGCGTCAACGACAAGGTCGTGAAGAGCTATCCCTTCCGCAACCGCGAAGGCGAGCAGTTCGACGGCAAGCGCATCGAACTGCCGCTGCGTGCCTTCCGCCCGGGCGTCAACCGCGTAGAGCTGCTGGCCGAACTGCCGACCGCGGCGGATAATGCCTGCCGACCGGAAGAGCGTGACGACGGCAAGCCGCGCTTCATCCTGCTCGATACGACGGCCATCGAGGTCCCCGCGCTTGCCCGGGTCGGCCGGCTTCCTGATCTCGCGGCGCTTGCCGGCAAGGCCTATCCCTATGGCGGCGGCAAGCCCTTCGATCTCGTCGTCGATCGGGCGGATCACCAGTCGGTCGGCGCCGGGTTGACCATGCTCGCGCGGCTTGCCCTTTCCGCCCGCGCGCCGCTCAACGCACGGATCGCTATCGGTACGCCCGCCGAGGGTTCCGGGCGGGATGCGCTGGTCGTCTCCTCGCAGAACGATTTCGCCGAACTCGGGCCGGCGGACAAAGCGGCCTTCCCGACTGCGGACGACATCAGCGCGTCGGTCGCCGATCTCCTGAAACCCGACACGGTCGTCACCGCCTCGGTATCCGGCGGCGCTGCGACGGGTAGCGAGACCGCCGATCTCCTGCAGGCCTTCCACGATTCCACGGCGGCGGGGGAGGATGAGCTTTCCTTCGGCGCCCGGGCGCAGCTCTGGCTTGCCGCCGCGACGAACAGTTTCGGCCGCTGGCTGAACTACGAAGGCGAGGACGAGGCGCGGCTTGCGCCCCATGGCGAGGGCTCTCTGGTGACGCTTTCCCAGATGCGCTCGCCCGATGGGCTGGCCACCTGGACCGTCATCAAGGCCGATGCGCCACGGGATGTGGAGGCGGGCGTCAACCGGCTCGTCGAGCCCGCCGTCTGGCGCGATCTTCAGGGTGGTACCGCGGCGATCGAGACGGCGAGCCTTTCGCTCGTCAGCCTGCCGGCCGCGGATCGTTACATCGCCGACCTGTCGGACCGCAGCCCCGGCAACCTGCGCCGGGTCGCGGCGGCGTGGTTCTCCGACAATTTCCAGATCTATGTGCTGCTCGTGCTTGCCTGCCTCGGTGCCCTCGCCGCCTGGCTCGGCCTGACGGTGCCGAAAAAGGGCGTGAGGTCCGACCGATGAGAACGCTTTTCCTTGCGACCCTGCTGCTAGGCACCCCGGCCCTGTCATCGATGGCGCTGGCGGCCGATGCAAAGGCCGGCCCCGGCGAGGTCGAGCTGGCCGCGCTCTATTATTATGCCGAGCAGAAGCAGCAGGACCGGCTGGAGGCCGAGACGAACCGGTTGCGGCTGAAATATCCGGATTTCGTCGTGCCTGCCGACGTCTATTCGCCCGCCGCCCGGCAGGTCGATGAAAGCGCTCTCTGGACGCTCTACGACAAGAACGATTTTAACGGCATCGAGGCCGAAATCGGCCGCCGCCGTTCGGAAAACCCGCAATGGGCGCCGAGTGCGGATTTTTCAGGAAAGCTTGCCCGCCGCAAGCAGCGCGTCGAGATGATGGCTGCAACCGCCCGCAAGGACTGGATGGGCGTCATCGAGGCTGGCAAGACCATCGACCCCGCAGGCGAGACGGAAGTCGATCTCGTCTGGATGCTGCTCGACGCCTATGCGCAGACCGGCGCCAAGGATGCGCTGGCGGGTGCCTATCGTGGCCTGCTCTTCCGGGAGGGCGACAGGCGCCTGCCGGATCAGCAGATCCTCACCACCCTCCAAAAATCGACGCGGGATTTCCCGGCTGAGGACGTGCGTAAGGCGATGAACCTGCTGGCGACCTCGCCGCTGCTGCAGGCCGGCTTGCAGCCGGTGGAACTCGACCTCACCCGCAAGGACGTCGCGGACTTCAACGCGGATGAAAAGCGCCAGACACCGATTGCCGAAGGCGAGGTCGGCCGGCTGCGTGCGGTGGCGGAAAAGGGCGAGCGTCTCGAAGACCTCTCGTTGCTCGGCTGGTACGACCTGAAACTCAAGTCGGCTGAAAATGCCGAACGCTGGTTCAAGGCGGCGCTCGCCAAGCGTCGCGACGTGGAGAACGCCAAGGGCCTCTACCTCTCGCTTGCTGCGCAGAACAAGCAGGACGCGGCCTATGCCGTCGCGGAAGACTATGTCGACGACCTCTCCGCCGATCCCGAATTCCTGATGAATGCGCTGTCGCTGCGCTTTTCCAAGCCCGACCAGCCGGACGCGGACGTGAAGACGGTCACCGCCTACAGCAACGCCATCCTCGCGACGTCGAATGCCGACCATGCGGAAATCCTCGCCTGGTATGCCTACAATTCCCGGCAGTACGAGGCATCGAAGGCCTGGTTTGAAAAGTCACTCGACTGGGAAAGCGCGCCGGTGCGCGTCAAGGGCCTTGCCCTCAGCCTGCTGCGTCTGGCTGCAAAGAAGGACTATGCGGCGCTGGAGGCGGAATACCGCGAAGTCTACCCGGAAATCTGGGCCGAGATAAAGGTCGCGACACCGCCGAAGGGCCGGCGCAGCGTCGCCGTCGAGATGCCTGTCGCGACTGCGACTGGCGGCGGCACCGGCTATCTCGCGCAATTCAAGGCGAAGCGCTTCAGCGCCTGCATCAAGGAGATTTCCGCGCTGGAGGCGCGCGGCACGATCTCTGCCGATGCCATGCTGATCAAGGGCTGGTGCCATCTCGAGTTGAACCGGCTCGCGGAGGCCCGCAACGCCTTTGAGGCGGCGCTCGGCAACAGCCGCACCCAGGCGGACGCCGCCTATGGCGCGGCGCTGACCCTGTTGCGCGGCCGGCTGACCGACGATGCCGAGGCGATGGTCGGCCTCTATCCGCTGGCGGAAAAGCGGGACCGCGAGGTCCGGGCGGAAATCTACTGGCAGCGCGCCCGCTCGGCCTTCGACCACAAGCAGTACCAGCGTGTGCTCGATGCGTTGAACGCTCGGGCCAGCCTCGTCGCCGAACCGGCGGATCTCAGCCAGCTGCGTGGCTGGGCCTACTACCATCTCGGCAATCGTGGCCAGGCGCAGGCGGTCTTCGCGCGGCTCAACATGCATCTTTATGATCCGGCGGCCGCTCGCGGCCTCGCCGTCTCCACGGCTCCCATCCGATAGGTTCTTCATGCGCTGGCTGTTTCTCGCTGCACTTCCGCTCCTCGCCACGGGCTGCACCGCCGTGCACGACCCCTTCCTCGAAACCGGATCCATCCGTCCGGACGCGCCGCCGATCTCGACGGAGGTCTCGCCGGAATTCGCCGCTGCCTACCTCCCGTCGATCTCCGGACGTATCGAAAGTGTGCGCCAGACGGTACGCGGCGATTTCTTCGAGCAGGCGATCGTCTATTCCAACGCGACGGCTTCTGCCGGCGAGAACGTGTTGACGGTGCGGGTCGGCACGCCCTCCGAGGGTGTCTCCTTCCTGCGCGCCCCGACGCGACGGGCGATCCTCGCCGAGATGCGGCAGGCCCTGCCTGATGTCGCGATGAGGATCAACGCCGCCGCCGGCCAGAACACGCACGGCATCTATGGTTATGCGACGGGTCCGCTGGGCGCCTCCGGCAGCTGCCTCTACGCCTGGCAGTTCGCCAAACGGACGGCGCCGCTCAGCGAAACGGCGATGGGCCGTCTCGGAGACGGCAATTATTCCGCGCAGGTACGCCTGCGCTTCTGCCATCCCTCCATGCCGGAAGAGCGCATCGCCGCGTTGATGGCGGGAATGCGGCTGAAGCCCGTGACGGACCAGACCTTCGACATGCTGCGCTATGCCGGCGGCAGCGGCGTCCTGCGCAGCCAGCCCGTCGCGGTGCGCGCCGAGCCTGTGGCGGTTGTCGACGACGGCGTGGTGCCGCGCCGCACGCCGAAACGCCGGCTCGTGGAGGAGAAGCGGGCCGAAGAGCCGGCCGTCATCCGCAATGCCGTGCGTGTGCCGCTCCCAGGCGAGGCCGGCCAGGAGAAGGTGAAGGTTGCCGTCTCTGAAAAGCCGGTGGAAACGCTGGAAGACGCGCAGACGGCCCGGGCGAAAAGTGCACTGGTGCCGATGCCCGAAACCGCCGCACTGACCACGGGCGACTGACGCCTACAAGAAGATGTGGTGCTCCTGCTGCACGAGTTCCTGCACGAATTCGGCGACGGTGCGCACGCGTGTGAGATCCCGCGCGCTTTCGTGCCAGGTCGTCCAGTAGGCGCGGCGGATGGCGGTGCCGGGCAGGAGGCGGACGAGTTCGTCATATTGCCGGGCGATATAGTCGTGCAGGATGCCGATACCGGCGCCGGAACGCACGGCCTCCGTCTGGCCGGTCGCGCTGGAAATCTCGAAGCCGGCATCCCAGCTGCGCATGACCTCGCCGGTGAAATTGAGCGAGGCGGTGAAGATCAGGTCCTCCACATAACCAACACGCCGGTGGGCTTTGAGGTCCTCGACGCCCTGCGGCGTGCCGTTTTCCGCGAGATACGCGCGCGAGGCATAGAGGCCGAGCGTATAGTCCGTCAGCTTGGAGGAGACGAGGCGTCCCTGTTCCGGCCGTTCCAGCGTGATGGCGATGTCGGCCTCGCGCTGGGAGAGCGAGAAGGAGCGCGGCACCGGCACGAGCTGGATCTTTAGTTCCGGATGCCGCGCCGTCAGCCGCCCGAGCCGAGGTGCCAGAAACGACACGCCAAAACCATCCGGCGCCCCGACGCGCACCGTGCCGGCGACGGCCGTATCGATACGGCCGATGCTCGCCTGCACCGCGAGCATCTCCGTCTCCATCCGCTCGGCCGCGCGAAAGAAGGCGTCGCCTTCGGCGGTGAGATCGCAGCCATTGGTGCGGCGGATGAGGAGCCGCGTCTTCAGCGCTTCCTCCAGCGCGCTGACGCGGCGGCTGAGCGTGGCGTGGTTGACGCCGAGGCGGCGGGAGGCGGCAAGCAGCTGCCCGGTACGGGCCACCGCCAGGAACATGCGGGCGTCATCCCAGTTCATTTCCGCCTCCGACTTTAATTTTTGCACAACGGTTCCTTATCCAAGGTGATTGAGTTGTGCAAATTGAAGTGCAATGATCTCTTCATACCAACGGAGGAGCTCCCCATGTACGAGATCGGCCATTTCATCCACGGCAAGAAGGTCGCCGGCACCAGCGGCCGCACCGCGAACGTCTTTAATCCGGCGACGGGCGAAGTCCAGGCGACGGTCGCACTTGCCAACGACGCCGACCTGCAGGCCGCGATCGACAGCGCGCTTTCCGCGCAGCCGAAGTGGGCCGCCACCAACCCGCAGCGCCGCGCCCGCGTCTTCATGAAGTTCGTCGAGCTTCTGAACCAGAACATGGACGAGCTTGCCGTTCTGATCTCCCGCGAGCACGGCAAGACCGTTGAGGATTCGAAGGGTGACGTCATCCGCGGCCTGGAAGTCTGCGAATTCGTCATCGGCATTCCGCACCTCTCCAAGAGCGAATTCACCGAAGGCGCCGGCCCGAACATCGACATGTATTCGATCCGCCAGCCGGTCGGCATCGGCGCCGGGATCACGCCGTTCAACTTCCCGGGCATGATCCCGATGTGGATGTTCGCCCCGGCTATCGCCTGCGGCAACGCCTTCATCCTGAAGCCCTCCGAGCGCGATCCGTCGCTGCCGATCCGCCTTGCCGAACTGATGATCGAAGCTGGCCTTCCCGCCGGTATCCTCAACGTCGTCAACGGCGACAAGGGTGCGGTCGACGGCATCCTGGCGCATCCGGATATCGCCGCCGTCTCCTTCGTCGGCTCCACGCCGATCGCGCGTTACGTCTACGGCACGGCTGCCGCCAACGGCAAGCGCGCCCAGTGCTTCGGCGGCGCGAAGAACCACATGATCATCATGCCCGATGCCGACCTCGACCAGGCCGCAAACGCGCTGATGGGTGCCGGCTACGGTTCGGCCGGCGAGCGCTGCATGGCGATCTCGGTTGCCGTCCCCGTCGGCGAGGAAACCGCCAACCGGCTGATCGAAAAGCTGACGCCGATGATCGAGAGCCTGCGCATCGGCCCCTACACCGATGACAAGGCCGACATGGGCCCGGTCGTCACCAAGGAAGCCCAGGCCCGCATCCTGAGCCTCATCGACAAGGGCGTGGAAGAAGGCGCCAACCTCGTCGTCGACGGCCGCGGCTTCAAGCTTCAGGGTTATGAAGACGGCTATTTCGTCGGCGGCTGCCTGTTCGACAACGTCACGCCGGACATGGAAATCTACAAGACCGAAATCTTCGGCCCGGTCCTGTCCGTCGTTCGCGCCAAGAACTACGAGGAAGCCCTCGACCTGCCGATGAAGCACGAATACGGCAACGGCGTCGCGATCTACACCCGTGACGGCGACGCGGCCCGCGACTTCGCCAGCCGCATCAACATCGGCATGGTCGGCGTCAACGTTCCGATCCCGGTTCCGCTTGCCTACCATTCCTTCGGCGGCTGGAAGTCCTCGTCCTTCGGCGATCTCAACCAGCACGGCACGGACTCGATCAAGTTCTGGACCCGTACCAAGACGATCACCAGCCGCTGGCCGTCGGGTATCAAGGACGGCGCCGAATTCGTCATGCCGACGATGAAGTGATCCGTCCCGCCGGAAGGATTGTAAGGGCTCCCGCAAGGGGGCCCTTTTTGCATTGCGAGTTTTTTGTGCCCTGCGAAGAATAGCCATCGATCCCGGCCCGTTAAGCCCTCGTGTCTATGCATTCGGAAGGGGCAAACGATATGTCATTCGCAGCATCTGCTGCGCCCGCGGGACAGGCGGGCGGTTTTAACCGCATCACGTTTACCGGCAAGGCGTCGGAATATTTTGGCATCTGGATCGTCAATGTGCTGCTGACGATCATCACGCTTGGCATCTATTCTGCCTGGGCCAAGGTCCGGCGCAATCGTTATTTCTACGGCAATACCGTGCTGCTTGGCCGGTCCTTTGAATACCACGCCAAGGGTCTGCAGATCCTCATCGGCCGCCTCATCGTTCTCGGTGCCTTTATCGCGCTCAACGTGGTTGCGACGCTGGTGCCGATTCTCGTCCTGCTGCCGACGCTCGTCGTTCTGATCGCGTTGCCCTGGCTTGTCGCCAAGGGCCTGCGCTTCAGCGCACGTGTCACGAGCTACCGCAATGTTCGCTTCGATTTCGTCGGCGGTGCGGGCGGCGCGTTCAAGGCCTTCATTCTCGGCAGCCTGCTCGCCGTCATCACCATCGGTATCCTCACGCCGCTCGCCAGCCGCTGGGTCTCGCGCTATGTCGGCACGAACCTGCGCTACGGCGGCAAGGCCTTCGATACCGACCCGCAGCTCGGCCCGCTCTATAAGTCCTGGCTCCTGTCGTTCCTCATCGCGCTGGTCGGCCTCGGCATCATCGCGCTCATCGTCTTCATGAATCTCTCGCTGATCCTGCCGATGATCGAGACGCCCGGCGCTCTGACGCCGGAACAGCAGATCCCGCTCGTCATCAGCGCGGTCATCGGCTACATCGTGCTCTTCGCGACCTTCGGCATTGCAGGCCTCTTCTATCGCGCGGGCGTGCGCAACATCGCCTGGTCGGCGACCACCTTCGATGGCCAGCACCGCATGCTGAGCGACGTCTCGCGCACCCGCTACACCTGGATCGCCATTTCCAACGTTATCGTCACGCTGCTGACCCTCGGCCTGATGCGGCCCTGGGCGGCGGTGCGCATGGCGCGTTATACCTGGGAGCACACCGGCATCCATTTCACGGGGGATGTCGGCGAGCTGTTCAGCCGCATCGAGGCGCAGGGCTCGGCCGTCGGCTCGGAGTTCATGGACTTTGAAGGTTTCGACTTTGGCTTCTGACAATGCCACCATCGCCGGCGGGGATTGGCATCCCGCCGGCTCCAGCCGCTCGGTCGAGGCCCGCCTCGTCGAGCGGGCCGGGGAAATCACGGCGGTGCCGGTCGGCGGCGAGAAGCCGCTTGCCGGCGCGGGCCTCTCCTGGGTCGAGATTTCCGGCCGCGTCGGGGCCATCCCGCGCCGGGTGACCTTTCCGGACGGCTCGGTCTTCGAGACCTGGGACAATGACGGCATCGACCGCTATCTTGCCGCGCGCGGCAAGGGGGGCGCCGGCCTCGTGCACTGGCTGGAGCAGTTCCGGCTCCGCCTGATCGTCATCGTGCTCGCCGCCTTCGTGTTGGGTGGCGTGGTCTATCGCTGGGGCGTGCCGGCGCTCGTCGAGGTCGCCATCCTCACCACGCCGCCGATCGTGCCGCAGTTGATGGCGCAGGGCACGCTTGAAGCGCTCGACCAGACGACCTTCTCGCCGACGAAGCTGCCGGACGGCCGCCGCAAGGAGATCGCCGACGGCTTTGCCCGCATCGCTGCCCAGTCGCCGCGCGGGGCAGGGGCCTATACCCTCAATTTCCGTGATGGCGGCCTGATCGGACCGAACGCCTTCGCGCTGCCGGACGGCACGCTCGTCCTCACCGACCAGCTCGTCGAACTGGCAGGTGGCGATACGGAGATGATCGTCGGTGTGCTCGCGCACGAGATCGGCCATGTCGAGCTGGAGCACAGCCTGCGCCAGTTCTACCGCGCCGCCGGCATGACCGGCCTCATCATGCTGATTGCCGGCGACGTCGGCTCGGCGGTCGAGGACGTGCTGGTGCAGGGTGGCGGCCTCCTCGCGCTCTCCTATTCGCGCGGTGCGGAGGCCGAAGCCGACCGGCGCTCGGTCGAGCTGATGGCAAAGGCCGGCTACGACCCCACCGCGATCGCCCGCTTCTTCGGTCTCCTGGAGGAAAAACTCGGCGACAAGGGGGATACCACCATCCTCTCCACCCATCCGGGCACGCCGCAGCGCAAGAAGGACATCATCGACTACAGCCGGATCATCTCCGGCCAGTCGGATCCGGACCTGCAATGAACGAAAACGGCGGCCCGAGAGCCGCCGTTTCCTGGTTTGGCCTTGGGAGGCATTCCTGTTACTGCGACGGGCCGTCGTTGTAGCCGACCTTGTCCACCAGCTCGGATGCCTTCTTGCGGTTCGCCGCGATGTCGACGAGCGGCAGGGCATCCGGCTTCAGCGTGCCGAAGGACTTGACGACCTCGGACGGCTCGGCACCCGGCAGGACCGGGTATTCGTAGACCTGCTCGGCATAGATCTTCTGCGCGGTGCCGGCCGACAGGAATTCCATCAGCTTCAGCGCATTGTCCTTGTTCGGAGCGTTCTTGGCGAGCGCCATGCCGGAGACGTTGACGTGGCTGCCGCGGTCGGCGGTGTTCGGGAACAGCACCTTGATGGCTGCCGCCCAATCCTTCTGCTCCGGCTCCTTCTCGTTGGTCATCATCAGACCGACATAGTAGGAGTTGCCGAGTGCGAGGTCGCATTCGCCGGCGAGGATCGCCTTGGCCTGGTCGCGGTCGCCGCCGTCGGGCTTGCGGGCGAGGTTGTTCTTCAGGCCGGTCAGCCACTTCTCGGCTTCGGCTTCGCCGTGATGGGCGATCATCGAGGCGATCAGGCCGATATTGTAGGAGTGCTGGCCGTCACGGGTGCAGATCTTGCCCTTCCACTTCGGGTCGGCAAGCTCCTCGTAGGTGATCTCGTTCTGCGCGACGCGATCCTTGGACGCGTAGACGACGCGCGAACGCGTGGTCAGGCCAAACCAGTCGCCATCCGGATCGCGGTACTGCGCCGGGATGTCCTTGTTGATGACGTCGTTCTGGACCGGCTGCGTGACGCCGCCTTCCTTGGCTTCCGTCAGGCGCGCGATGTCGACCGTCAGGATGACGTCGGCCGGCGAGTTCGCGCCTTCCGCCTGGATGCGCTCCACCAGGCCCTTGTCGAGGAAGAGCACGTTGGTGGTGATACCGGTTTCCTTCGTGAATTCGTCGAGCAGCGGCTTGATCAGATCCGGCTGACGGTAGGAGTAGATGTTGACTTCACCATCTGCAAAGGCCGGTGTGGCAAGGGCCAGACCGGCGGTCGAGAGGGCAAGGGCGGCAAGAGACGTCTTAAGCAGTTGCATCGGGTCCTCCTGGTGCATTTATTCTTAACTGCTAAAGTCGTGTTTAACGGCTTGCCCCTCGCAGTCAACCGTGCGATCCCCGCCATAACATGAATGTGATTTTCCGCTTTTTGGAATTGTTCTAAATAGCGAAGTGTCCTATATGTGTGCGGACTAGAAAACCGGATTCGGAGTTCCCGATGCGTCTGACGAAACAAACCAACTATGCGGTGCGCATGTTGATGTACTGCGCGGCGAATGGTGACAAACTCAGCCGCGTTCCGGAAATCGCCAGGGCCTATGGCGTATCCGAGCTGTTCCTGTTCAAGATCCTCCAGCCGCTGACGCGGGCCGGCATCATCGAGACCGTGCGCGGCCGCAACGGCGGCGTACGTCTGCCGAAGCCGGCGGCGGAGATCACGCTGTTCGACGTCGTGCGGGTGACGGAGGATTCCTTCGCCATGGCCGAATGTTTCGAGGCGGGGGAGATCGAATGCCCGCTGGTCGATAGCTGTGGCCTCAATTCGGCGCTGCGCAAGGCGCTCAACGCCTTCTTCGAAGTGCTGCAGCAATATACGATCGACGATCTGGTCAAGGCCCGCCCGCAGATCGGCATGCTGCTTGGCCTGGAAAATGCGGCCGTGCGGCAGCCCGCCGCCTGAGGCTTGAGACAGGGCCTTTCCGCTTTCTTCGCCGGGTGCAATGCCCGGCGCCTCCAGCTTGGTATCGCGCTGGCGGCATATCCATTTCACAAATTTCTGAAAGTGCACCAGACGCCGGAGGTTACTCTCCGGCGCTTGTGTCCTGCCTGACATATTCCCTGAGGATGAACTCGACGGCTGTCGGGTCGAGCTCGGCCTTGTCGATGCGGAAGTCGACGCCGTAATCGTCGATCTTCTGGAAATAGGCATCGCTTATCGAGGAGGAAATGACGCCGACCGGGCCGATGTAGCCGTTGCGCCGGAGTTCCGGCACGGTCTCGCGAAAATCCGCCTGCGGCTGGAGCCGGTTGTCCATCAGGATCATGTCGAGCCGCACCCCGTCAGCACGGATAAAATCCAGCGCCGCTTCCACCGTCTCTACATAATGAAGGGTGATCGCATAGCTTGTCACCTTGCGCATCAGCGCGCTGAGGATGACGTTTTCCGCAGGGTCGTCATCGACAAGCAGGATATGCACGGTTGCGGTCATAGTGGTGGGTGAACCTGATTGCATCGAATGGTTGGCCGGAAGCCGCGGCTACTCTCATCCACGCGGCACGCATTAACAAGTCCCTAACTCTGCTATCGGTAACGCCGCGGACCTGATTTGCGGCATTATTGGATGATTTGCTCGCGGATTGCCTTTGCCACCATCTGCGTACGGTTCACCACGTCGAGTTTCTTCAGGATCGTTGCCGTGTGCGAGTTCACCGTGTGCTCGGAAACCGAGACGATGAGGGCGATCTCGCTTGCCGTCTTGCCGTAGGAGATCCAGCGCAGGATTTCCGTCTCGCGCGGCGTCAGACCCATGCCTGCCTTGTTGGCGAGGACCTTGCGGTAGAAGTAGTCGAAGGCGCAGTTCGCCTCGTAGCAGATCTCGTAGTGGGCGCTGCGGCCGATATCCTCGCCGTCGCCCAGGAAGAGCACCACATACCGTATGCCCCCGATGGAGTGGACCGGAATGGCAAGCGCCATGTCGAAGCCGATCTGCTCGAGGAAGTCGCCGCTGCCGACCGCGCCGTTCTCCACCGGGTCATCGCTCAGCCACACGGTCGGGATGGTCGATTTGTAGAAGCTTTTGAAGATGGCGGAATCGTTCAGGCGATGACGCTTGTCATAGGCCTCGGCAAGGCCGGCTGGCAGGTCGTGCAGCACGAGGCGGCCTGCAAGGTGGCTCGTCTCGTGTTCGTTGGCCAGCTGCAGGATTCCGAAATGCTCGAAACCGTAGCGCAGCGCCAAGGTATGGAAAATGCGAAAGAAATCAACGCGATTGAGAGCCTTCTCAAGATCGCTTTCGAAATCATAGCGCCGGTAGTGTTTGTTCAAGACGGGCACGTGGTCTCTATCCCCAGGGATTCCACGCGTCAAATCTAGCGCCACAATCTTTGGCGGCAAAGGGTTTTGCCGGACAATTTCGTGATGGCGGTCCACTTTTTTGTGGTCGTTCGAACAAGGTGCTGAAAACAAAGGAAGAAACGAAAGAAGGACTGCCCTTCGCTCTTTTCGTCTCGCCCCGCCGCCACAGGGGGAAACAGCGAAGGACAGTCCCTCTTGCCTCGATGTCCCGTTATGGCACGACGCCGGCGTCGCCGCTATCCATTCAGGTCGGGATTGACAAGGCGGGGGGTGGGTGATTCGCGTTGCTTTTGAAGCCGTTTCTAATGCTGTGGAGAATAATCTTCCGCGGTTTTTTCCGGTTGGACAAATTTGTTCGCGGACTTATTGCAATCCTGCGGCAAATGTCGTTCCATCCCCGGCAAGGTCGGGGCCGGAAGTGTACCCGAGCCTGCACAAGAGAACAAAAAAGCAAACCTGGGAAGCTCACTATGAAAAAGCTGACTACTCTCCTCGCAGCGACGGCGCTTGCCTCGTTGATGGGTACGGCCGCCTGGTCGAAGACCTTCGTCTACTGCTCGGAAGCGTCGCCGGAAGGCTTCGATCCCGGCCTCTATACCGGCGGTCAGACCTTCGACGCAGCAGCGCACACGGTCTACAACCGGCTGGTGGAATTCAAGCGCGGCACGACGGAGCTGGAGCCTGCGCTGGCCGAGAGCTGGGAAATTTCCGCCGATGGCAAGGAATATACCTTCAAGCTCCGCAAGGGCGTGAAGTTCCAGACGACCGAGTATTTCACCCCGTCGCGTGAGCTGAACGCAGACGACGTGATCTTCTCCTTCGAGCGTCAGTACAAGGAAGACAATGCCTGGAACAAGTACGTGCCGGGCGCGTCCTGGGAATACTTCTCCGGCATGGGTCTGCCCGATGTGCTCGACAAGATCGAGAAGGTCGACGACCTGACGGTCAAGATCACGCTGAAGCGCCCGGAAGCACCGCTGCTCGCCAACCTCGGCATGCCCTTCATCTCGATCGTCTCCAAGGAATATGCCGACAAGCTGCAGGCTGACGGCAAGATGGAGCTGATGAACCAGCAGCCGCTCGGCACCGGCCCGTTCACCTTCGTTGCCTACCAGCCGGATGCCGCGATCCGCTACAAGGCCAACCCGGACTACTGGGGCGGCAAGCAGAAGATCGACGATCTCGTCTTCGCAATCACCACGGACGCTGCCGTTCGCGCGCAGAAGCTGAAGGCTGGCGAATGCCACCTGATGTCCTATCCGAACGCCGCTGACGTCGCCGAGCTGAAGGCCGACCCGAACCTGCACATCTCCGAGCAGGCTGGCCTCAACGTCGCATACCTCGCCTACAACACGCTGGTTCCGCCCTTCGACAAGGTCGAGGTCCGCAAGGCCCTCAACATGGCGATCAACCGCCAGGCCATCGTCGACGCGGTCTTCCAGGGCGCGGCAACGGTTGCAAAGAACCCGATCCCGCCGACCATGTGGTCGTACAACGACGCCGTCGTCGACGACAAGTTCGATCCGGAAGCGGCCAAGAAGATGCTTGAAGACGCTGGCGCTGCCGGCCTCAAGATGAAGATCTGGGCGATGCCCGTCGCGCGTCCGTACATGCTGAACGCCCGCCGCGCAGCAGAACTGATGCAGGCTGACCTTGCCAAGATCGGCGTCGAAGTCGAGATCGTCTCCTACGAATGGGCCGAGTATCTGAAGCTCTCGTCTGCCAAGGACCGCGACGGCGCGGCCATCCTCGGCTGGACGGGCGACAACGGCGACCCGGACAACTTCCTTGACACCCTGCTCGGTTGCGACGCCGTCGGCGGCAACAACCGTGCGCAGTGGTGCAACAAGGAGTTCGACGACCTGATGACGAAGGCGAAGGAAACCGCCGACGTTGCAGAGCGCACCAAGCTCTATGAAGAGGCCCAGGTCATCTTCAAGCGCGAAGCGCCCTGGAACACGCTCGACCACTCGCTCGCCGTCGTTCCGATGAGCAAGAAGGTCTCGGGCTTCGTCCAGTCCCCGCTTGGCGACTTCGTCTTCGAAGGCGTGGACATCGCCGAGTAATATCGGCTACGAGAAAGCGCACGCCGCAAAGAGCGTGCATTGGCCGGCGGCTCGAAGACATTCGGGCCGCCGGTTTTTCACAAAAATGAAGGGATTGGCTCCCATGTTTCGTTTTATCTTCGGACGGCTCGCCGTCCTGATACCCACGTTCCTCGGGGTATCGCTCATCGCGTTCTCCTTCATTCGACTTCTTCCGGGCGATCCGGTCATGCTGATGTCGGGTGAGCGCGTCATGTCTCCGGAACGACACGCCGAGCTCATGCACCAGCTTGGCCTCGACCGACCGATGTACATCCAGTATTTCGACTATCTCGCCGGCCTGCTCACGGGCGACTTTGGCTCGTCCATCGTGACCAAGCGGCCGGTGCTCGATGACTTCATGCTGCTCTTCCCGGCAACGCTGGAGCTTTCGCTCTGCGCCATCATCGTCGCCGTCGTGCTCGGCATTCCCGCCGGCGTCTTCGCCGCGGTGAAACGCGGGACCTGGCTCGACCAGTCGATCATGGGCGTCGCCCTCGTCGGCTATTCGATGCCGATCTTCTGGTGGGGCCTGCTGCTCATCATCTTCTTCTCCGGTTATCTCGGCTGGACACCGGTCTCGGGGCGCATCTCGCTGATGTACTTCTTCCCGCAGGTCACCGGTTTCATGCTGATCGACAGCCTGATCTCCGGGCAGGCGGGGGCGTTCAAATCGGCGCTGACCTACCTGATCCTGCCGACGGTCGTCCTTGCGACGATCCCGCTCGCCGTCATCGCGCGCCAGACCCGTTCGGCCATGCTTGAAGTGCTCGGCGAGGACTATGTCCGCACCGCCCGCGCCAAGGGCCTGCCGCCGTTCCGGGTCATCGGCGTGCATGCGCTGCGCAACGCGATGATCCCCGTCATCACCACGATCGGCCTTCAGGTCGGCGTGCTGCTCGCGGGCGCCATCCTTACCGAGACGATCTTCTCCTGGCCGGGCATCGGCAAGTGGATGGTCGACAGTGTCTTCAAGCGCGACTATGCCGTGGTGCAGGGTGGCTTGATGCTGATCGCTGCCGTCATCATGATCGTCAACCTCGTGGTCGACCTGCTTTACGGCTGGGTCAACCCGCGTATCCGGCACTAGGAGGCGATCCATGAGCACGGTTCAAAACACGGCCGACACCAAGACGGGTGGCACGCCGCCCTCGGGTCTTTCCGAATTCTGGTTCTATTTCTCGCGCAACAAGGGCGCCGTCATCGGCCTCGCGTTCTTCCTGGTCATCCTGTTCGTCGCTGTCTTCGCACCCTTCGTCGCGCCGCACAGCCCGAGCAGCCAGAACCGCGAACTTCTCCTGCTGCCGCCGGTCTTCCAGGACGGCGGCATGTGGGGGCATATTCTCGGCACCGACGCCGTCGGCCGCGACATCCTCTCGCGCCTCATCTACGGCGCACGCTTCTCGCTCTTCATCGGTCTCGTCGTCGTGACGCTTTCGGTGGTCTCGGGCGTGCTGATCGGTCTTATCGCCGGCTATTTCCGCGGCAAGGTCGATACGTTCATCATGCGCATCATGGACATCATCCTGGCATTCCCCTCGCTGCTGCTTGCCCTCGTGCTGGTGGCGGTTCTGGGGCCGGGCCTCTTGAACGCCATGATCGCCATCTCGCTCGTCAACCAGCCGCACTTCGTGCGCCTGACGCGCGCGGCCGTGATGACCGAGAAGTCGAAGGACTATGTCGTCGGCTCGAAGGTCGCGGGCGCCGGCACGCTGCGCCTGATGTTCCTCACCATCCTGCCGAATTGCCTCGCTCCGCTCATTGTCCAGGCGACGCTCGCCTTCTCGGCGGCGATCCTCGACGCGGCGGCGCTCGGCTTCCTCGGCATGGGCGCGCAGCCGCCGACGCCGGAATGGGGCACGATGCTCGCCGAAGCGCGCGAATTCATCCAGCGCGCCTGGTGGGTCGTCACCTTCCCCGGTCTTGCCATCCTCATCACCGTGCTTGCCATCAACCTCATGGGTGACGGCCTGCGCGACGCCCTCGATCCCAAGCTGAAGAGGTCGTGATGTCGCTTCTCGAAGTCAAAAACCTCACCGTCGAATTCCAGACGGCTTCCGGTCCCTTCCGCGCCGTGGACGGCGTTTCGCTCAAGGTCGACGAAGGCGAAGTGCTCGCCATCGTCGGCGAATCCGGCTCGGGCAAGTCGGTCTCCATGCTCGCCGCCATGGGGCTTCTCCCGTGGACGGCGAAGGTGACCGCCGACGTGCTCACCTTCAACGGCCGCGACATGCAGGCCATGTCCGACAGCGACCGGCGCAAGATCATCGGCAAGGATATCGCCATGATCTTCCAGGAGCCGATCGCCAGCCTCAATCCGTGCTTCACGGTCGGCTACCAGATCGAGGAAGTGCTGCGCATCCACACGGATCTCTCCCGCAAAGCGCGCCGCGACCGGGCGATCGAGCTCTTCCAGTCGGTCGGTATTCCGAACCCGGAAGAACGCCTTGGCCACTATCCGCACCAGATGTCGGGTGGCCAGTGCCAGCGTGTGATGATCGCGACCGCGCTCGCCTGCAATCCGAAGCTGCTGATCGCCGACGAGCCGACCACTGCGCTCGACGTGACGATCCAGAAGCAGATCCTCGACCTCCTGATGAAGCTGCAGGCCGAACACGGCATGGGCCTCATCATCATCACCCATGACATGGGCGTCGTCGCCGAAACCGCCGACCGCGTCATCGTGCAGTACAAGGGCCGCCAGATCGAGGAGGCCGACGTGCTGTCGCTCTTCTCGGCCCCGAAGAGCGTCTACACCAAGGCGCTGCTTTCGGCCCTGCCGGAAAATGCCACCGGCGAGCGCCTGCCGACGATCACGGAAAAGCTGACCGACGCCGAGATTTTTGCAGGAGCAGTCCGATGACCCCTGTTCTTGAAGCAAAGAACCTGAAACGCGACTACCATATCCCGGGAAGCCTGTTCAAACCCGCCAAGACCGTCCATGCCGTCAAGGGCGTGAGCTTCAAGGTCGAGCAGGGCAAGACGCTTGCCATCGTTGGCGAAAGCGGTTGCGGCAAGTCCACCCTTGCCCGCATGGTCACGATGATCGATCCGATCACCGAGGGCGACATGCTGATCGACGGCCGCAAGGTCGACATCGCGCATGAGCCGCTGACCGCGGAAATGCGCAGCAAGGTGCAGATCGTCTTCCAGAACCCCTATGGCTCGCTCAACCCGCGCAAGAAGATCGGCGACATCCTCACGGAGCCGCTGGTCATCAACACCAAGGTGCCTGCAGGTGAGCGGCGTGATCGCGCCATGGCCATGCTGAAGAAGGTCGGCCTCGAGGAGAAGCATTACGGGCGCTACCCGCACATGTTCTCCGGCGGCCAGCGCCAGCGCGTGGCGATCGCCCGCGCGCTGATGCTCAATCCGCGCCTGCTCGTGCTCGACGAGCCGGTCTCGGCGCTCGATCTTTCGGTTCAGGCCCAGGTGCTCAACCTGCTCGCCGACCTGCAGGACGAGTTCAAGCTCACCTATGTCTTCATCAGCCATGACCTTTCGGTGGTGCGCCACATCGCCGACGACGTGATGGTGATGTACTTCGGTGAAGCCGTGGAATACGGCAGCCGTGATCAGGTGTTCGAAAACCCGCAGCACAACTACACAAAGACCCTTTTCGCCGCGACGCCCCGCGTCGACGTGGACGCCATCCGCGCCCGCGTCGAACGCCGCAAGCGCGTGGCGTGAGGACGAACAGCCCATGACGGCGACCCGCGCGATCGTCGTCATGGGCGTCTCCGGTTCCGGCAAGACCTCGGTCGCCGATGGTCTGGCCGCCGCCCTCGGCACCGCTTTCATCGAAGGCGACAGCCTGCACCCCGCCGGCAATGTCGAGAAGATGTCCCGCGGCGTTCCGCTGACGGACGAGGACCGCTGGCCCTGGCTCGATACGATCGGCCAGGCGCTCGCCGGCAGCCTCGACGCGGGAAAGAGCGTTGTCGTTTCCTGCTCGGCCCTGAAAAAGATCTATCGCGACCGTCTGCGCCAGTCGGCCGGCGGAGCGCTGACCTTCGTCTTCCTCAAGGGCAGCCGCGATCTGCTCACGGCCCGCATGGCTGCGCGGCATGGCCATTTCATGCCTGCGAGCCTGCTCGACAGCCAGCTTGCCACGCTGGAGGATCCGTCCGGTGAGGCTGGCGTCGTGACTGTCGGCATCGACGCCGCCGTCGAGACGATCGTTGCCAGGGCGCTCGATGGATTGAAAACTGTCGGCTGACCCACGGTGCATGCGAATTTCCCGCCGGGCCACTGGCGTCCGTGCGCCGGGCCTCGTATAGACGGCCACCGCCGGCCGTTGCGTGCCCGCGGCCTCCCGCGAAGAATTTCAAGCCTGACAGGAATGAGACATGGACATCAAACGCTTTGAAACCGGCCCGCGCATGAGCCAGGCCGTCGTGCACAACGGGACCGTCTATCTGGCCGGCCAGGTCGGTGAGGCGGGCTCGGACGTCACCGAGCAGACGAAGCAGGCGCTGGCCGAAGTCGACCGCCTGCTGGCGCTTGCCGGCACCGACAAGACTCGCATCCTTTCCGCCCAGATCTGGCTCGCCGACATGGCCGATTTCTCCAAGATGAACGCCGTCTGGGATGTCTGGGCACCGCAGGGCCACACCCCGGCCCGCGCCACCGGCGAATCCAAGCTGGCAACGCCGGACTACCTCGTCGAAGTCATCGTCGTCGCCGCGCTCTGAGCCAGGCCTCGGCTGAAACGAAAAGAGGCCGCGGTTTCCGCGGCCTCTGCAATGAAAGCGGGCGCCTCAGGCGACGCTTCGCAGCCTCTCCGCCGCGGTCGGCCGCAGCGCAGCAGGGATCTGCTGCAGCACTTCCAGCGCCAGCGCCCTTGCATTCTCCTGCGCCTTGTCGAGATTGCTGACGCGCCGGGCGTCCATCGTATAGAGCGTGCCGCCGCAACCGAAGATGTCGCGGAAGGCCGAACGTTCGATGATCGGCGTCTGCAGAAGGTGGACCCGGCGAGCCGCGAGCAGGTCCTTGACCGCATGCATCGCGCGCGTCGTCACCATGGAGTTGACACGGGTGAGCACGACGGAATGGCGGATATGGATATCGGCCTTGTCTTCCAGATATTGCAGGAGCTCGATGACATTGGCGCCGCCCTGCGCGTCCATGGCGGAGCCCTGCACGGGGATCAGCACGTAGTCGGAATAGCCCACCGCCTTGGCGAGGAGCGAACTGCGCGATCCCGGCAGGTCGATCAAGACGAAATCGGCGCGCGCCTTCTCTTCGGCGAGCTGCCGGTCGATCGTGCCCATCGTCACATAGGGCACCACCGCGAGGCGATTGCCGAGCAGACCTTTGGAGTTCTCGTGCCAGCGGGTGATCCAGTGCTGCGGATCGGCGTCGAGTACCGAGACGCGAAAGCCGAGGCGGGCAAGCTCGGTCGCTAGCAGCAGCACGGCGGTGGTCTTGCCGGCGCCGCCTTTGGTGTTGGCGAAGGTGATGACGGGCATGGGGCTCCCCGGAACGGTTGTCGAGCCGGTCATCGCTCTCAAAGCACCTCGCATGGTGCTTTGCCATCCTCGGTGATTGTGGTTAATGCCCGATGAAGGCGCCTGCTTTGCCGGGCGCAGAACCATCGTGCAAGCCGCTGGGACAGGCTATCTCCGCCGGTCGGCGGCGAGGATTTCGCGGGCGATCTGATCCAGCGGCAGGATCCTGTCGACGCCGCCATGGGCGATCGCCTCCTTTGGCATGCCGAAGACGATAGAGCTCGCCTCGTCCTGCGCGACCGTATAGGCGCCGGCCTGGTGCATCTCGTTCATGCCGCGTGCGCCGTCGTCGCCCATGCCGGTCAGGATGACGCCCATGGCATTCGCTCCGGCCGAACGGGCGGCGGAGCGGAACAGCACGTCGACGGACGGCCGGTGGCGCGAGACGAGGGGGCCTTCGCGCACGGCGACATGGTAGCGCGCACCCTGCCGCTCCAGCATCATATGGCGATCACCGGGGGCGATCAGCACATGGCCGCGCAGCACGGGATCGCCATGGACCGCTTCCTTGACCTCCACTTCGCACAGGCTGTTGAGGCGCTTGGCGAAGGCGGCGGTGAACTTTTCCGGCATGTGCTGCACGATGACGATGCCGGGGGAGTTGGCCGGCAACTGTTCCAGCAGAACCCGCAGCGCCTCCGTGCCGCCGGTCGAGGCGCCGACGCAGGCGACCATTTCGGTCGTCTTGGCCATGGCGCGGCCGGAGGGCGGGGGCAGCACGGCATCGGCCGTGAGCTTTGCGGTCGGCCCGCTGGCGGCGGCCGAGCGCCGGTTCTGGCCAAGGCGGGCGACGGCCGCGCCCTTGACGGCCTCGCGGATGCGCGTGCCGGACTCGGCGAGGTGGTCGGCCGCGCCGATCTTCGGCTTCAGGATGATGTCGACAGCGCCGGCTTCCAGCGCCTGCATCAGCGTCTCCGAGCCCTCCTCGGTGAGCGAGGAGCACATGACGACGGGGATCGGCCGCTGCGACATCAGTTTGCGCAGGAAGGTGATGCCGTCCATGCGCGGCATTTCCACGTCGAGCGTGATGACGTCGGGCACCTCTTCCTGGATCTTCTTGGCCGCCATGAAGGGATCTGAGGCCGCGCCCATCACCTCGATCTCCGGATCCTGCTCCAGCACGTGGGTCAGCGCCTGGCGCACGCTCGCCGAGTCGTCGATGATGAGAACGCGGATCTTTTTGCCGGGAAGGACCATCAGATCTTCTTGAAAACCGTGTTGGCGACCTGGCGCACCGGCAGGGAGATGCCGGTGACCGTTTCGGAATGGCCCACATAGAGAAAACCGCCGGGAACCAGGCAGTCGCAGAGCCGCGACAGCACCTTGGCCTGTGTCGGCTTGTCGAAATAGATCAATACGTTGCGGCAGAAGATCATGTGCATGGGGTCGCCCACCTTGTAGACGCTGTCCATGAGGTTCATGCGGGCAAAGCCGATCGTCGAGCGCAGGCGCGGATGGATTCGCACCTCGCCGCGCCCGGCATGGCGCGAGACCATGACGTAGCGGCGCTGCATCTCGGCCGGGACGGGCTGGATCATGTCGCGCGGATAGACGCCGCGCCGGGCGGCGGCAAGCACTTCGGTCGAAAGGTCGGTGGCAAGAATGCGATAATCGAGGCCGGACGACGCATCGACGAAATCCTGCATCACCATCGCCATCGTATAGGGCTCGGCACCGATGGAGCAGGCGGCGCTCCACAGCCGCAGCCGCTTGTGGCCGGCCGCCACCATTTCCGGCAGGCCGGTCGCGGCCATGTACTCGAAATGCTTTGGCTCGCGGAAGAAGTCGGTCTTGTTGGTGGTCACGGCGTCGATGAGGAAGATCGCTTCCTTCTCGATGCCGCCGTGCTTGAAGAGATAGTCGCAATAGTCGTTGAAGCTGGCAATGCCGGTTGCCCGAAGGCGCCGGCGCAGCCGGCCCTCCAGCATTGTCAGCTTCGTGATCGGCATCTTGATGCCGCTGTAGTCGTAGATATAGCGCGACAGGGCTTCGAAGTTCCGGTTGCTTAACCCGTCCTCCGCCCCTTGCGTCCGCAATGCTGCTCCCACACCCATGCTCCCGAAACTATGCCGTTGCGGCGAGACGACCCGCCGAACCCATCATCGCCATCTCGGCGCCGGAGAACAGGCGCGCGAGATCGACGATGACGACGAAACCGCCGTTGCGGCGCACGACGCCGGCAATGTAGTCGGACGGCCAGCGCACGCCGATGTCGGGCGCACCCTCGATCTCGTCGGTGCGGAAGGGGATGACCTCGAAGACCCGGTCGGCGACGAGGCCGAGGGTGAGGATCTTCTCACCGATCGGCACGTCGAGCACCAGGGCCCGCGTATGCGGGGTCTTCTCGGTCTTCGTCATGCCGAGACGAAGACGCAGGTCGATGACCGGCACACCCTGGCCCCGCACGTCCCGGAGCCCAAGCAGGTATTCCGGCCCGTGCGGGATCTTGAAGGCATCCTCGTGGTCGAGGATTTCCCGGACGACCGAGACGGGCACCGCAAAGACCTCGCTGTCGAGACTGAAGGTGACGAATTGGGATTCGGAGGATGTGCCGGCCATGATCAAGCGCTTTCCCTGAAGTCTGCGTCGTCGGCATCCGGGCCGCCCATCGACATGTCGAGGGCAAAGCCGCGGGCGCGGGCCTGCTGGCCGTTGACGCTGTTGTCGGACTTGCGAAGCGGCGCGGCGGGCGCCTTGGCGACCGGACGCGACGCGGCCGGCGCCGGGCGGCGCTGCTGGGCGAGCGGGGCGCCGGAGGCGCGATCGACGCGGAAGAAGGCGATGGAGGTCTGCAGCTCCTCGGCCTGGGCGGCCAGCTCCTCCGAGGTGCCGGACATTTCTTCCGAGGCGCCGGCATTCTGCTGGGTCACCTTGTCGAGCTGCTGGATCGCCTCGTTGATCTGCGAGGCGCCGATGTCCTGCTCGCGGCAGGCGGCGGAGATTTCCGAGACCAG